>JAHBSS010000003.1 GCA_019639015.1 Cryobacterium sp. | reverse complement strand
ACTTGCGCTCATTGTGATCAGTATCCAAATGACCAAGCGAGCGGTGAGCAAATATTCGGCCGTATTCTGGCTTGTGATTGCCTTTGCGACAATCCTCATGACCAAATCCGCAACCGTCACTCTTGCGCTCATCGGTACTGCAGTTGTGCTTTGTATTTTGCTACTGGTTCGAAGCGTCAAAACCGCTGGCGGAAAGTGGCTCGTGTACGGGGCAAGTTTGGCAATCACGGCAATTCTGCTCGGAGCAGCGCTAGTGTTCCGAACCCAAATTTTCGAATTACTCGGTAAGAGTTCAGATTTGACCGGCAGGCTCGGTATTTGGCAAAAGGTCATCGAGCTTACTCAACAGCAACCTGCGTTTGGTTGGGGTTGGGTGAGCTATTGGGTGCCTTGGGTCGAACCATTCAATAACTTGGTGTTCAGAGGCGGAGTTAGGCAACTTCAAGCACACAACACTTGGTTGGATGTTGCATTCCAAGTTGGTCTTGTCGGTCTGGTTATCTTCATCGCCTTGGTTGGGGCCGCACTGATAAAGGCCTGGCAGTTGGCGGCCGACAGACCCCAATCGTCTCCTGGATTAACTCAAAAGTTCAGCGCTCTCACACTGTTGCCGTTGCTTATTCTTGTCGCGCTACTTGTTCAATCCCTAGCGGAAAGCAGACTCATAACTGAGTACGGGCTAGCACTCTTGCTCTTGATAGCAATAAAGACGAAGCGTCGCGAGTTACTTTGAGATAGTCATGTCCAGAGCTCATAAATTCGATGTAATCGTTGCTTTTCTATCCTCTGCAAGGTTCCTAACGGTATTGGCAAGTGCCTCAATTGGGGTTGCCGCGTTCGCATTCGCGTTACGCCAACTCACTGGTTGGGCAGGACTAATTACGATGATCGGCGCCTTGAGTCTCATTTGGGGATTCGTCTTGTATGCCAAGCGTGGCGAAATCGAATGGACGGGCTTGCTACCAATCTCCCTTCTCGCTTTCGTTGGTTGGGCGATGCTCTCGCTGTTTTGGAGCAACTACCAGTGGGCAAGCCTTGGCAGTCTCGCGTATTGGGGTGGATTCACGTTGATTGCAATCGCGACTTCCTTGTTGCGTGATTCGATTCAACTAGTAAGGGCATTTGGGGATGTGCTCAGATTTGGAATCGCGCTTTCGCTTGCGCTTGAGATTTTCGCGGGCGTCCTTATTGACAGTCGAATCAAGCTGCTTCAAATTGCTGGAAATATCGCTTCTCTGGGCCCAATCCAAGGGGTATTTGGAACTCGAAACCAGTTGGGCGTAGTTTCAATCATCGCTCTCGTGACATTCATGATTGAGCTTCGAACCAAATCGATCCGAAAAGGAGTGGCGATTGGTTCGCTGACCGGTGCGGCGCTATCCCTCGCGCTTTCGCAATCTCCTGTAGCAATCGGAACTGCGTTAGTTGTTGGCGTAGCCGCAGCGGTGTTGTACGGGCTGCGAAAAGTTCGACCGAGCAATCGAAGATTCTGGAACATTGCGATTTTTGGAACCGCCGTCTTGATAGTTGTCGCCGGTTGGGTGTTCCGGTCACCTCTCATTCAACTTCTGGATGCAACCAAAGAGCTTGATTACCGACTAAATCTTTGGCGCAGAATTCGATCTTTGCTGTCAGCCCATCCGATTGAAGGATGGGGTTGGATCGGTTCCTGGCGACTTGAAATTGTGCCTTACCTCGGGTTTCGGAATCTGCCAGGAGGCGCACCATCATCCGCTGCTAGCGGTTATTTGGATGTGCTCTTGCAATTAGGAATCGTCGGATTCGCGTTGTTCCTACTGTTGATCGGGCTGGCATTTTTGCGCTCCTGGCTTCTGGCAGTGCAACGCCGGAGCGTAGTTTTTACCTGGCCAGCATTGATACTGCTTGCCCTGATCATTGCCTCCCTCGCGGAGAGTAGTGTGCTCGGGGAGTTCTGCTGGCTGACTCTTATTGTTTGCACCGTGAAGGCTTCCCGCGAAATGAGTTGGCGTCAAGCATTCATCGTTGCGCCTTCAAAACCGGAATTGCCACGAACGCACGATCAACCAATTTGAGGAATCACGTTTCGAACTTTAGCCAAATGTGTCTTCTCCCGATGGGTATGAACTCGTATTTTTGGCACACCGCGGCGAGTTCGACGATCCGACGTTTCTTAATTCGAGACCCACGCCAAGCGGCATTCAAAGTGCGCTTTCCTGAAACAGCATGCGCAATATGCCCAATCCAGTCGAGGATACGCGGCAGTATCCCGGGCTTTCGAAACTGAAGCAATCCCCATCCTCCAAGCTTTAGCACCCTGATACTCTCTGCCAAATATCGTTCTTGCGCGAGCGCTGTCGGCACGTGTTGCATCGTGATGTAGGAGAACAATGCATCAACTGAACCACTCTCAACTGGTAGGTTTCCGTTTCCGTCAAGTTCCAGATAGTCAACATTCTTGAAGCTGGTTAGGTGTTTTCTTGCGAGCTCAAGCATTTTGGGGCTCACATCCGTTGCAATAACTCTCAAAGCTTGCGAGGCAAATTCCCTCGTCATCCGCCCAGCGCCACATCCAAGCTCAAGCAACACCTGGGTTCTTGTGAGTCTTAAACCTGCACGGTCAAGGAATTCATTGACTTCTTTTCGACCCGATTCATAGAAATCTTCATCAAGTGTTTTGAACTTTGTTGCGATGTGCCAGGCAGGATCTTCGTTCGCCGCCTTCTCCCAAAACGCCTTCGATCCTGATCCGGTCATAATTCGTGTATACCGTGGGAGGTTAGGGGATTACAACGAAAATCCGCCTCTACCGCTTCAATTCAGCCAAGTCAGCTTGGACCATCTTGGCTACGATTTGCGTGAAACTCACGGTCGGCTTCCATCCAAGTCTGGAGTTGGCGAGAGTTGAGTCCGCCAATTGAAGCGCACCATCACTTGGGCGCAAGAGGGAAGCGTCGGTCGTGACATAAGACTTCCAGTCCCGAATTCCGACGGCCTCGAACGCCACCTCGACAAATTCGGCAACCGTGTGGCTCTCCCCCGTTCCAATCACATAATCGGCGGCTTCAGGCTGAGCAGCAACGAGCCGGAGTGCCCGAACATAGTCGGGCGCCCAACCCCAGTCTCGCGAAGCCTCAAGGTTCCCAAGTACAAGTTTCTCTGCGAGTCCTTGAGAAATTTCGGCAACCGCTCGAGTGATTTTTCGTGACACAAATCTGTCTGACCTTAGTGGGGATTCGTGGTTGTAAAGAATGCAGGATGACGCATGAAGACCTCTTGATCGAAAGTTTTCGACGAGAAAGTAGCCGAGAGCTTTCGCCGATCCGTAGGGTGAAACGGGCCGAATGGCAGCTGATTCGTTTTGTGGCGCCTTTGCGAGTCCAAAAATCTCAGCACTCGAAGCATTCACAATCCTTGTTTCTGGGCTGTACTTTGCAATCGCCTGCAATAGAACGGCAGTCGGCAAGCCCGTTTGTTGAATTGTCTCTAGCGGATCCTCCCAAGATGCAGCGACGGAGGTTTGACCAGCCAAATGGTAGACCTCACTTGGTTTGAGGTCCCTGACGAGTTGCTCGAGTGCATCCCGATCCGTCAAGTTGAGTCGGTGCGAATTAACACCGGGTTCCACGAGTGAAACGGATTCGGGCCGAAGAGTCCCGTGAACCTCAACTCCTTCAGTTAGAAGCTCGCGAGCAAGGTAGGTGCCGTCCTGACCGGTGACTCCGGTTATCAAGACACGTTTCACGTTTAGCCCTCTTGCTCCTGAAGCGCGAGGTCAGCATCCACCATCATTTCGATGAGTTCCTTAAATTGAACTGTTGGCTCCCAACCAAGCTTCTCCTTGGCTTTACTGGCGTCACCGATAAGAAGATCGACTTCGGCTGGCCGTTCGTATTGCTTGTCATAGCTGACGTAATCGCTCCAGTCAGAGATTCCGATGCGGGCAAAGGCAACGTCAAGCAAGTCACGAATTGTGTGGGTCTTGCCGGTAGCGATAACAAAGTCATCAGCGACGGGCTGTTGCAGCATGAGCCACATTGCCCGCACGTAGTCACCGGCGAATCCCCAGTCACGACTTGCGGCCAGGTTACCCATGGTTAGTTTGTCTTGCTTACCGCGGGCAATGCGCGCCACCCCGTCCGAAACTTTGCGGGTGACAAACTCGATCCCACGCCTTGGTGACTCGTGATTAAACAGGATGCCGCTAGACGCGTGCATACCGTAGGACTCTCGATAATTGATCGTCATGTAGTGCGCGTAGACCTTTGAGACGCCGTATGGCGAGCGCGGCCAGAGCAGGGTTGACTCCTTTTGAGGAACCTCGTGAACTTTGCCGAACATCTCTGAACTGGATGCTTGGTAAAAGCGAATGCTCTCAGGCTTGGATCCGGCATGGATCCGTACGGCCTCGAGCATGTTGAGTGCCCCCTTCGCCGTGACGTCTGTCGTCATTCCGGCGTTTTCCCAAGAGTGCGCAACGAACGAAATCGCTCCCAGGTTGTAAACCTCGTCGGGGTTGGCAACATCCATTATTCGCAGCAACGCGCCCAGATCAGTCAGGTCGCCGAATAACAATTTTGCGTTTGGAAGAATCTTTTGAACAACGCCAACTTTGGGATTGTTTTGACCTCGCACCAAACCGAAAACTTCGTAACCCTCACGATCAAGAAGTTCACCCAAGTACATCCCATCTTGACCGGTAACCCCGGTGATTAGTGCTCGCTTCATTGCCTCTTCAATCCCAGTTTCACGGTTCCGGTTGCTCAAGAAACCTTCTCAAGGCGCCTCTATTAATTCATTGGCGCTGCAAACTGATCTTAGAGCCGAGGCTTCAGTTCTTGCGAGTCACCCCGTCAAACGTAGGTTCGATCTTTTGCCAACTGCGAGCGACAAAGCCAATCAACACTAGAACAAGCGCGATTTCGCTTGCCGCGAGGCCCCATGCGCCTCCCGCCGCACCAAACAACTTTGCAAGTACAAGAATTGCGGGAACTCCAACCACAGCGGCTCCACCAACTGCAATGAGATACTCAAGCCTTTTGCCGAGCCCTACTAACGTGATTCGCCCAAGAGCAGTGGCGATAGCCACCCCCAATACCGCGACCCCAAATCCAATAGAAGTGGGTTCATCCATGCTGACCTTGCTGCCGAAAAGCATGGAGGTTAGCCAGGGTCCAAGGATGGCGAATCCCAAGAGGCCCAAGGCTCCAAGAACGAGATGTAACAAAATGGACTTCTTGGCCCGTTCACGGAATTTGGCGGATCCGGCCTCGACCACCCAACCCTGCAGAGCGTTGCCGAGTGCAGAATCCGAGTACTGACCGATTCGATAAAGCTTGTCTCCTGAAACATAGTTAGCGGCTTGCGGGGACGAAGCAGTCAAACTCACGAACGTTACAGCGAGCGAATTGTACGCACCTCCAACAACTTCGATGAGCATCGCAGAAACGTTCTGCTTGATCGTCGCAAATACCGGGAGACGGGGTCCTCGATTATCTGACCTAAGAGCCAAGACCCGCAGGTCGTACCAGCCTGTGCCGATAGTCGCGGCGACAATGAGTGCAATTGGATACCAAATGACTTGACCCAAGAAAAGCAAAAGGCCAGACGCCACGATGGTCGCGAGCAATCTAGGCACCAGCTCAAACAGCATTATCTGAACCGGTCGACCGTCGCCGATCATGAACCAAGCCGAAGACATCCCCGCCAAGAGCATTGCGATGCTCATCAAACCCGCCTCCGCGCGAAAACCTGCAGGGGAAATGAGAAGAGCAAGCACTAGCGACACTGCGATACAAGGGAGTAGAAGTATAGCCCGAGCAGGCAAACTCGCTAGGAGCAAAGCAGGCCTTTGTCCCGGAGGCAGCTTAGCGACTTCGGTTGGGCCAACCGTGTTGTAACCGAGTGCGACAAAAAGCGCGAAGAATCCACCGATGGATTGGCCGATAGCAATAGCGAGCCAAGCTTCTGCGCCAGCGACTCTAGCCAGAATTGGTAAGAAGAGGAACGGAATCAACAGCGATACAAACGGAATCCCGGCGAAACCGAGGATGCGTCGCGTCAAACTCCCGGAAGTCTCAACCGCGACCTGGTTTGATCCTTGTTTCACGCTCGCCAGTCTAATTACTGACTCCCCTAGGATGATCGACTCGCACGCTGGTGCGAACTACGCGTCGAGGAGGCAACCAATTGATTGAATACATTTCCAGTCGCTATCGGCGACTACGATGGGAATGCAATCTTGCAACCAATCCTTCTGGAGCTTCCATGGCCTCACCGGGCGCATTCATTCATGAAACCGCAGATGTCGCTACAAGTTCGCAAATCGCCTCGACCGCCAAAATTTGGCATTACGCGCAAGTTCGCGAAGGGGCCAAAATTGGGTCAAATTGCATCGTCGGACGGGGTGCCTACGTCGGCACCGGAGTAGAAGTCGGCGACAATTGCAAGATTCAAAACTATGCCTTGGTTTACGAGCCGGCAAGACTCGAAGACGGGGTTTTTATCGGACCTGCCGTAGTTCTAACGAATGACCACTTTCCGCGCGCAATCAACCCCGACGGTTCGCCCAAATCTGCTCACGACTGGGAGCCAGTGGGCGTTCACATTCTTGAGGGTGCGTCAATTGGGGCAAGCGCCACTTGCGTTGCACCAGTGACTATCGGCAAATGGGCACTGGTTGGATCCGGTTCCGTTGTCGTGAAGGATGTCCCCGACTTTGCTCTTGTAGTCGGCAGCCCGGCTAGGAGGGTTGGCTGGGTTGGCAAAGCGGGCGAACCTTTGCGCAAGGTAGGCGACGGAATCTGGGAGTGCCCAGTCAGCCAAGCACGGTATTTTGAAGAGTCCCCCGAAAAGCTAGTGGAAATGGAGCTCAAATGATCCCGGCCGCGAGACCCGAGATTGGAATTGAAGAACGTGAAGCAGTAGACCGGGTATTGCAATCCGGCATGTTAGCTCAGGGGCCAGAAGTTGCAGCTTTCGAATCGGAATTCGCGAGTTTGGTCGAAGGCCGAGCTTGCATCGCGATGAACTCCGGTACTTCTGCTTTGCATTTGGCGTTTCTTGCTGGTGGGATTGGCTCCGGAGATGAAGTGATTATCCCTTCATTTAGCTTTGCGGCAACTGCAAACGCCGTCGCGTTGACGGGTGCAACACCGGTATTCGTCGAAGTTGAACCCGACTATTTTGCAATCGATCCAAAAGCGATTGAAGCTGCGATAACAACGAAGACCAAGGCGATTATGCCGGTCCACTTGTATGGACATCCTGCAAACTTGGTTGCAATAAGCGCGATCGCTGACAAACACGGGCTTCAGATTTATGAAGACGCGGCGCAGGCGCATGCGGCTTCGGTTGATGGCAAACCGGTTGGCGCATGGGGTATTGCCGGTTCCTTTTCGTTTTACCCGACGAAAAACATGACCTCGGGCGAAGGAGGCTTGATCAGCACTTCTTCAAAAGAACTAGAACGCCAAGCACGGATGCTTCGTAACCAGGGAATGGAGCGACGCTACGAAAACGAGGTAATAGGTTTCAATACCAGGATGACCGAAATTCACGCGGCAATCGGTCGCGTTCAACTCAAGAAACTTGCAGCGTGGACAGCGAAGCGCCAATCGAATGCAAATTTCCTAAGCGAAAACCTCCGCGGAGTCGTGACCCCGCCGACAGCGCCGGGCTCAGTGCACGTCTACCACCAGTACACAATCAAGGTAATCGACCACGATCGCGACCGCTTCGCAGAAGAATTGACCAAACGTGGAGTCGGAAGCGGAGTCTATTACCCAACGCCAATTCATAGACTGCCGTCATTCAACTTGAAACTTGATCTTCCGATTTCAGAGAGAGTTGCCAAAGAAGTGCTCTCGATCCCGGTCTACCCCTCCCTAACTCAAGACGAACTCGACCGAGTTGTCGAGGTAGTAAACGAGGTTGCAGGAGCTGGCGCCTAATGGCTTTGCGTGCAGGACTGCTCGGGCTCGGTGTCATGGGGAGCAACCATGCAAGAGTATTAGCGAACCTAGAGGGTGTCGAATTTGTCGGGGTGTTTGATCCAGCTCCGGCGACACCTGATCAAGTTTTCGATCGGCCTGTTTTTCACACTCTCGACGAATTACTCAATCTCAACATTGATTATGCTGTTGTCGCCGCTCCGACGATCTATCACCTCGAAATGGGTAAGACATTAGCTGGAGCGGGAATTCACGCCCTAATTGAGAAACCAGTTGCCTCTACCTCCGCGGATGCGGCGATCCTGCTTGATTTGTTCACTTCAAAGGGTCTAGTTGGTGGCGTTGGTCACATTGAACGGTACAACCCAGCACTTCAAGCCGCGAGAGCGAGAATTGAGGCTGGTCAACTCGGTGAAATTTACCAGATCGCAACAAGGCGGCAGGGGCCATTCCCTGGTCGCATTGCCGATGTTGGAGTGATCAAAGATCTTGCAACCCACGACATCGACCTGACTGCATGGGTTGCACAGCAAGACTACGTTTCGGTAAATGCCCGCACTACGCTTCGCAGTGGGCGCCCTCACGAGGACATGGTTGTCGCAGTTGGGACTCTAAGTGGTGGAACAATCACTTCCCATGTCGTTAATTGGCTAACCCCGTTTAAGGAACGCGTAACCATTATCACCGGTGAAAAGGGCGTACTAGTCGCGGACACATTGACAGCGGATCTTACCTTTTATGAAAACGGCCGCATTCAAGTCGCTTGGGATCCAGGCGAGTTTAGAGGTGTCTCCGAAGGGGATTCAACCCGCTACGCACTCGATCGAAAAGAGCCACTACTTGCCGAGCACGAGGCCTTCCGTGACGCAGTCATTTCCGGTAACTCAAACGGGGTTGTAACCCTTGAGGACGGAAAGCGGATCGTCGAGATTGCCGAGTTACTGCTTTCTGATGGGAAGAATCACTTCGTGTTCGCCTGAGGGTTACAAAGTGTGAGGTTTTCGACCGAGGTTGAAAGTGAACCCGGGCCGCCCAATAGCACTAGTGATTGGGCATCCAAATCCATTACTTCACCAAAGACATCATTCGGGAGGCATTCTGGCGGGGAAAGCAAAAGAGGCGCGCCATTGTTCGCAGCGAGCGGACCTCCAGTCAGCGCATCTGGAAATTTGTACCCAGTAGCTACATATGCATAATCTGCTTCGGCGAAAAACAGCTTGCTGATTAGAACGGCTACCTCAAACCGATCCTTGCCCGCGACCCTATAGACGTTGCTTGTACCAAGAAGACCCTTGAGGGATGCTTCAATTCCCGGATTTACGGAGCCAGTACCGCCGGCAATTGCGACGTATTTCACACCCAAATCGGCTAACAGCTGTGCTGTGGGCTGGTCAAGAGAGCTTTCCGACCCATCCACAAGGATAACCGGCGCACCAATAGAACTAGCAGCTGGGCCCGCGGAGAGCGCATCCGGATAATTAGCTCCTGTTGCAATGATCGCATAATCTGAACCAGTCCCAGAAAATGCGTCCCGAACGATTGACCGCGATGCTTCATACCGATCACTACCGCCTTCCCTGGAAATGTCCGAGGGTGACGCAACATACGTAGACAGTTGGTCAAAAACACGGGGTGAAACCGACGCCCATCCACCGGCGACGATAATTCTTGAGGGTCTTAGACGTTGGATCTCAGCTGCAACTTCGCTTGGAATTGAGTCTGGTTCAACCAACAGAACGACACCACCTACAAGTGCGGCTGCCGGGCTTGCCGTAAGTGCATCCGGAAAATTGTATCCGTTCGCTATGTAAACAACGGGAATACCTTGGGTTGGTACTGAACCTTCCGGATATAACTGTTTCGAAACATTGACTCCAACGTCAAACCTTGAATTACCACTGATTCTTGAAACATCGATGCTTCTTGTATCAAGAATAGAGTCCGCTAATTCGACTATCGATCCATCATCGACGTGAATCACAGTCGAGTCGTAGAAATATCGTTGGTCCTGCCAATACTCCGAATTAAAGACTCCATAGTTGTCTGAAAAGCGCAAAACGTAGTCGCCACTTTCAAGTTGAGTAATCTGGAACGTACCGTCACCAACAATCGGCACAGTTTCTTCAATTTGGAAATATGTCCCGTCGAACTTATATACAGTGACTTCACCAGACGCGAGAGGCGTCGCAGGACTTGCGCTCGAGCGAGGTGCGAGACAGAACTCGACCGGTAATAGCACCATGAAAATCTATTGGGATATTGATGTCTGAAATTATTTGCCCATCCGAAATGGTCACTGTCGGGTTGGACCCCACCGAGCCATCAAAGATACAGCTCCGCGCTGAAATTAAGCTAGCATCAACACAGACTTCGTAGGTACCAGCTACAACACCGTACATATGAAAGCTACCATCTGCGGCAGTTTCGACCGATGAAGAAACGGATCCAGTATTGGGGTTCCTAAGGCCAACCCACAAACTTATGGGTAATTGTGCAGATTGATCTGCACGATTGTAAACCTTCCCTTCAACAGTCGTCGTTTGAACCAGGATCGCATCTTGCGAAGTTACATGCTCGCCACTATTTACATGCACCGAATCAATTCCTTTCGGCTTCCATCGAGCTGTAGATGTGAATTGAAGGTCGTAGGTACCTGCCGCTAATTGATCAATTTGATATGCCCCCGTGGCTAAATCAACAATTGATCGACCTACACCCCACCCTCTGATTGTTGCCGTCAGCGAATCAAGAATCACATTCCCCGTTCCGACGACTGTCCCCGAAATCGAAGCTCCTGAAATCAGTTCCTTGTCAATTACCCGAGGGCTTCCCTCTGTGAGTACGACACTCGGAGAATGGGGAACTCCAGGTTCAAATGCACCGTTTTCATAAATTTTCTTAACAATATTTTCGTTGCCCATGTATTCGAAACTTAGGTAGTAAGTGCCAGGAGGAGCGTCAAGTGAATAATGGCCGGTCACTGGATCTGTAGTGACAGGATAATCGATGGATTGGAGACTGAGCGTCACAACTACTGGAACATCAGGTACGCCTCCACCAGGCATCGTAATTGTCCCCTCCAAGTGGACGGTGGCGGTCGCCTGCGCACTTGAAACATTTGAAAGCCCGAAAAGAAGACCAACTAATACGACTAGAGCCGTCGTTCGCTTCGAGAAAATTGAATTTCTGGATTTCACGTAAGAAATCGTAGTGGACAAATCGGTAGAACCATATGTTTTTTGGAATTGTTACTAGGACAAGCGCGTCGCGATCTTGAAAAATATCACCTCAAGAATTTTGGCCCAGTAGCACAAACGGGTTAGAACACTCCCGAGATCAATTGTCGATCACTATTACAAGCAAATTGTTAGAATCTCTAGAGGCAAGCTCCGGGGGAAGGGGTGATTCACCATGAAACCAGATGCTCGAAAGTTACTCACTGGTATTGTCGCGCTTTCGATCGGTTGTTTCGCATTTCTCGCCCCCCAGAATGCGACCGCATTGAATGGAAGCGACTTCCAGCCCGGCAATATCATTAGCGACGACGCTTTCTACGACAGCAATGCAATGACCGAACAGGAGATACAACAGTTTCTTGACAGCAATCTCCCGAGTTGTTCCAACTCCAATTGCTTGAATATAGTGCGCACCGACACTTACGACCGTGCTGCCGATCGCAATATCTGTACAAACTATGTCGGTGCAAACGGAGAGCTAACATCAACGATTATTTTCAAAGTTCAAAAGGCATGTGGAATTAGCGCCAAAGTCATCATAGTTACCCTCCAGAAGGAACAAGGTCTAATAACCAATACAGGCCCGTCGGACGGGAAACTTCAACGTGCCATGGGCTACGGCTGTCCAGATACAACTGGGGGCACTTGCGACGCGAAGTATTGGGGACTCTACAACCAGATATATCAAGCCGCATGGCAATTCAAGCGCTATAGCACTCCTACACCATGGGGCTCGTATCAGCCTGGTATTAGAAATATCCAATACAAGCCAGGGACCTCCTGCGGGACCCTGGAAGTAAACATTGAGAACAATGCGACCGCAGCGCTTTATAACTACACTCCATATGTCCCGAATGCTGCAGCACTTGCAAATCTAGGCGGACCCGGAGATTCGTGCTCCTCATATGGCAACAGAAACTTTTGGGCCTTTTACAATAACTGGTTCGGTGACACACACGTCATAATCCCGCAAAACGTGACCGTAGATCGAATCGGTGGATCTGATCGATATGACGTTGCGATTGGGATAAGTCAAAAGAACTTTCCGGCCACCGCTTCCGTGGTCTATATAGCGACAGGTTCAAACTTCCCGGACGCTCTCAGTGCTGCGCCAGCGGCTGCACTTCAGAAAGCGCCGCTGCTACTTACCCCAAGTGACTCCCTACCCGCGAAGGTGAAATCGGAGATACAGAGGTTGGCGCCGACCACAATCGTTGTGGTGGGCGGACCAGCGTCAGTGTCTGACAATGTTTACGCTCAGCTCTCAACTCTGGCTCCCAACATACGACGTGAAGGCGGACCCGATAGATATGCAGTCGCGGAATCAATAATTCGAAATGCATTTACCGCAGGATCCCAAACCGTGTACCTTGCTACGGGTGCGACATTCCCAGATGCTCTGTCGGCAAGCGCTGCTGCAGGGTCAATCAAAGCACCTGTTCTACTTGTTGATGGTCAGCTGACGGGCGTGAGCCCTGAACTTGTGTCTCTGATAACAAGCTTGGGCGCTAAGCACATAATCATTGCTGGAGGTCCCGCAAGTGTGACACCCGAACTCGAGAGCGGGCTCGCGGCAGTCTCGGGCGTTGAGGATGTTAAGCGTGTTTCGGGCTCCGATCGATTTATAGTTTCCGGCCAAATAAACCGAGATGCGTTTGAGACGGCAACTCGCGTTTATGTCGCGGCTGGATTTACATACCCTGACGCGCTGAGTGGAGCAGCGGTTGCGGGTGCACAGTCTGCACCCTTGTATGTAATTCCTGGTCCGTGCGTCCCGTCCTATGTCTTGCAAGACATCAAGAACTTCGGCGCGACTGAGATGACGCTGCTTGGCGGGCCGGCAAGCGTGAGTCCGTCAGTGGAACGTTTTGCTCAATGCCGTTGATCCCTGGTTGATCAAATTTGACCCAAAACTTCAGCAGATCTGATTCTTTGTCTAGGCGCGAAACCCAATACTCGCTTTGCCTCGAAAATATTCGCACAACTGTAACTGATTCGTTCCTGCTCGAGCGCATAATGCTTTGCTCCGATACTCTCCACGAGCTTTCGATTGGAAACGGGTCTTCCAGCGCCAATATTCAAGACCTTGAATTCGGAATCGATACTTACAGTTGAGGCTTTCAACAATGCCTCAGCGACATCATCAACATGCACGTAGTCACGGACAAAAGTATCTAGACCAGCCAGATACACCGGGTTTTCAGAAGTCGCGACTGCCAACCGATTCACTAGCGAGTCTGTCATTCCGGGTCCGTATATGTTAAAAATGCGAAGCGCAATCGCGGATAAACCCAAGTTCGTTGTCTTGGAATCCTCAAAGACGAGTTCTGCTTCTCGTTTTGATTTCGCATACGCTGAACCAAGTTCAAGGCTAGAATTTTCCGACACAGGGGCGTTGTATCTGTCACCATACACCCCTGCCGTAGAAGCTAGAACGAACCTGGCAACCCCGAATTGCAAACTTAATTCTCGAAGCATCCGAACGGACTCTACGTTTATCTTTCGAGTTCGAGATTGATCGATTTCACACTCAGCTCCTGTCAAGGCGGCTAAATGGATCACTGCGCTCGGCTGATACTCGGCGAATGTTGATTCCATTTGAGCTCGATCAGTTAAATCGACTTGAATTGTATGGTCGCTTGAGGTACTTCTGACGCTCGACAAGTAGATACCCTGAATTGCACGGGTCTCAAATAGTCTGCGAAGCCGTCTTCCAAGTCTGCCGGTGGATCCTGTAACGACTATTCCCGATTTGTCTGTCACTGAATCGCAAATCCCAAATTTCGAAGGCGTTCGATAGCCTCGCGATTTGATATCTGATATGAATTTGTCAAGCGCACCAGGTCTCGCATTTCGGTCATGAATTTGCCGCGATCAAACGCCTTCTCACCGTGGACCACGAATATCTTCTCATTTGAAGTTAGTTTCACCTTGGATGGTTCATAGCTCAATTCTTCAAACATTTTCTCGCCTGGTCTCAAACCCGTGATCTCGATCTCAAGGCTTGGGTCAACTACCCGAATCAGGCTCTTCGCAAGGTCGATGATCCTTACAGGTTCACCCATGTCCAACACAAAAATCTCGCGATCTTCACCAAGCGCAGCAGCTTGAACAATTAGCTGGCTGGCCTCGTCTATTGTCATGAAAAATCGAGTCACATCCGGGTGGGTAACGGTAAGAGCCTTCTTCTTCGAAATCTGAGATCTGAATATCTGCATCACACTGCCATTACTCTCAATGACGTTTCCAAATCTCACAGCCGTAAAACGAATTTTCGACGAAAGTCCCGAGAAACACTCCATCAACATTTCGCCGAGTCGTTTCGTAGCCCCCATTACATTTACCGGATTGACGGCTTTATCGGTTGAGACAAATACGAAGTTACTAACGCCGTGACGAATCGAGAGTTCCATCAGATTCAAACTCCCAAGTACGTTGTTGTTAATTGCCTCAATTGGGTTTTCCTGCATGAGAGGTACGTGTTTGTAGGCAGCCGCATGGAAAACAATTTGGGGATTGAAGTTGCTAAATATCTGCTCCATGTGATTGAGATCTTTAACATCGGCGATTTGAAAGGTCAAGTTCTTAGGTGACTCCAAATCCTGCTGAAGAAAAAATATTCCGTTCTCCCACCAGTCGATGCAAATAACTTCCGAAGGTCCAGCAGCTAGGATCTGACGAGTCAGTCGCGATCCAATAGACCCAGCAGCACCCGTCACTAAGACCCTTTTGCCCTGAAGAAACTCTCGAGCCGCAAGCAGGTCGTGCTTTACCGGCTCCCTACCCACGAGATCGAGCACATCGACATCAGTCAAGTCATTAATGTCGACAGTCTCTTTCGTTAGGATCTCGTAGGTCCGGGGAACGATGGCGATGTCCACATTGTCGGATTCAATCGAATTTATGAAATTCCGAACTGTACTTGCAGATGATGATGGAATTGCGAAATATACGAGATCTACATTGTGTTCAACTACAACTTGGTTCACGGAAGCTAAATCGCCGAGAACTCCCTCGCCGCTTGCAGAATCATCAAGAAACCCAATAACTACTCCACCGCGCCGTCGGATGTCATCCGCGAGCGACAATCCAGCTTTCCCGCGACCAACAATAAGAATGCGATCACTCAAGTGTTAACCTCCGATGTCTTGTAGGTACCGTCAACCACGGCATCCAGAACACGCCCGAGCTTTTCACTAGCTCGAGTTTTCATCGCATTTTCTCTCGCCCATTCAAAACCTCGTTCTGCAATGCTCTTTAGCGTCTCAGGGTGGTCGAGAAGGTTCTTGAGATTGAGATAGACCTCGTAGTGTTTTGTCACTACCCAGCATTCATTGCTGCCGTTAGGCAAGTCAGTCTCTACGAATTCGTCAGCGCTCATCATTACCACACAACCGGCAGCCAAAGATTCGACCCCAAAAACAGCTGGCGAGAAACCATAAAACTGGTTCATCGAAATATGCGCACGAGCGAGCTCCGCCTTCACCGTTGAATTTGGAACACCAATAAGTTCCACATACTCAAATTGATAACCATCTCGGCGAAGTCTTGCAATGGCAGAACGAACTAACGCAGTGCCTTTTATAGATGGTGCAGTCGTAGCGTGAACGATAACAGGCCTTTTCAAATCGTCGAATTTTGAGAGATTCACTGATTCGCTATCCGGCAAAAAGTAGAGGAAGGGTTCCGTCTTTAAGGTCAAGTAGCTTAAATGATCGACAGTGTTGCTGAACATCGCATTCGCATATCGGCTCGAAATGGTTGCGATCTTGCGTTTTAAATCGTCCCATGCATCCGACTCATAGATTGCACCCCGTTCACCCATATAAGTTGATATGTTTGGCACCCCGGTCTGCTTTTCAAGTTCGTGCATCCGTTTGATTGATCGAATATCTGAACCGCACCAGTAGCAGACGATCGGCAAACCCTTCTTCTTGAGATATGCGAACTCAAACTCACGTTCGTCTGGGTCGGTCAATAAGAATCCCGTAGCGCCTACATAGATGAAGCCAAGGGCTTGATTCATAAGTCTTCCAAGAAGGATCGGACCTCGAATGATTCTTTCCATCCACCGCCATCTAGAATTCGGTTTGGTCCAGAATCTGAAATCGTATTCGTAACCGTAAACGGCTTCCTGCGTAAAATTGACTGAATATGAACCTACAACTGCCCGTGAAATCTGGGAGACCATTGAAGCACATTCGTCCGGGCCAACAACCCAACTGACTGAGTTTCGCTTTTTTCGCCCTCTTCGCAATCTATGCAGGTTGTAACTAAGCACAAGAGTTCGTCTTTGAACCACCGCAACAACGAATTGACGAAGCTTCATTTAATGTTTCTCCATCGTGGTTTCGGACCCCACTAATTCTATTTCAGTGAGTTCAAGTACCTTATGCCAACCCCGCCAGCGCAGCTTGTTGAGCAAAATCTGGGAACTTGTTGATGAGTTCTTCAAACTTTCCGCTACCAAGGACTTCACCGCCTTGAAGAAAGTAGATGCAGTCGACGTGTCGAATGGTGGCCAAGCGATGTGCAACAACAATCTTGGTTACCCCACGAACCTCACCAATCGCCTTCGTAACTTCCGCCTCAGTTGAAGTGTCCAATGCACTGGTCGCTTCGTCTAAAACAAGAACTAGTGGGTTCGAATAGAGCGCTCTAGCTATGCCCAACCTTTGACGCTGACCCCCGGATACGGCTAACCCCCGCTCGCCTACGCGAGAATGAATTCCATCTTCTCTACTTTTTACGAACTCCCAAAGTTGAGCCTGTTTGAGCGCGGAAATCACTCGTTTTTCATCGAACGCATTGCCCCACGTCAATGCGACGTTTTGGGCGATCGACGCATCAAACATCGCCACTTCTTGAGGAACATAGCCGACCCGCTCCCGCCACGAGGATCGATAGTCAGAGAGTGATGTTCCGTCAATAGAAATTTGCCCTTCGCTTGGTTCGATTAAGCCAAGTATGAGATCGATGATTGTCGATTTGCCCGCACCCGAGGCTCCCACAAACGCGACCGAAGTGCCGAGCCTTATTGACAAATTGACTCCAACGATTGCAGGCTGGCCGCTTTCTGAATATTTGAAGCCGACACTCTTGAATTCGATCGTTTCGATCTTTTTCGGTAGCGGAATAGATGGCCGATTGGAGATCGCGCTTGACGAAGCCTCTGTTTCGTCCAGTTCCTTAAGAACTCTCTTAGGAAACTCCGAAATCGACACCATCTGTGCAAGCACCGATTGAACCCGGATTACCGATGGCGCCATCCGAAAGCCCGCGAGCGCAAATAGAGCAACTGCTGAAATCGCCTGTTGCACTCCGCCCGCTAGGAACCCTATTCCTCCAATCACCACAAAACCGACGATTAACCCTGACTCAAGCGCGTATCGCGGGACCTGGGTCAGGAAATACATATTCCCTCGAGCAACCGCGCTAAACCTCCGAGTTGCCGCAACCACATCAGCCACTTCGTTTTCTTTATTGCGTAACGAAACTTCCTTCATCGCTCCAACTATTTCAAGAACCAGTCGAGATGCTTTGATCGTATTTTCGACATGAACCTCGCCGGCCACTCTTGCTCTCTTTGCCACCCAAAAGAAAAGCGCTACGCCGAGAAGACCGAGATAAATCAGCGTCGAGACCGCTACTAAAGGTTGCACAATGGCGAGTGTGACGATAATCGCGAGGAGGCTAACGAATTCACCGAGAAGGGTGGCCCCTGGCAAAACGAAGCTATTGACAGTAGCATCCACCCCCGAATCAGCAAAGCGCATGATTTCAGCAGAGTTTTTGCGCAAACGATCACGCCAAGGTGCATTGATATATGCCCTAAAAAGCCGATCACCAATTGCTACTTCATAACGAGGTACCTTCCGTGTCGCCCACCATGTAAGCAAAGTCGCCAGTACCCCTTTGACGACCATCAATACACAAATCAGAAGGATCATCCAAATAACACCAGCTGTATCGAGCTTGCCCAAAAATGGCAACTTGACCGGTTGACCAGCCGCAATCGGCCCGATGATGATTGCCAACAATCCAAGTGCACCGGCGTCAAAAATCGCGAGCGAGGCAAGTAACCACGCATATAATTTCAAGAACTTTGCTCCGCCGAACGGGAATACAGCAACAACCTCGCGGTAAAGCTTCAGGAGAGCCTTCATTTCGCATCCATTCTTCGAGCAGTGCGAGTCTACCCGAGCAGAAATCAGAGCTAACTGGAATCGAAAGGTGAAGGCACAAGTTAGTCTTCAATCGAACTACCCACATGGGTTTTTCCAAATACGCGATTCAATTTCCGCAGCGTAAACGAAAACAGGCGAAGATCTTTTCAGTCTAAGAACCCGAGGCTTTGAACCTGAACTGCCAATTTCACAAGAGTCGGTCAAGTACATTTCGGCCTGCCGCGCTTCCGCTCAATCGGCTTGATCTAGCCTCTCGATATCGAAAACAGAAACGACTCCTACTCGCCCGCTTAGACTGATAGATACTTAGCTACACCCGACGAAAGGCCACTGTGCAGAATAGAAGAATACTCTGCATTTCTTTCTCGCCAATTCACGCAGATTCTCGGGTTCTCCGGCAAATCGAAGTGCTCGGCGAGTTCGGAAGCGTCACGACCGTTGGGTATGGTCCGAAGCCGCTTGGATCTTCGGAACACATCCAAGTTCCCGATTCCGCCGCATCGTTGCCTCAGACCCCACTTGGCGTACTGAAGCTCGGCATGCGCCTTTACAACTCTGTCGAGCTAGAGTCTCCAGGAGAGCGGGTCGCGCTTTCAAAGTCAAAGATGGCTGGTTCTTTCGACCTTGTAGTTGCAAACGACGCTCGGGCACTTCCCTTAGCGTTTGCGCTCGCTGGGAGCACGCCTGTCTATGCAGACATGCACGAGTGGGCGCCTGAAGAGCGTGCAACCGTTTTCGTCTGGAGATGGCTTGTTGGACCGTATATGCAACATTTGTGCAGAAAATACTTGCCGCGCGTCGATGCTGCAACAAGCGTAAGTGCGGGCTTGGCGGGGCTTTACCAACAGAACTTTGGTGTAACCACAGAAGTGGTTAGGAACGCCGCTGATTTTCAAGATCAAGAGCCAACCACCGTAGACCGAAATCACATTCGACTCGTCCATAGTGGTACAGCTGATGCAGAACGAAACATAATTGAGTTGATCGATGCGGTTGAAACTCTAGGAACCGGTTTCAGTCTCGATCTATATCTGCTACGCGTCCCGGGTGGTCACCTTGACGAAATTAGAGAACGAGCCTCAAAAGTCCCCGGGGTTACTGTGCATGATCCAGTTCCGCCAGAGTCGCTACCAAATGTGTTAAACCAGTATGACCTTGGAGTCTTTCTTTATCCCTTAAAGACTCTGAGCCACCTCTATCATTTGCCGAACAAGTTCTTCGATTTTGTCCAAGCAAGGCTTGGACTTGTGTTTTCACCAGCTCCCGAAATCGAGAGTTACATTGAGAAGTACGGCAATGGGGTGATCACATCAGGTACAAGTGCAGAATCGCTAGTTGAAACACTAAAGGATTTGACCGCGGAACAAATTGAAGCATTCAAGGTCGCATCAGACACTTTCGCCCACGAATTATCCAGTGAACCCGATCGGAAGATCCAAGAAGCAATCATTTCTAGACTGCTCTCAGAATCCAAATGAAAATCACAATCGCCTCAAGGATATTCGGCCCTGAGATCTCTGCAGCTTCCGCGATCCTCCGAACCTGGGCCGAAGAGTTTCGGGATCGCGGCGCCGAGGTGACAATTCTCACGACAAATCCACCCAAGGGAATGAAAATTGATGACCCTCCCGGGATAGAAGTGCATAGAGCAAGAGTCAAACGTGACAAGCAGCACTATGTTCGCGGTTACTTAAGTTACCTAAGTTACGATCTTCCTCTGTTTTTTAGACTGCTCTTTTCGCGAAAGGCAGATCTTTACGTTGTTGAACCCCCACCAACAACCGTCGCGGTCGTCCGGGTTGTCGCATGGTTACGGCGAACGCCATATGTTGTGCGAGCTGCCGACTATTGGACTGAAGCCGCCGAGCTTGTTACCCAAAACAGGTTTGTGATTGGGCCGCTGCGTCGCATTGAAACTTGGGGTCTCAACGGTGCGAAGATGCTTTTTGCCGCCCACCAACCGTTAATCGATCGATTCCGAAAGGTGGGTATAAAGGCTCCTGCACTACCGATTGGGTTTGGCGCCGACACTAAGGACTTTCACTACAAAGGCCAATCTCCGGTAAAGCCACCGCTGTTCGTCTACGCTGGTACATACTCGGAATGGCACGGAGCAGAGATCTTTGTCGACGCAATGTCAATAGTGCTGGCAGAACATCCAGAAACGCGTCTCTTGTATTACGGAAACGGCGAAGAACGTGAACGAATGAGGTCGAGAGCGGCAGACCTCGGTATTCAAGGTTCAATTGAATTCCACGGGCCAATCCCTCCAGCAGAATTATCCCCAATCCTTTCTATTGCAACTGCCTCGGTAGCAAGCCTCGCGCCGGTGCCCGCAAACGAATACGCCCTCGCAACAAAGGTATATTCCTCCCTTGCCGCAGGGTGCCCAGTGATTTTCACAGGAGTCGGACCGACCATTGAATTTCTGCATGCCTCGAACCACCCGAACGCTGGTGTCGCGATTGAGTACGACGTTGCTCAAGTGGCGGAAGCGATGAACGCTGCAATTGCAAACCCGCTATCGGCAAAGGAACGAGCTGCACTGGCGAAGTGGTCCGCAACTCAATTCTCACTTAGCGCGATTGCAAAACTCGTAGTGGATGAGAGCCTCTTGACGATTCGCCGGCATACCGGCAACGGCAAGTAACATTGAAACGTTCATATCAAACAGGAGACGCCTCATGAAGATTGCCGTCATTGCGCTCGGCAAAATCGGGCTCCCGCTCGCGGTACAGTTCGCAAGCAAAGGGCACGAAGTAATTGGAGTAGATGTCGCACAACACACGGTTGATCTCGTAAATCAAGGTATCGAACCTTTCCCAGGCGAGGCCCAACTACAAGAGCGTCTTTCAGAACTTGTGCCGGCGGGGAAGCTTCGCGCCACGACCGACTATTCGCAAGCCGTTCCCGGCGCCGATGCTGTTGTGCTTGTTGTTCCACTTTTCGTGGATGAAGAAACCGCCGAACCAGACTTTGGATGGATGGATGCAGCGACCCAATCTCTCGGGGAGGTACTCACGCCAGGAACACTCGTCTCGTATGAAACAACACTTCCGGTTGGAACAACTCGGAACCGATGGAAGCCAATGCTCGAGCAGGCATCCGGTCTCAAAGAAGGTGTTGACTTCGACTTAGTTTTTTCTCCAGAGCGTGTTCTCACCGGCCGGGTTTTTGCCGATCTTCGGAAGTATCCCAAACTTGTAGGTGGATTGAGTGAGCGTGGAGCGACAAGAGCGATCGAGTTCTATCGCGCAGTTCTCGACTTTGACGAGCGCCCGGATCTACCGAGAGGAAACGGTGTTTGGGATCTTGGTAGCGCTGAAGCCGCGGAACTTGCGAAGCTAGCCGAAACGACTTATCGCGATGTCAACATCGGTCTTGCAAATCAGTTTGCGCGATACGCGGCAACTGCCGGAATCGATGTCTACCAAGTAATCGAGGCATCAAACTCGCAACCGTACTCACACATCCATCAGCCCGGAATCGCAGTTGGCGGACACTGCATTCCTGTCTACCCGCGCCTCTACCTTTGGACTGACCCTGCTGCGACCGTAGTTTCAGCGGCAAGGGCTGCAAACGCCGGGATGCCCGAATACACCGTTGGATTATTGGAAGACGCTGTCGGCGACTTGAACGGTCTTCGAATAGCTGTACTGGGTGCGTCTTACCGAGGAGGAGTCAAGGAAACTGCTTTTTCAGGAGTTTTCGGAACCGTTGAGGCCCTAGCCAATCGCGGTGCAAAAGTCCAAGTTCAAGACCCGATGTATTCGGATGACGAATTGAACAAACTGGGGTTCAATCCGTATCACATTGGGGACGCAATTGACGCCGTAATCCTTCAAGCTGACCACGACGAATATAGAACTCTAAAACCTACAGACTTCCCTGGAATTCGGGCCTTTATTGACGGTCGCCGAGTTTCGACCCAGGAAAAATGGCCCAACATCGACTACCGGGTGATTGGAAAGGCCAATACCTAGAATTTAAGCGCCTGACCCTTTTTGATCCCGAGAGCACTCAGAAACAATTCGCGCTCGCCAATTGTCGATAGTTTTCTCGCTGCCTTCGCTGCGGCAAATTTCATTTGATTAATGTCTCCAACTTTGAGCTTGTTTAAGGCCCCGGCAAGGTCGCTCGCTGTCCAGCCATGAACGATAGTCCCAAACTTATACTCCTCAATAAATGGAACGATCTCAGGGCTTTCGCCAATAATCACCCCGAGTCGACCTTGGATTGCTTCAAAAAACTTGTTCGGAAGTGCGTGAATATTATTTGGGAACCGGGGCGGGAAGAAAATCAATTCAAGATCATATTGGTTTAGCGCCTTGGCTACCTCGGTGACTCCAACTGGCTCTCGAAACTCGGCCCTACCAGAAGCAATAGCCGGGTGGCTTTTCAAAGGGGCCAAAGAACGTTCGTCACCCAAAACCATGAGAAAAAGCTTGAATCGAGAGTCAAGCAGCAACGATGCGTCAAGCATCACATCTATTCCGCGCTCTGCAGAAGCGTATCCGTGATGTACCAATCGAATATTTTTCGGATCGACACTTGACGGCTCAAGGTCTTCGAAGGGTGCGACGTTTTTTATTACTGAGGGCCGCTCGAGTCCATATTCGTCGCGGTAGATGTCTGCTATCCCTTCAGCGACAGTCAAATGCCGAGTGAAAACGGGTGATTTGATGAATCGCAAGAGCCAATCATCATATGGCGCAACAATAAATCGGTACACCAAATCTGTTCCGTTATTTGCATAGAGTTCATGAAGATCGAGTACCACTGGACCTCTCGCCAACTCAGGTACGGCCCGAACGACCCATGGAAGCAAGTGGTGATCATTCACCACCACCAAGTCGTACTTTCTACCTTCAAGTTCTTTTGTGGGAAGAAACTTCTTGACGGTCAAGTTGAACCGAATTCTTGGCGGCATGAGCGCCGCGAAAATCAATTGCCACCGGCTTTGCAAACTACCGATCTCGAAGCGATCACCCGTCGCATCCGGATGGCTCGGACCCCTACTAAGAACGTCCACCGTGTAACCCGCGGACTCTAGCCAACGAATCTGGCTTGTTACTCTCGCGTCCGAACCGACCGCTGAATAGCACATGACTAACGCGCGACGCTTTTTAATAGGGATGTCAGAAGTCTGTTTACGCGCTGGCACCAGTCAATCCTACAGTTCGATCAGCGACTGACTTGAGAGCTATTGGCAAACCGCCCGTGGCATACTTAATTGGCTCAGAACCGAAAAATTGATTTTCTTGTCGGTTCAACTCGGGAATTGGAGAACTACCTGTGTGCGGAATCTTTGGCTTCGTAGGACCCCAAAAACTTGATTCTGGTTCCGTCCACACAATCGTCAAGCACGCGCAGCAGCGTGGCCGCGACTCGAGTGGAATGGTGATTTACGACGGAAACGAATTCACTGCTTACCGGGCTGACTATCCAATCGGTTGGCTATTGAGACGAATCCCCCCGCTTGGCAACCTGTTTTTCGGTCACAGTCGGCTGGTGACAAACGGAACCGTTAACAACCAGCCGATAGCTCGCGAAGGTGTAATCGTCATCCACAATGGCATCATCGTGAACGAGGATGCAGCTTGGAAGGCGATCAAAAAGTCACCAACAATGACAATCGATACGGAACTCATTCCAGCAATCATCGCTACGCATCTGGCGGAGGGCGGTTCAATCGAGACTGCAGCCAACCGGGTTCTCAAGGTGGCTGAAGGCATCATCGCTTGCGCCGCTCTAGTTCCGAAACTCGGAAAGCTCGTACTGTTCTCAAACAACGGGAGTCTTTACGTTGGCGAGAAAGACGGAGGAACAATTTTCGCCTCCGAGCTTTATCCGATTGAACAAGTTGAAGCCACGAACATCCGGCAAATTCGAAATGAATCACTCGTAATTGATGTTCCGGCTCAAGAAAACGAAATCGAGATCAAAGAGTGGAAGAATCGCACAATTGATTTGGTTCCCGGTCTTGGCGTATCAGCCGAAGAAGAGAAACTTCTCGTCTATCCGAAACCGACTCTACGGCGTTGCAGCAAATGCATCCTCCCCGAAACCATGCCGTTCATATCATTCGATGAGAACGGCGTGTGCAATTACTGCCTGAACTATCGAACGAGAAACCAACCAAGACCAAAAGAGGAACTGTTCAAACTAATTGAACCGTTCCGCAGAAAGAGTGGCGACGAGGTAATCGTTCCATTTTCAGGCGGTCGCGACAGTTCATATGGCTTGCACCTGATTGTTAACGAACTCAAACTCAAGCCAATTACTTACACTTACGACTGGGGAATGGTTACCGACCTCGGTCGCAGAAATATCTCGCGGATGTCGTCAAAGCTAGGCGTCGAAAACATCATCGTTGCTGCCGACATTACAAAAAAGCGCGACTACATTAGGCGCAATCTTGAAGCTTGGATCAAATCACCACACCTCGGAATGCTAAGCGTGCTGACCGCAGGCGACAAGCACTTCTTCCGTCACATTGAAACCATCAAAAAGCAAACCGGAATCAGCTTGAACCTTTGGGGCATCAACCCTCTTGAGGTCACACACTTCAAAGCAGGATTCCTTGGCGTACCACCGGACTTCGCCGAAAGCCGCGTATACAGTCACGGTGCAATGAAGCAATTGCGTTACCAATCGCTTCGTTTCAAAGCGATGCTGCAAAGCCCCGGTTACTTCAACCGTTCGATTTGGGACACCCTTTCCGGCGAGTATTACCGCAGTTTCACGAACAAGAGCGACTACTTCCACATTTTCGACTATTGGCGTTGGGACGAAAAGCTAATCGAGGACACACTCGATCGTGAATACGACTGGGAACACGCACCTGATACGCAGACGACTTGGCGAATCGGTGATGGCACTGCGGCTTTCTACAACTACGCCTATTACACGATCGCGGGTTTCACTGAGCACGATACTTTCCGAAGCAATCAGGTTCGCGAAGGCGATCTAACTCGGGAAGAAGCTTTGCGTCTCGTGGAAGAAGAGAATGCGCCACGCTACCCGAACCTCAAATGGTATCTGGATGTTGTGGGCGTTGACTTCACAAAGGCGATTCAAGCAATAAATTCGGCGCCAAGAATCTACGAGAACCTGCCAGCCTCTAACCTTTCTTCGGTGAAGGACTGACTCTTAGCTGTTTTCAAGATTGGCCACAACGTGGCAAGTAGTCCAGCGAATGCAAGACACCCGATGAACCAAAGAGCGGTTGGGCCAATTGGGAATCCCGACCACCACCACTCAGCACCAGCATCCAAGTTGAAACCTTGCTCGTCAGTCCCAGTGACGTAGCGGCGAAGATTCACTTGCAGCGCAACCAATTGGGCTACCCAAATCGCACCAAGGACTATCAAGATTTGTACCCGGCTTAGATCGAGCTTTTTGCCGCTTGGCATCGAAAACAAGATCAATCCGAACAGCACAATTACCGGCAATAAGTAACGAGGCTGCAGATTCTCACCAACAACGTTTCCGCCACGAGTTAGAACCCAAACCGGAAGAATCACGAGAACGAGGAACACCCCACCAGCAGCAATCAACTTTCGCAAGTTAAGTCGTCCGATCGCAACGAAGCCAACTGCTATGAAAGCGGAGGCAGCCGCCCACGGCACCAAGTCCGGCATCCCAGTATCGAGCCAGCCAAGTGGCCAAGTCCCCCACACGCCCGTCCAGAGAAATGGCAGCATTAGCAAGTTGTAAGCCGCAAGCGCGAAGCCTCGAGGCGAACCTGGGGGTCCGCCAGGCATTGTTGCTGCCCCACCGGTAAAACCGACTTCCGCCACTCCCGATTGCCCCGCTATGGCGAAGAAAAATGCGCAAACCACGACCGCGATTGCCGGCATAATCGCAACCCGCCACCAGCTTGAGGGTTTCGACTGTCTCCAGTGATCAGTGAGGATTGAAGCAGTGAGTACCGCGCCCGCGGCATAAACTGCCCCATCGCCACGGGCGCCGGCAGCGATGACAACTCCGAGAATCAACAAAGAGCCAAGTAGCCACCGTCTTCTTCCGACAGCTTCATACCACCCCAGAGTCGCCAAGAATGCAGTACCAACACCCGTAATCGCCCAGCCTGAAGGGTTGTTAGAAGGAATCAAGAACACACCCAATGGCACGAGCGTCAAAAGCCAGCCCCACAACAGTGTTCTTCGTCGCTCTTCCTTCAGAAGAACAAACAGACTTGTAGCAATGGCCACAAACAGCGCCGCATTGAAAAGCCTCATCGTCAAGGCACTCACAAAAAGGTCCGGTCCAGCGACAAGATGCATCACAGCGTAATAGACCGGTGGGTACTCTCCCGCGAAATTGCCTCGATCAGTTTGCACGTTTGCTTTGTTCCAGTTAGTCATGACGCCGTCTAGGCAATCCGCGCTCTTTTCCGGAGTGCGCGAGTAGCAAGCTATATCGGTAAGCGGCTCAGATACGAGCCTGGTGTTCGCTGTGTTGCCGGGTTGGCATTCTTGGCTCCCGCCGGAGGCGCACCAAATACTCGTCAAGTGGTAATCATCATCCGGACCTGCTCCGATTGGTGAAGCAAATGCCCAACACGCTAAGACCAAGAACGCTAGTACCGGAGACAAGTAGAGCCACTTGAACTTGCGAACTATACGGCCTTTGCTCATGCGGACAATTCCACCTTTCGACCTAGACGGAGCCAGGCAACCCCTAGGACTGTAACCGTGGCAGCGAACGCCAAACTCCCAAGAATCCAAAGAGTTGTCGGGCCAAGCGGGAAGCCGGCCCACCACCACTCAGCGTTTGAATCGAGACTTAGCTTTTGGACGTCAAATCCGGTTATGTAACGGCGAAGATTTGTGTAAAGGGCTATCGAATTTGCTCCGGTTAGCAAGACGATCGCGGGGATAATGTGCCACGGCCCGGGTTGAAGTGGTCGATTCTTGAAAGAGAACAGTAGAAGACCGCCAAGGACTACGACCAACGGCAAGAGGTAGCGCGGTTGAACGTTTTCGCCAACAACACTGAGTCCAACCGTAAGCACATAAAGCGGTAACACGAACAGCGTCAATACGAGGGCAGCAGTCATTAGGGCTTTTCGGATCGGCATCGACCGAAGCCCCAAGGATGCCAATCCAATAAACACTACAAACGAAGCAAATTCGACAGTCGGAAACCCTGGCCAATCTTCCATTCGCCAACCAAGTCCCCAAGACCCAAAGATTCCGGTCCAAAGTCGTGGAATTGAAACAAGATTGAAGGCGAGCACCGCGCTTCGGTCGCGGGCTGCACTGTCAGGTATTCCTCCAGAAAGCCCCCCTTCGGCCACATCCGAGTAACCGGAAGTAAAGAAGAACAGGACCGACATTACTGCTAGCGCTACTGGAAGCAAAAGCTTTAGTCCAAATCCCTTACTCCATTCGAAGGAAAGGAAGGACGCTATTCCAAGACCAAGAATTGAATATATGGCAGCGTCTGTTCTCGCACCCGCGGCCATAAACACCGCGACAACAGTTAGGACCCCAAGAGCCCAAAATCGCTTGCCTGATGTTCGAAACCAACCGACGGCAGCAAGCCAAGACGACCCAACACCAATTACGGCCCAAGATCCTGGATTGTTTGACGCAATTAGGTAGCTACCCAGTGGGACAACCGTGATCATCCAGCCCGCCAGGAGCGGGATTCTGAGGTTTGTCGGCAGTAGAAAAGCTAGCAGTGTTGTTATAAGCACGAACAGGATCACATTCACGAACCGCATGATCAAGGCTGACGCCTGAATATCAGCGGAAGCGAACACATTCATTACCGCGTAATAGACGGGTGGATATGCACCGATCCAATTGCCGTGGTTGGCGGCAACAGTTGGCGTGGGGTCGCTCGACCAAGTCTGGCACCCTGCGCTTGCAGTTTCATCCGCTACATAGCAAGGTGCCGTCATGATTCCGCTTGGAACAACTCTCCAGCCTTCGCCGTGCACGGGATCGGACGCGCAGAGATCCGTGCGCGCGGAATTGGCGCACCAAATGCTAGCTAGGTGGTAATCATCGTCGGGTGAGGCGCCGATCGGCGAAGCAAACACCCAACTCGCCAAAGTAAGAAGCGCAAGTAGGGGTGCAAGCCAAATCCAGCGGAATTTGAACCTGCGCGAGCCAGACGTCAAAGGTGCGACCGTTTCAGTCATTCTTGAAATTCCGCTCCTCTTGTTCGAGTGCCACCTTCTGAACGACTTTTCGCAACTCATCCCTGGTTCGAGCCAACTCAAGGCTCACTTGCATAAGAATCAACAGGACAACAAAGAATCCGCCTACAAACAAGAGATTGATTGGTTGGGCAATACCAAAAAAGTTGCTGACGGCGTCAAGGAGGCCAGGCCAAGCTGAAAGCACAATGGCAACTATTGAAGCAAGAATCCAGAGAACGGCGTATTTCTCAGGTAGAACGTACGAACGCAAAAGCAAAATCACGGCGATTAGCAAGACGATCGCCATTGCAAGAGAAAGCACTTGGGGATTCAACTCTTTGCCTTCCTTCTCGACTTGAACGAAACCCCTCGCAACTGGGGTGGGACACTTCGGATGCTCGCCAAAACCAGAATGAACAATATTCTCCCGGTGTAAAGCGTCGCTCGGAATACGGACTGAGACGCTTTACCTCCTGCGCGTTCGTTCATCTCGACCGGAGTCTCGCAAACCGTCAGTCCCTGTCGGGTCGCCAAAACAATGGATTCGACAGTGTCGCCAAGCCACTCGATTGGATAATGCGCGGCAAAAACTTCGACCGCTCGTGGCCCAGCAGCTCGAAAGCCGCTAGTTGCATCCGTCAATTTGGTTCGAGCGTAAAGGGAAACTACCCACGCAATGAAACGTTGAACCCCGCGTCTTGCGGCAGAAGACTTGAACTTGCCGCCGCTCGCGAATCGGCTTCCAACGACAATGTCGGCTTGGTCCAGATTCTTGAGTAGGTCGCGGATTAGTTCAGGTCGATGCTGGCCGTCACCGTCAAATTGAACGACGGTATCGTAACCATTTCGCGCCGCGAATTTGAAAGCCGTGCCCATCGCCGCACCAACACCGAGATTGATCGAATGTGAGACAACTCGCACCCCAGACTTTCGCGCAATATCGGCGGTCGCATCCTTCGAACCATCATCGATAACAACAACATCTTTGAGCGGATGCTTCTTGGCGAGGGAGTCGAGCACTTTGCCAAGAACCGCCGCTTCATTTAGAGCGGGAATCGCGACAAGCACTCTCATAGCCGTTTAGCCTACTAGCCAGTAATCCCGATAACCCTGACGACTCAAGGGTTGTCTTTGAGCTTCCGTGAGACTCTCGAAACTGTAGCCTTTGGTCCCGAAACTTTAAGGTAGTGAATGGTCATTCGGATGTTGTGCCAAATACCGTACGCGCGTTGCGATTTGGCAAGTTCACTGACCTTCCTTCTGTTACGGTTTTCAAAGTCGGGCGCATGTCTTGGGGACCCGACGAAGTCCACAAGTGGCTGAAGCACCGTCGGCCAAAAATACTGCTCTCGAACACGCTTAACGTTCTTTCGAAAACGAGCGACCAATTCTTCGTCATACAAGACTGACTCAATCGCTTTCGAAAGGCCAAGTACATCACCCTCCTTGACGACTTGACCCATCTCTTCTTTCTTAACCAATTCGCTAAAGACATCACCCTCAGTGACGATCATTGGAAGCCCCGCCCACAAGTAGTCGAGGATTCGCGTTCGAAACGAAAGCGTTGTTTCAAGACTCGAAAAGTGAGTGCTTACTCCAGCGTTCGCACCGAGCAAATAGTCAGCTCTCTCCCTGTAATCAACCCAGTTCTCATTGAAAAAAACTGATTGATCCAAGACGCCAAGCTCCTCGGCTAGCGCGATCGACTCCGCGACGATACCCATCGGTTCTAGTCGGGGATGCTTTGTGCCAAGAAAATAGAGGCAAACATGTTTCCCTGAGCTTGAAAGATTTGCAACCGCACGAATTAGGGTTTTCGGGTCAAACCATTCATAGATTCCCCCGCCCCAAATGAGTATTTTGTCGTCAGGGCCAATTCTGGAGGCGTGTTCGCGAATCGCATCCCGAGACATTTTTGGCGGAACAGCATCCAAACCAAATGGAACAACCTCTATCATTTGACTCAAACTCGAGTCGGCGCCGTAGTTCTGCGGGTTCAACCTGCCGAGTGCAGCAAGTTGACCAATGTAGAAGAGTTTTTGCCTCTCAGATGAACACAAGAAATAGTCCGCGAAAATCAATTGCTGATTCATGACGCGTCTTGCTTCGGCAACTTTTACCTCCCAAGTAGCATTGGGAAGTGACCGACCCTGTTCGAGAACTTCTAGTTGTAGGGGATCGTAGATATCGGCAACAACAATTTTCGAGGATTCCCTTAGAGTCTTGAATTGTTCCAATGCGTAGCCTTGAAACAGGATCACATCGGCCCACTGTTCAAGCGCAGAGAACTCTCTCTCACTTCCCGGCCGCAAATACCGCAATCCAAACGGTGCTTCGATTGCCTCGTCGAGCTTTCCCGTGGTTAGCAAAACAACATCGTTTGATTCTGAAAGTACTTTCGAAATGTTCCATGCCCGAATAGCGGGCCCAGCAAGTCTGGACCCGATCGGATCACCAGTTATGACTAGGACGTTGGTCATGGTTTCTGAGCTAGCAACTCGACAAGGTAATTTCCGTACCCGCTCTTAATAAGAGGCTCTGCGAGCGATCGTAATTGAGTATCACTAATCCAGCCGGCTCGCCAAGCAATTTCTTCGATACAACCGATCTTGAAACCTTGACGCTGCTCGACGACTTTCACGAATTCGGTCGCTTGAATCATTGATTCGAAAGTGCCGGTGTCAAGCCACGCCGTGCCACGGTCAAGAACCTGCACATTCAAGAGTCCCTCGCGCAAATAGTGCTCGTTTACCGCGGTGATTTCCAGTTCACCGCGAGCGCTGGGTTTGATGGATTTCGCTATCTCGATGACTGAGTTGTCATAAAAATAGAGTCCCGGGACAGCAAACCGGCTCTTTGGGTTTTCCGGCTTTTCCTCAATCGAGACTGCTTTCAAACTTGAGTCAAATTCCACGACCCCATAGGCCTTTGGATTCGAAACTTGGTAGGCGAAAATTACCGCGCCTTCAACGTCGGTGTTTTGGTTCAAGCTCGAACCGAGTCCGACTCCATGGAAAATGTTGTCGCCAAGAATCAGGGCCACTTTCGAGTCACCAATGAACTGCTCCCCAATTATGAACGCTTGCGCCAAGCCATCTGGACTGGGTTGGATCGCGTAACTTAAGTCGAGTCCAATGGCACTACCGTCGCCAAGAAGTCTTTGAAATTGTGGCAAGTCATCCGTTGTCGTAATGATCAGGATTTCTCGAATTCCCGCGAGCATGAGAGTCGACAACGGGTAGTAAATCATCGGCTTGTCATAAACCGGAATGAGTTGTTTTGATACGCCTTTTGTAATCGGCCAGAGTCTTGTACCGGTACCCCCGGCCAGGATGATCCCCTTCACTTGTTCGCCTCCCTATTTAAAGAAGCATAGAAATCGCGGCAAGCATCGAAAGTCGGAAGCAGTCCCCTAGATTTCGCCTCGCTCAAACTTGGTGCGACTTTATCCTTATCCGAGAAAATTAGGTCGCCCTCATCGATGGGAAACTTCAAGCCGATCTCGACATCCAGCGGATTAACCCCGTGTTCTGCGCCCGGTCGGTAAATATCAGAAACAAGATAACTTACCGTCGCTTTGTCCGAAAGGGCGAGAAATAAATGACCTAACCCTTCCGCCAAATAGACAGCCTTGCGGTCAACGTCATCTAGCAAGACGCTTTCCCATTTGCCGAAAGTTTCAGAACCAACTCTGATGTCAATGATGAAGTCCAAAATTGCGCCAGAATTCACGGTGACGTACTTGGCTTGCCCGAGTGGGACGTCAGCGAAATGGATGCCGCGCACTACTGCCCTTCTTGACACAGAAGTGTTGGCTTGGCGAAGAGTGAGCGGATGCCCGAGGTGTTCCTCGAGCTTGTCGAACCGATACCACTCCAAGAACACGCCACGGTCGTCCGCGTGTTGGGTGGGTGTCACCTCGAAGGAATCCGGTATGGAAAGCTCTCGAATCTGCACCCCTTGAGCCTACCGGTGCGTGCGAAAAGAATCGCTGAAACGGGCCTCTGCTAAGAAGTTGAACCTAGGGCTAGTCCGGCGGTTGTAACAAGTCTCTCGGGATATCAAAACGAGCCCGTCCGAATCTTGAATACCTGCCCCGCAACGCCTCGAACTTGATCGGGATTATTCGTTTAAATCGCGAGTTGGGCAGGGCGCTTCGAAACTGTTCATGTTCCAATTTGCCGGCAACAAGTCGATGCACTTCTTGCGAAACATCCTTGCCGAGTGAGTTGATCCGATTTGCGAGATCTGTCGCTCTCGCGAGTAGCCGTGCGTTTCGCTTGCTTCGCGATTCGACTAGTTTTTGCACGCGTCCAGAAATCGTCGGTGCCGCTGCGCCTATTTGATTGGAATCGTGTTGCCGATAATCGATCAAGCCTTCTAAGGACGACTCAATTCGCCCAAAAATTGCGGCGAACATTGTTAACCACTCGTCGTGAACCCAACTGGGAGGGAACGGTTTCGCAAGCTCAAACAGTTCCCTTTTAAATGCGGTTGTGGCACCGGTAACGGTGTTTCTTCTTAGCAGAACCGTTAGTGCCTTCCCGCGGCTAACTAAGCCACGCTCTTTACGCGAATAGCCAATCGCTTTGAACAACGTGCCGCCGATAGCTGATCCTTGACTATCTACAAGTCGCGCATCACTGTGAAACAGCAATGTTTGCGGGTCCCGTTCGAACGCCATCATTGAAACCGCCACTCGATCGATTCGCCAAATGTCGTCTTGATCCGAAAGCAGAATGAAGTTTCCAGTCGTATTCGAAATGGCCCGTTCAAAGTTTGCCGTGACACCCAGCGAGCTTTTCGATTCAAGAATGTTCCAACTAATTTGAGGGTTCGCCTTGGCAAGAATCTTGACGATTTCGAGGGTTCGATCGGTTGATCCATCGTCTGAGACGACTATCTCATCTACTGGACGGGACTGCTTGACAATGCTTTCGAGTTGTTCCTTCAGGTACTTTTCACCGTTGAACGTGCACAACGCTACCGAGATCTTTGTCGGATTCTCGGATGTCGAACTATGGTCTGGATTTGGCATCCGCACGAGGGCAAGTCTAGGCAAGCATTCAGCCCAAGGAACCTCGGCGAACTAAGATTGTGCGCATTATGGCGAATTCTGGGGGCGAGAAACCTAATGGACGCCTCGGGGTGGTAACAGTTAGTTACGGCTCCGAGTCAGTTCTACCCGCCTTTCTCGCTTCGGTACCGGCGGCCTCAAGCCAATCAGCCGTCACAGTAATCGCCGACAATTTGCCGACGAGCGGCTCGGTCGCAAGGATCGCTAAAACCGCAGGAGCAATTTATCTCGCGATGACGCGAAACCTCGGATATGGCGGTGCAAGCAATCAGGCAGTTGCTGCGTTGCCAAAACAAATCGAGTGGGTATTAATCAGCAATCCTGACGTGACTTTAGGAACCGGATCAATAGATCGATTGATTGCGGTTGCTAGCCAGGACGAACGAATTGCGGCGATAGGGCCAGCGGTTTTCAACGAAGACGGTTCGATCTACCCGTCAGCGCGAGCCGTGCCGTCAATTCGCACGGGTGTCGGGCACGCAATGTTTGTAAATATTTGGCCCAAGAACCCGTGGAGCAGGCGCTACAGAATCGACTCAGATGACGATCAAGTGGCAAGAGACACAGGCTGGCTTTCTGGCTCTTGCTTGCTAGTTCGTAGAAGCGCGTTTGATGAAATTGGCGGGTTCGACGAAGGCTATTTCATGTACTTCGAAGACGTCGACCTTGGCTACAGATTAGGTAAGCGAGGGTATATCAACCGCTACGAGCCGACCGCAAAAGTCACCCACTCCGGAGCGCACTCGACGACTTCAAGCATTAGTGCATCTGCGAAAATGATTGCTGAGCACCACAAGAGCGCCAAGCGTTTCTTGAGTAAAAAGTATTCCGGCCCGGTGCTTTGGCCGCTGCGAATCGCTCTAACGACCGGACTGAATATTCGCTCAAAGGTACTGTCGAATCGCGTTCGAAAATCTGGAGGATCGGATTGAAACTGCTTGTCACCGGCGGTGCCGGATTTATCGGATCCAACTTCGTTCGACGGACTCTTTTGGGTGAACTACCCGGCACTGAAGGTGCGAGCGTTACCGTGCTCGACGCACTTACCTACTCCGGAAATCTAGCGAACCTTGCGCCCATCGAGGCGTCACCGAAGTACTCCTTTGTACACGGAGACATTCGTGATTCGAGCCTGCTTGAAACGTTGCTTCCAGGTTTCGACGCCGTCGTACATTTCGCAGCTGAGTCGCACGTCGACCGCTCGGTGCGCGACGCATCCATTTTCATCGAGACGAACGTGCTTGGAACTCAACGACTCTTGGATGCTTCCCTTAAAGCTGGTGTAAAAAAGTTCGTGCATGTTTCAACGGATGAGGTTTACGGCTCGATCTCCGAGGGTTCTTGGCGCGAGGACCACATTCTCGAACCGAACTCGCCCTATTCTGCCTCGAAAGCTTCGAGTGATCTCGTAGCCAGAAGTTATTTCAAAACCCATGGCTTGAACGTGTCGATAACTCGCTGCTCAAACAATTACGGGCCTTACCATTTTCCGGAAAAGTTGATTCCGCTGTTTGTTACAAACTTGATCGACGGAAAGCATGTGCCGCTTTACGGGGCTGGAAATAACATCCGTGACTGGTTGCATGTTGACGACCACTGTCGCGGGATCGCGCTCGTGTTGGCGAAGGGTCGCGCCGGCGAGATTTACAACATCGGCGGTGGAACTGAACTGACAAATAGGGAACTAACCGGCATGCTCCTTGAGGCAACCGGCCGAGATTGGTCATTCGTTGACAAGGTCGAGGATCGCAAAGGCCATGACTTGCGATACTCGGTTGATATCGCAAGGATCAGCACCGAGCTCGGCTATGCACCGCAAGTACCGTTTGAGCAGGGGCTTGCGGATGTCGTGCAGTGGTACCGCGATAACCGAGCGTGGTGGGAGCCACTAAAAGAACGAGCCGCCCTGTAGCCACCGTGCTACATTCAGCTACACCTTGCTACAATGCTGTCATGTCACTAGTCCCGGTGCGCGAATTGCGAAACAATACTGCAGCTGTGATCGAACGCGCCAGGCTCGGTGAGGACATCACGATCACAGTTAACGGAGTTGCTGCAGCCAAACTGGTTGCGATCCAAACAGGCAAGCGCGAGTTCTTGACCACCGCCGACCTCATGGCAATGCGTCCTGCTCGAGTTGTTTCTGAACCACACCCTCACGACCTTTGGGATGACACCACTGACGACCTAGGGCCAATCCAGTGACAAAAACGTTGCCCAATCTTCAGGGCCTGTTGGACACAAGTGTTTTCGTTGCCCTAGAACAACATCGCGAGCTTGACTTTGGCGCATTGCCAGTTGAACTGTTCGTAAGCGTTATCACTAGAGGCGAACTTCTTGCCGGAGTTCTCGCTGCGAAATCACCAGAAGTTCGAGCTATACGGATCGAAACAATTGAGTCCTTGGCCGGGTTTTCAATGCTCCCCGTTGATTCACAAGTTGCCAACCGCTGGGGGGAATTACGTTACGTTGTTTCTCTTGCGGGAAGGCGTCCAAACGTGAACGATCTTTGGATAGCTGCCATTGCCCTTGCAAATAGCCTCCCGGTGATAACTCAAGTCGACGACTTTGAAGTTATTGCCGATCTCTGCGACTTGACTGTCATAAAGGTTTGACGTGAACGGCAGATATTTAGTAACGGGTGCTTCTGGGATGCTCGGTCACGACATCCAGTTGGCGCTAACTGGACGCGATGTCACTGCTCTTGATCGGCGCCAACTCGATGTGACCGATCCGGATGCGGTGAACCTCGCGGTTGAGGGCCACGACGTTGTAATAAATTGCGCGGCATACACGAAGGTCGATGACGCTGAAGAGCACGAGGACGCCGCCCTTGCCATCAACGCAACTGGGGCGGCAAACCTTGCCGAGGCGGCAGCGAATAACGGGGCGAAACTCGTGCACATTTCGACGGATTACGTGTTTGACGGCACAGCAACTACCCCCTATTCCGAGGATGCTCCAACTAATCCCGTCTCGGCGTATGGCCGCACGAAAGCGGAAGGCGAGCGACTAGTGCTCAAATATGGTCCGCCTTCGACATACATCGTTCGAACAGCTTGGCTTTACGGCGCTCACGGCCCAAACTTCGCGAAGACCATGGTTCGACTCGCTCGGCAAACTGAAACCGTAAACGTTGTAGACGATCAGTTGGGGCAACCGACATGGACTGCGGATGTTGCCCGCCAGATAGTACTTGCACTCGACCAGAATTTATCTCCCGGTATCTATCACGCGACAAACAGTGGTCAGGCGAGTTGGTTCGAATTCGCCAAAGCAGTGTTCGAAGTTGCTGGATTGGACCCGAACAGAGTTAAACCAACAACTAGTGACCAGTTTGTGCGACCCGCCCCGCGACCTGCATATTCAGTGCTCGGTCACGATCATTGGAACCAAGCCGGGCTTCCACCATTGCGCGACTGGCGGTTAGCACTGATTGAAGCTAGCCAACGCGGCCTATTCGATCAGGCTTGAACTGACCTTTAGCCGCTATACCTAGACGGACTAAAGTGCAGACGTCAAGGAGTTGGCTTCGAGGTAGCTTTCGGGTTGAAAGCGTCCTTGATTGCCGCAGAGATCTTTTTAAGATCCGGATAAGCAGGATTGAACTCTTCTGGCACCAATTCGAGTCTCGTTACCGGCAACTTCTTTGCCTTGATCGACAAATCCCCAAGCGGTCCAAGCATCGTCGCCGGAATGTCTGTCTTTACCACTTGCGTTCCCGCGGCGGCCACAGCTTGGAATCGCAAGATCACATTTTGCGGAGTGAACTGTCTCAGAATTGCTTCTTGCACGTCTCGCTGTCTGCTCATTCGGGAATAATCCGTGCTTTCATAGCGCGAGCGTGAGTACCAAAGCGCTGTTTCACCGTTCAGGTGTTGAGTGCCAGCTTCAACCCAACCAAACGGTTTCGATCCGGGAATTGCTGCAGCTAGCGGGGTTCGTTGTGGGACATCCAAAGTTATTCCGCCCAAAGCGTCGATTAAATCCGCAAAGCCTTGCATGTCGATGAGCACAAAGTATTGGAGCTTCAAACCGAGTAGCCCCTCAACGGCGTCGCGCATCGCCTCAATGCCCGGTTGCGAACCTTCTTTTACGGCATTTGGGTACAGCTCGGGATGCTCCTGACCGTAGGTGTAAAGGTAACTGATAAGACAAAGGTCACCACAGTCGTAACCGTTCGGGAAGGGCCCGTACAACGGTGAACCTTTTGCGAAAGTCGCACGTTCCGTATTTCTCGGCACTCCGATCAACACAAGCTGACCAGTCTTCGCGTCGATACTTGCAACGGAAATGCTGTCAGGTCGAAGCCCCAAACGATCTGGTCCGGCATCCCCTCCAAGCAGCAGGATGTTGTAGCGCCCGTCGACGGGTGGCTCTATTTGTTTTTGACTTTCAAAGATCTTCAATATTGCCCCGCGCGCGCTGCCGGCAACCGTTGCAGCGTAACCGGCACCGCCAAGTCCAATGACAAGCCCCGTTATCGCAAGAATCGAAACCGCCCATCTTGCGCTTGGCCAAAGTTTCACGATTCTCACGAGTCTCAAGGTGTCGAGCGTGAGAACTACCCACAAGATGCAATAGGCGATCAAGACCGATTGAAGCACCGTGAGGCTCATCGGATTTGTTAGAAGGCCGATCATCGTCGCTGGCGAAATCCAATTGATCAGCAACCCAAGCCCTATTGCAATCAATGCTCCAAGGGTTGCCCAAATGCCAACCTTGCCAATGAAGCGATTTCCCGCGATTAGCTGCGCGCTTCCCGGAAGAATTAGGTTCAGGATGACGAGCCACCAAGCTCTTTTCGTCATGACTTTCGGGGAAGAGAAATCCGGATTACGGATCGGGCTCGGTCTACTCACAGTCCCGACTTCAATGCAGCATTTTTCGCTTCAACCGAAGCCTGTAGCTCTTTCGCAAAGGATTCGAGCTTGATTGCAAGCGCCGTATCGGATGTTGCGAGGATGCGAACGGCAAGGATCCCAGCGTTCTTTGCACCACCAATAGACACAGTTGCAACAGGCACTCCTGCTGGCATTTGGACGATTGACAGCAACGAATCGAGACCGTCAAGCTTTGCCAACGGGACCGGCACGCCAATGACTGGTAGCACAGTAACCGATGCGAGCATTCCGGGAAGGTGCGCTGCGCCACCGGCTCCAGCAATAACACAACGCAAGCCACGTGAGGCCGCAGATTTACCCCACTCGATCATCCGCTCCGGTGTGCGGTGCGCCGAAAGCACTTCGACTTCGAATGGAACCTCAAACTGTTTCAACGCAGCAGCGGCTTCCTGCATTACTGACCAGTCTGAGTCGGAACCCATGACTATGCCCACTAGCAGTTCTGGCATGTCTCTAATGGTATTTGTCAACTACTCAAGGCAGCCGCTGCGGCACGCGCGTCAAAGGTCACGTCATCCAAGTCATCACCGCACACTGTAACGTGGCCAACCTTTCGACCGGGCCGCGGAGGCTTACCGTAATTGTGAAGTTTTGCGAATGGAAACTCCTGCAAAACGGCTCTATAGCTTTGCTCAAGGGGTCGCGAGGTCGCTCCCCCAAAGACATTGACCATGACCGTCCAGGGCGAACGGGTGCCGGTTGGACCAAGGGGTAAGTCGAGCACGGCCCTTAAATGCTGCTCAAACTGACTCGTCGTCGATCCTTCAATACTCCAATGCCCAGAATTATGGGGCCGCATCGCCAGTTCATTTACCAAAATCCTCTCATCAGTGGTTTCGAACATCTCAACCGCAAGTACACCGGTAACGCCTAATCCTTCCGCAATAGAGGTCGCTATCTCGGAGGCAACTTCCGCGAGCCTTGGCACCTGATTAGGTGCGGGTGCAATTACTTCGGCGCAAACTCCGTCCTTCTGGATGCTCTCAACGACCGGCCAAGTCGCGGTTTCTCCCGATGGCCGTCTAGCGATGGACTGCGCAAGTTCTCGCTTGAAATCGACAAACTCCTCAGCCAGCAAGACTCCCCCGTGCCCGTCTTCGTCAAGAGCATCAAACCAGTCTTCGACTTGACTACTTGAGCGAACAACTCTTACGCCCTTACCGTCGTAACCACCTCTGACAGTCTTCACAACTGCGACACCGCCGTTCGAGTTGATGAATTGTTCAAGTTCACGCTTGTCGCTCACGGCAGCCCACTCAGGAGTAGGGCTGCCGAGTTCACTGAGGCGTTGACGCATCAGCAATTTGTCTTGGGCAAACTGTAAAGCTTCAGGTCCCGGTCGAACCGCAATCGACTCTGCCACGAGCGCCCTAAGCACGGCCTGCGGAACGTGTTCGTGATCGAAAGTAACAACATCGACACCTCTCGCGAAATCAAGCACTACTCGTTCATCTCTGTAGTCGCCGATGTTCGTTGACGCAAGCCGGGCCGACATCCCCTCTTGCTCGGCAAGCACTCGTAACTCGACTCCGAGTGCGATTGCGGGAGGAATCAACATTCGAGCGAGTTGACCTCCGCCGATAACTCCAACAATCACGTTAGGGCCCCGTTCTTCAAACTCAGCAATTTCAAAGTACCGTGACGGTAGACTCCAACCGCCTTTGTCAATCTTTGCCTAATCCATTGGATGGAGGAACCGTGCGGCCGCTTCTTACGCAATTAGTGCGGTTTACGGCAGTCGGCGGCGTCGGATTCGTTGTGGATGTTGCTCTATTCAATCTACTCAGGGTCACGGTACTTGCCCCCGAGCGAATGCACGAAGGCCCAGTGGTTGCAAAAGTTATCTCCACAACCGTTGCGATCATCTTGAATTGGTTAGGCAATCGCTATTGGACGTTCGGAGAACATAGGCGTGCTCAAGCTCTTCGCGAAGGGATCGAATTTTTTGTGGTCAGTCTCGGCGGAATGCTGATTGGCCTGGCATGCCTCTGGATCTCCCACTACTTGCTCGGTTTCACCTCGCTACTGGCCGACAACATTTCAACGAATGTTATCGGACTAGCCCTCGGTACAGCCTTCCGGTTTTGGCTTTATCGGGTTTGGGTGTTCCGACCGCGCGGAACTGACCACAACGGAATTGAAACCGATAGCCAATCGACTCGTTCAATCCCGAACGTTGCGGTTGGGGATTGACGTATCAGCCGCCGAAAATGATTGTGTCGTCGGGCCGGATCGACTCTGCGGCTTGCCTTCGGGCGGCAACCGGGTTCACGCTGCGTTCCATGAGGTCATGAAGAGCACTCTGAACTAGGTTTGCACCTGGCACATCCTTCAACACGACCGGATGCTCGAGTCCGGTATTAATTCGAATGTCGCCGCTCCCAAACATTGCTTGCAGCGCGTTCTTCCGAACAGTCACGTCGTACCCGCGCGAATGCAATAGCTCCTGCCTAATCCGAACAAAAAACCCTCGCCGAAGGATTATTCGCCTAGTTGTGATCGTGTATTTTCGTGCGAGCCAACTAAGTGTCGGCAGCAGCCAAAGCAGAACAACCAAGAGTGCTCCGCCAGCAAGAATCGACAAGTTCTCCCAAGTTTCTGGAAACTTGCCATAAAAGTAGGCTGTTGCGCTGGCCGTTGCGATTAGAGCCAAAGATGGCCAAAACAAGGCTCGAGCATGTGAATGCATGCTCGCAACCAGATGCTCAGGTTCCTGCGCAGCTGATGGCCGTTCAGGAATTGACATGGTTCATTCATACCTTAGATGCACGATATCGCCCGCAGAAATCACTTTAGATTTCAGTCCTGAATCAAGACGTACGACTAGGCCACCAGAATCATCAAGGGCTTGTGCTCTTGCCAAATCCTCGGTGCCGTCCGGATTCTGCACGCGAACTCTTTCACCCAATGTCGCGCAGGTTTCGCCTATCTCGTTTTTTAGGGAAGCGACATCGTCTGAATTGGAGCCAGCCAGTCTGCTAATCCCGTCTCGCAATTCGAGCAAATAACGCAACAACACTTCGTCGGCAAGCTCAATAGAGTTTCCAGTTACACCTAGTTGTGCAAGAGACGTGGATGTTGAAAATGGCAAGTCGCTCTTTTCCGATGTCAAATTCAATCCAGCACCAACGATGAGCCCAGAGTTGTCATCCAGAACTCGACCCAAAACACCGCAAATCTTCTTGCCGTCAACAAGTACGTCATTTGGCCACTTCAAGAAGGCCCTCAAATCGACCGACTTCAAGAACGGGTTTATCGCCCGAACCATCGCAAAACCCGCAAGAAGCGAAACCCAACCGACTTGGTGTCGAAGTCGGCTATTGTCAACAATCGATTCAAATCTGATAAACACCGATGTTGCCAATCCCTTACCAACCGGAGTAATCCATCCACGATCAAGGCGACCATGCCCCGCTGTTTGGTTCATCGTTGTGACTACGCTGAAATCAGCTAATCCACCAGCGCCGAAGCGGCGCAAGAGTTCGTCGTTCGTCGAATCGACTTCATCCAACACAATAAGCGCCGGAAAGTTTTGACGAGTCAATTCGAACTCCATTGAATTAGGTTAGCGACTCGGTGTGGTGGCATAGATTTCATCGATCTAGACACGGCTTTGATTTTCGGAATAGTCTGGATGGGGATGTAACGTATATCTCAAATCAAGCTTCAAGGATTGCCATTGTCTGGATAGGTCGAAGTCACCCGCAGGTGATGCGACAACCTCAATCTCCTGCGCTCAAAGTGACTGCGACCCTAAACCCCACTCAACTGATTACGTCAGACCATCAGGTGGAGTTCAGCGATCCGTCCAAACTCAGAGACGAAGCGAATCCCACCGTCACTGAGAAAGAATTTCAATGAAGCAATCAATCATCATGGATGTCGACACCGGCATCGACGACTCCCTCGCTCTGCTTTACCTCTTGGCAAGCGACGATGCAGAGATCCTTGCTATTACTTGTACTTCCGGCAACGTTCCCGCCAAACAGGTTGCAATAAATAATCTTGCTTGGCTCGAACTTTGTGGGGCCCCTGACATCGAGGTTTCCCTTGGCTCTGAGGTACCAGTACTTGCCCCGCTCATGACGACTGAGGAAACTCATGGTCCGCAAGGCATCGGGTATGCGGAATTGCCGGCCCCAAAGCGCTCGCTTTCAAAGCGCCATGCAACGGAAGTTTGGATCGACTTGGCCCGCCGCCACCCGGGAGAAATTGTTGGACTCGTTACTGGGCCGCTCACGAACCTTTCGCTCGCACTAAGAATCGAACCGGAACTCCCCAAGTTATTGAAGCGACTCGTAGTAATGGGTGGTGCTTTCAATCACGCGGGCAATACTCTCCCAACAACTGAGTGGAATATTGCGGTTGATCCGGAGTCGGCGAAGATGGTTTTCGATGCGTTCTCGGGCCTACCTGCAGATCGCAGACCAATCATTTGCGCTTTGGATGTGACAGAGCAGATTGAAATGAAGCCAGAACACATCGCGAAAATCGCCGAGATTGCCGGTAGTACTCCAGTCGAAGTGATTGCCGAGTCGGATGTCGACGGCACCCTATCGAGTGCTTCAAACAAAGTCGTTAAGTACCTTTCGGATGCCGTGCGCTTCTACATGGAGTTCCATGTCTCACATGATCAGGGCTTTCTCGCACACATGCATGACCCATTTGCAGCAGCCATGGCAATCCATCCGGAACTCGGCGAGACGAAAGCAGCAACCGTCGATGTCGAACTTGCTGGTTCCCTCACGAGGGGTCAAACGGTCGCCGATTGGCGAGGCATGTGGGGCCGGGAGCCGAATGCTGACATTGTGGTCAAAGTCGATCCACCGCGCTTTTTCGAACATCTGACTCAGCGCGTAGGAGACTATGCACGTAGGGTCGGCTGACTCGATACCTAAAACTTAATATCCGCAGTTGCAACTAACAGTTACACCAATGAAGGAGAACAAAATGAGTAGTACTGCAGTACCTGCCGATTCGAAGAAGGTTCGGAATCGAATTTTCATCGCTCTCGGAACAATTATCATCATCGCAACCTATTTGTATCTCGTCGTCGGTCAGCCGACTGACATCGCAAAGAGCTCGTTCAGCCAAGCGGGGCTTATCGCCATCGCCGGCTACGTGATCGGGGCGATTCTGTTAGCTGTCGGTGCAATCCACCGCCTACCGACAGCGACTGTTGCGATGGTCCCAGTTGCTATCGCGCTGAACATTGTCGTCGGGCAACTTGTTTCCGTGATTGGAATTCCGGTCTATCTAGACTCGATCGGAACAATTCTGGTTTCAGCCCTCGCGGGACCCGCAGCCGGTGTTGTCACGGGTATCCTCACAAACGTAATTTGGGGATTGACCCTGAGCCCAATTGCACTGCCGTACGCGGTAGTACAAGTGGTCATCGGTGTTATGGCCGGTTACGCGGCACGCATCGGTGTGTTCCGTCTGTTCTACCTAGCACCAATTGCTGGCGCGATTACTGGTTTGGTCTGTGCAATCGTCTCTGCACCGATTTCCGCATTCGTGTTTGGTGGGGCAACAGGTGGTGGTACCGGCGCAATAGTTGGTGCATTCCAAGCAATGGGGCAATCGCTTCTAGGGGCGACCACTTTGCAAGGATTAATGTCTGACCCGCTCGACAAGGCGATAACCTTCACGATCGTCGTGTTGATCTTGGCCGCTTTGCCAAGCCGCTTCCGCAATCGCTTCCCGTTTGTACGCGAATACCACGTTTTCGGTCGTAAGAACCAGGCGTTGCCAACGCTGCCTGCCCCAGCACAAAAGACCGCTGACGCAGTTGCAGCTGACGTTGCTGACGCCACTGACAAGAAATAGGTAACCGTTCATGCCCACGTCTTTGTTCGACAACCGAAAATCGGTCATTCACCGACTAAACCCGGTAACCAAACTCGTTGCGCTACTCGCGATAATCGTCATAGTTTTCGCAATACCAGTTTGGTGGGTTTCGGCAATCGTTCTGGTCGTGGTCATCGTGCCTGCCGCCGTGATCTCCGGATCCGGCGGCAGGCTACTAAGCCTCAGTTTGAAAATCCTGATCCCAATACTCTTGGTTCTGTTCATCGTTCAGGGACTCACATTTCCTGGAGGGGAAACGATCCTTTGGAGATGGGGAGTTCTAAAACTAACCACCGAGGGACTACTTTTTGCTTTGGGTGTTGGCTCGAGAATCATTGTGCTGATCTTGGCGTCGATTTTGCTTGTCCTGACAACTCATCCTGGCCAATTAATGAGCGCACTAAGCGAACACGGTATGTCCCCGAAGTTCGCCTACATCATTAGCTCAACTCTCCAACTGATTCCTGCTTTCAGTGATCGGGCAAACAGCATCCTGCTTGCCCAACAAGCCAGGGGTCTAAGCCTAAAAGGCAGCCCATTTAGAAGAATCAAGGTCATGCTTCCGCTTTTGAGCCCTCTGGTTCTCGGAATGTTCACGGATGTCGAGGAGCGCTCTACCGCGATGGAGGCTCGCGCGTTCGGCTCCCCGGCAAAGAGAACCTCCCTAATTCCAGTTCCTGACACTACCTTGCAGCGAGTGCTCCGCTGGGTATTCGTAGCGCTAGCGCTCGGCGCAATTGCGACCCCGATCCTGATGGGAATCCTGTGATAAAGCTTTCCGACGTCTCGTATGCTTACCCAGACACCGACCACTACACACTCACAAACGTTGACCTTGACGTTCCGCAAGGCGAAGTTGTCGGTATCGTCGGGGCCTCTGGCGCCGGGAAGACAACCTTGGCAAAAATCATTTCGGGCTTCATCCCGCACGTCGATGGAGGAGCACTCAGTGGGCGCATCGAAGTGGACGGAATCAATCTGCCCGAATCAACATTGGCGATTGCGGTATCTCACGTTGGATTGGTAATTCAGAGCCCGTTCAACCAGATATCCGGCGCAAAGTTCACGGTTCGAGAGGAACTCGCATTCGGACTCGAAAACCAAGGCGTCGAGCGCGAAGAAATGGCTACACGAGTAGGAGAAGTGGCAAAACTGCTAGGGATCGAAACACTTCTTGATAGATCTCCATACGCTTTGTCGGGCGGCCAACAACAGCTCGTCGCGATCGCCTCAATGATCATCATGAGAACACCGGTCTTGGTAATGGACGAACCAACTTCACAATTAGACCCGGGTGGTACTCGGATGGTGTTCGACGTCATGTCTAAATTGCGTGACTCTGGAATCACACTCGTCGTATTTGAACACAAAGTTGAATTGCTTCGCGAACACGCCAGTACGGTCCACGTGATAGCAGACCATCAAATCGTCGCTAGCGGTCCGGCGCGCAAAGTGTTGTCAGATCCCCGGCTCGAAAAATGGGCCATAGGTACCACTCGATACACGAGGGCCGCCGCTCTCGCTGAAGAGAAGTCCTTACTGCCTAAGTCAACAGAGTTGCCGGTTTCCCTTGAAGATTCAATCGATGTCTTCAAAGGCTTTAAGAATTTGAAGAAGGGCTGAAATGGAGGTTTCATTCAATGATGTCAAGTACACATACCCGGGCGGGGTTGAAGCTCTAAAGGGTATAACTTTCAATGTGCCAACCGGTCAGTCTCTCGCAATCGTCGGGCAAAACGGCGCCGGGAAGACCACACTTGTAAGACACTTGAACGGGATATTTCAGCCGACCTCCGGGACTGTCACCGTTGGTGACTGGACGACGGCTGGGCACACAATTGCGGAGCTGTCTGCCCGAGTTGGCTATGTATTCCAAAACCCTGACGAGCAGTTGTTTGCCCGCAAGGTGTTTGATGACGTCGCGTTTGGGCCAAGAAACTTGAAATTTGATGAGGAAGCAGTCGCGAGCGCAGTCACTGAAGCTCTAGAAGAAACTGGCTTGACCAAGGAGGCTCAATCGCATCCGCATCACCTATCCCTATCGGAGCGGAAGAGGGTTGCCCTGGCTGCCGTGCTAGCAATGAAGACTCCCGTTGTAGTGCTCGACGAACCGACAACGGGTCAGGACCACAACGGAGTGAGGATGATTGCTTCGATCGTCAAGAAGCTTCGGGAAGCTAATCGCACGGTGATTGCCATCACTCATGACATGGATTTTTGTGCAGAGAACTTCGAGCGAGTTATCGTCATGGCTCAAGGTGAAGTGCTGGCTGATTCCTCTCCAGAAAACGTGTTCAATTTGCCAGAAGTTCTTGCAAAAGCACGAGTGGAGGCACCGCAATTGGAGCGACTGGCTAGCTCACTGGGTTGGAAGTCGCATCCCATGAACGTGGACGCATTCGTGGACAACCTTGAAGCGAAGTCCCGGTAGCCAACCTTATGATTGGTGGCCTACTCGCCCTGCTAGCCAGCGGGCTGCTTGGAATCTCTGACTTTCTAGGTGGAGCAATTTCAAGAAAGACCAAACTCGTTACAGTGCTTTTGGTGTCCCAGATCGTTGCAACACTGGCAATCATCCCGAGAATGATGTTCGAAGACCCGACAGTAAATGCCGGGCCCGCATTGCTTTGGGGGGTAATTGGTGGGGTCTCAACCGCGATTGCCGTTTCTAGCTTGTTCAAAGCGTTGGCGATTGGAACCATGGGAGTGGTCGCACCGATTACATCATTGAGCGTGATTGTTCCGGTTGTTGCTGGATTGTTTCAGGGAGACCGGGTTGGATGGTTACTCGCCCTTGGCCTAGTGATCGCGATTGTTGGAACCGTCATGGCGAGCGGGCCGGAGGTGAAATCCAAGGGTGTAGGGCACGGACCCAAGCCGATCATCCTCGCAATCGTTTCGGCTCTTGGGTTTGGAGTTGCAAACCTGTCTGTCGCTCTAGGTAGCGCCTTTAATGTCACGACGACTCTAGTTTCAAACAGTTTGGTTGTGCTCATCATTTATGCTGTCGCCGCGTTGGTTTTGCGAGAAATACCAAAGGCAAGTGGCTGGAGTCTGGTAGGAATCATCGCGATTGGGCTACTTGGAATCGCAGCAAACCTGTGCTTTGCGCTTGCAAGCACAACCGCACCTCTCACCGTTGTTGCTGTTCTGGCCTCGCTTTATCCGGTAGTCACGGTGCTGTTAGGTTGGCGCTTACTGAACGAATCGATAAAACCTGTTCAAATATTTGGGGTAATTTCGGTGTTCGTCGGTGTTTCCCTGATTGCTGCCTCTCACCAGTAACAAGCGTGGGACGGTAAAGTGACTGGCGTGACCGACGAGAACAACCAATCCGATCTCTACACGACCGCCGGCAAGCTTGCCGATTTGAAACGTCGCTACCACGAAGCTGTTACGGCCAGTGGAGAAGCCGCGATAGAGAAGCAACACAAGCGCGGTAAGAAAACCGCTAGAGAGCGGATCGAGCAATTGCTTGATCACGGAACATTCGTCGAACTAGACGAGTTTGTGCGACACCGCACTCACGCGTTTGGCATGGAAAAGTCCCGCCCTTACGGCGACTCAGTCGTGACAGGTACCGGCACGATTCATGGACGACAAGTCGCGGTTTACGCGCAAGACTTCACAATTTTCGGCGGAAGCCTCGGTGAGGTTGCCGGCGAGAAAATCATCAAGGTCATGGAGCACGCTCTCAAGACCGGGGTACCGATAATCGGGATGCTCGACTCCGGCGGGGCGCGCATCCAAGAAGGCGTCGTCGCGCTCGGCAAATACGGCGAAATCTTCAGGCTAAACACGAAAGCGTCTGGAGTCATCCCGCAAATTTCGATCATCATGGGCCCAGCAGCGGGCGGCGCGGTTTACTCACCGGCACTTACTGACTTCGTCATCATGGTCGACAAGACAAGCCAGATGTTCGTTACCGGGCCCGACGTCATCAAGACCGTCACCGGTGAGGACGTCGGCATGGAAGAGCTAGGCGGTGCCCTGACCCACAACAAGGTTTCAGGCGTGGCCCATTACCTCGCAAGCGATGAGGATGATGCTCTCGACTTTGCTCGCGCACTGCTTAGTTTCTTGCCTGATAACAATCTCGCCGATTTACCCATTTACGAGAGTGAACCAGAACTAGAAATCACCGACGAGGATCGAAAACTTAACACGATCATCCCTGATTCACCCAATCAGCCGTACGACGTCAAGACAATCATTGAGCACGTCGTTGACAACTCAGACTTTCTCGAAGTGCAACCGCTGTTTGCTCCAAATGTTGTTGTCGGATTCGGAAGGGTCGAGGGGCACTCGGTCGGAATAATCGCGAATCAGCCAAATGCGATGGCCGGGACATTGAACATCGATGCTGGAGAAAAGGCAAGCAGGTTCGTGCGCTTCTGTGACGCGTTCTCGGTGCCGATTCTCACACTAGTTGACGTACCGGGGTATCTACCCGGAACCGACCAAGAGTGGACCGGCGTTATCCGACGGGGCGCAAAGTTGCTTTACGCCTACGCGGAAGCAACCGTGCCGTTGGTCACGGTTATCACGCGAAAAGCGTACGGCGGCGCATACATTGTCATGGGCTCAAAGCAACTCGGCGCGGACTTAAACTACGCATGGCCGACCGCTGAAATCGCTGTCATGGGCGGGCAAGGCGCTGTAAACATCCTGTTCCGCGGCGAAATCAAGGCAGCAGAAGAAGCCGGTGAGGATGTCGCTGCCGTTCGTACGCGATTAGCTAACGAATACACCTACAACGTCGCGAGCCCGTTCCTTGCAGCGGAGCGCGGGGAACTAGACGGCGTTATCGAACCGGCCGCAACTCGAGTCACAGTAGTGAAAGCGCTTCGAGCGCTACGAACCAAGCGGGCTTCGTTACCGCCGAAGAAGCACGGGAACATTCCACTATGAGCCAGCTATGAACGCGGAAGAGCCGGATCGCTCGATCGTCGCGCAGATTCAAGTTGTCGCTGGTAACCCAACGGCTGAGGAACTTGCTGCAGTTGTTGCCGTCATCGAAGGCATGTCGGCCGAACTTGAAGGCACGAGAGCCAAACTTGCAGAAAAAGCTGCAAGTGCCTGGCGACTAAGTCAAAGACCAATTCGATTCCCAATCCTTCCCGGACTAACGATTTGGCGGTCATTCAACTAAATCACCCCCGTTTTGGGGGTAGGCAATCGAGAGTAATTGCAAAGTTTTTCAGCAAATTACATTCATGCGGGGCCCGACGTATTTTGCGACAATCCTTCACTAAATCGCGCCTAAACGCGGGAATCCGTCATTTTGTACCCCGTTTGACATAGATTCCGCTACCTGTACACTGATATATCGGTTGATTTGAGCATTTGGCGTTAAAGTTTGTACCCCTTTCGTCCCCCAAACGTATGACTTTCCAGTACTGTGTTGATCACCCAGAATGGTTATTGCAGGGTGTTCCGCTCAAAGCGGCACCGCCAGTTATTAGCCGACTAGGGTAAGCGGGTTAGTAACTTGGGGGCGGATCAGGGCGATATTCGGGTTATCGCCCTGATCCGAAAATTATGGAGGGCCGGAATTGCAATTCCGGCCCTCCTCTATTGAATAGTGACCTAGCGCGGGATTTCTCTCCAGAGAACGACTTGGTCTTCATCATCCTGCCCCAAAGCACTAGCATCCCCGCCGTCCGCAAAGTTCAGACCGACAACGGTAACTGCCACGTCCGACTCTTCGGTTCCAGTGCGAACGACGAGCCGATCGACTTTAACCTTCGAGACGACCGAAGCGAGTTCACCGTGAATCCGAGCGAGGTTGTCGTTGTCGATCTCGTCCAATCCCCCTTCGTCAAGCAGGCTCACAACAACCCCACTGCGCCTCAATCGCATGACAACTTTGCGTACTTGCTCGCTTAGAAGCTTTCGCCCCCGGATCTCGTCTCTCACGGCAGCTTCAAGGTATATAGCCTCCTGTCGGGAATGTTCATCTAACTTCTCACCTTGAGAGGCAACGCTCTTTAGGAAAGGCAACGCCATCTGAATTGTCTTCTTCAATCGAACCTGACGTTCGGTCAAGTGAGCTTCTTGAGCTGCTTGCCAAGCGGTCGCCTCGCGTTCCGCTTCAACAAATTGTTCAGCACTCTTGCCGATTCGAAGCAACGACCAAGAAAGGATGTGCGAAACTGCGACCCAGTCAATGCTCCCGATCACGCCAAGGGTACCGAGCGCTCCCGGTCCGGCCCAGATTACGGTGTGCACTGCCAGAAATGCGACCCCAAGCCACGCAAACAAGTGGCGACGACGGGTCGAGGTAATCACCATGAGCGTTCCGATCGCTGCTGAATACCAAGTCGAATAGTCCGAACCTACGGACCCGTTTACATCCAATTGCGCGCTCACGAGCGGTGGGATGACAATGCTCACTCCCAGGTTCACGCTAGCCATCCAAATTGGCATCTTCACTTTCTTGGATGGCCAAAGACTCACAATCGTGGCCAACGCATACAGGACCATCGCGATGACATATGGCACAGGATCTACCGGAACGTTGATTGAGAACGCGGCAAGAAGCAACTGGTACGCCGAGAACACGGCGGCCAAGGAAACAATGATGTAACGCTTGAGCGAAATCACTATTGATCTGCCTTTTTTGCGGGCCAGCGAATCAGCACCATTGTTCCTTCGAAGGGTTTTGTCTTGAGTGTTACCTGACCACCTGCAGCCTTCACCCTTTCGATGATCGAAACTCGCAGCCCGAGCCTCTCGGCAGGTACCGCTTTCGGGTCAAATCCGCGGCCGTCATCGGAGATTTTGACTTCGATTCCAGAATTGCCAATTCCGCGCACCTCGATTCTTCGAGTTGCTTTCCCAGCGTGCTGAAGACTGTTCACCATTGCTTGCACGGAAGCCGAGTAAATGCTTTCGGCGACCGAAATTTGTAGCGATCCGATCCCGATTCTGGTGGCATCAAATAGGAACGAACCCGAAAGCGAAGCGGAAGTTGATTCGAGTCTGTCGACCAACTGGCTCAAGCTAACCGAAGTGTCATCGTCGTTTGAGGATGCCGCCGCCCCCTCCAATTGCGTGATCGCTTGGCTTGCCATTTTTGACGCAAGCATCCTTGCCTCGGGAGTTTCCGCGCGAGCAATTGATATCAGGGTCGAGAGCACGCTGTCGTGCACGATTGAATCGACTTGAATTCTCTCGACTTCGGTTGCGTGATGTCTCACCGCTTCGCCGTAACGGCTAAGCGCCATGGCTTGTGCTGCATCCACCGAGGCCGCCGCATCTCGCAATAGCGTAAGGATCAAAAGCACGGCACCACCGAGCAAAACCGCATAAACGGTATCCAGTAAAGAAAGCCCGACTCCCGCTTGACCGGCCGAAGGTGTCAATCGGACTAGACCGTAAACAAGTGGAGCCAAAATCAGAAACCCGATTGCTGGCCAAATGGGCAACGCTACGGCTGCGGTGGCTGTTGCGACGGTGCAAAGAAACCACAACCACGGCCTGGTTGTCGCCACGGAGCTCGGGTCAACTACAGCCAAGGGCCAAGTTGCCATCGAAGCCAACCATGTTAGAGAAACCAACAGATACGTTGTGCGAACAAATTTGCGAATGATGGAACTGAGCAGACAAAGTAGCAAACTGCCGTAAACCGCAACTGCAAACAACCAAAACCAGTTCGGTTTTAGCTGCGATTCCTGACTGAGCATGACCGGCAAGGTCTGGGCCCCGAATAACAGTCCAAAGAATGCAACCGATCTCGAAGTTACAGTCTCCATCCGAGCGCTACTGATCGGACGAGGTTGACGAGTTGCAAACCTCTCACTGCTCGTCGAGGACATCCGCGTCGATTCCGGGAAGGATCCCATCCTCTACTGCTCGACGCAGCAAGTCGACTTTTGTTGGCGCTGGTCTCCCAAGCTCGACATACTTCGTGCGAATTCGGTCCAAATACTCTCTAGCTGTAGCGAACCCGATCCCGAGTTTCTCTGCAGCAGATTTCAGCGGAAGCCCGGAAGCATAAAGATGAAGAATCTCACGCTCGCGCCGGCCAAGTTGAGCTCGCGCAAACTCACCGTCTGCATCGATCGCGCTCGCCCATTCAAGATTGTTTAGAACTTCTCCACGCGCGACCGTCTCAATTGCCGACATGACTGTTCGAGTTGCCGACGATTTGGGAATAACTCCCGCGGCACCAGCCGCTAGTGCTTCCCTAACCAAAGCCACCCGGTCTGCGATGCTGTGAACCAACACCGCCAAGCCCGCCGTCTGTAATGCCTTTACATTCTGGGTAACAGTTGACCCATCCCCGAGTGAGAGATCAAGAACAACAACTTCACACTCTGCGCCCCCAAGCTCGGCGAGGAACTCCGGTACAGTTGCGGAAGCAACTGTGAACTCGAATCCACTGTCGATTGCAGCCGATTTCAAACCCAATCGCACGGCCTCATGGTCGTCAATCACGCCGACCCTGACGCGATGCCTAGTGGCAGATGCCCTCTTCAAGTCAGTGCTCATGATCGTAAAGTCCTATATCGATTAGTCAATCAAAGCTACTTCTCCCAAGCGTAATGCTTTGACTTACTTGTAACGGGTAGAGTCGGCACATGATTTCACGGGTGATGAAACTTGTCGCAATAGGGTTCATTGGCTTGTTGTTCCTCACCGGTTGCAGTAGCGGACCCGAGACTATTGAAGGTTTTGACATTCAATACAAGATCGACGCAAACGGCACCGTCCACGTCACGGAAACAATCAAGTACGACTTTGGTGGATCAGAGGACCGCCACGGGATCGACCGGTTTTTAGCATCCCGCTTCCAGACAGACCAACCAGACCTTGATCGGGTCTACAAGATCGAGAACGTCAAGACTTCAAGCCCAACTGGTGCGAGCGCCCTGAACACCCAAACACTCGGGAACGCCCTTCAAATCCGAATCGGTAACAAGAATGCCAATGTTTCGGGCACGCAAACCTACGTCATCAAGTACGACATCCTTGGCGCAATAAATAGTTACACCAAGGACGACGGCACCAAAGTCGATGAGTTCTACTGGAACGCAACCGGAAGCTACTGGGACCCGTTCATCGAGAACACAAAGGTAACTGTTACCGGACCAAGTGCAGTCTCGGCGGCGGTTTGCTACGCAGGGTTTGACGGCACCATGGATCCGTGCGATTCCAGCGCAACTTCAGGCAATACGGCGGAGTTCAAACAGGACACACTGCTCACTCGTCAAGGGCTTACGGTTCGGGTGAGCTGGAACGCGGGCACCTTCAGCAACGTTGCTCCAATACTGGAACCAAGCCTTCCTTACGACTATGTGCCAATCGTCACTGGATCAAATGATGGACCAAATCCGTTCTTCAGTCCGTGGAATTGGGGCACAGGACTCGTCCTCTTGTTTGGCCCTCCTCTGGGATTGCTCGGCTATGCAAAATTCGCCAGACGCGATCAGAAATTTGCTGGGGTCACACCGGGAGAAATCCCGACGGATACGAAGACTGCCCAGATTGTGGATGTCAACGAATCCGAACCCGTAGTCGTAAGATTCCAACCTCCAGACGACCTCCCGGTCGGAGCTGCGACCACGATCCTAAAGAAAAAGCGAACCAACTCCGACACCGTTGCAACCCTTGTTGATCTGGCTGTGCGCGGCTATTTGAGGATCGACGAGATCGAAGGCGGTAACAAAAACAAGGCCAAAGACTACCGGCTTGTCAGGACTCCTGAGCGATTCGAAAAGAAGCAAGCGGGTGCAGCAAACAGGGGAATCACGCTTAAGCCTCTAATGGCACACGAACAGTTGATGATGAGCAAGCTGTTCTCGTATGGCGACAACGACATAAAACTCTCTGAACTAACCAACACGTTCGCAAGCGACATGAAAGCGATCCAAAAAGCTCTCGACACTTGGATGGAACACCAGGGTTATTTCCGAGACAAGCTAAAGAGCGCAAATACAGTCGTGACTTGGGGATTCATGCTTGGTGTGCTTGGTTTTGTATTGGCATCCTCACTGGCTCTACCAATCTTGATTCCGATAATTGGGCTTGATGTTGGATTGGTAGCAACTGCGATGCAAGCGCATAAATTGATTCGACGGTCCGCGCTGGGCCACGCTGTGTTCTTGCAACTGGAAGGATTCAAACTTTACATCTCGACTGCTGAGGCCGACCAAATTCGGTTCGAAGAAGCCGAGGATATTTTCGCTCGCTACCTTCCATGGGCGATGGTGTTTGGTGAAGCCGATCGCTGGTCCAAAGTGTTTGCGAAACTATTTGCCGAGCACAACATCCAGCCAGACACCGATTGGTATGTCGGTAGTTCAGGATTCCAAGCGGGCATGGTCTCCGGCGGGATATCATCTCTGGCCTCAATTGGTTCGGCTGTGAATTCATTCAGCAGTATGGCCACTACTTCGTTCTCTTCCACCCCTGGCTCGAGTGGGGGCAGTGGTGGAGGCGGAGGCGGAGGTGGCGGAGGCGGTGGTGGCGGAAGCTGGTAACCTCCGGCTCGGTGCTTCAAGTTTGGTTAGCGTTGCAGCTAGCGTTGCGACTAGCGTTGCGGCTCTAATCTAGCGATAACTTCGAAATGATGAGTATTCGGAAACAGATCGAGCGCGACAAGCTCCTTTAGAGCAAAGCCCGCCTGATTTATTAGCCCTAGATCCCTTGCAAGCGCAATCGGATCGCACGCAACGTAAATAATTTGCGCCGGGTTTAGATCCGCCAGTAGCCTCATTACGCTCTCGCCCGCACCTTTACGCGGAGGATCGAGCACGACTGTCGCGCCGGCCAAATCCTTTCCACTCAAACTCAGTCCCTGCAAGTAATGTTCAACGTCGTCCCGTATTGCTGAGGCTCGATGAAACCGTTCGAGGTTCCGAGTGGCGAAACCGCTAGAAACCCGGTCATATTCAACACTTTCAATTCGAGCGTTTAAGTCTATTTTCGACAGCACGCTCGCGGCGAGCAGCCCAGCTCCGCCATAAAGATCGAGGTTATGCGCCTTTGGATCGAAAAACTGCCGGTCAACCATTGCGATCGTTGCTTGGCTAATTGCACTCGCCGCTTCGCGATGCACTTGCCAGAAGCTAGATGCCGCCAAGTGAAACCGCATCCCGTCAACCAATTCCGAGATCCCCATTAGAGGATCTGAGACTATAAACGGCTCCCCGAATGAAGGGTCCACAAGACTGATCGAGCGACCAGCGTATTTTCGGTCGAAATCAATGAGTTCAGCGATTCCCACGGTCGCAAGCGGCAGCGATGTTACCGGGACTACCTCATGTGTTCTTGCTGCATACGGACCAATGCGACCCTTTGCATCGACATGCAATTTGACGCGGGTTCTCCAATGAATACCCGAATCGCCCGGCAAACCCTGCACGTCTACTTGTTGGTCGATCTTTGCGAACCGCGCTAGGGCATCCTGAAGTACTCGCGACTTTAGTTCTCGTTGAAACGCAAGATCAATGTGACCGAACTCTGCACCGCCGGCGCGTTCTCCAACGGAGCGTGAAATGGAAGCTTCATGCCAAATATGCTCTCGACGATGGATTGAGGGTTCCAAAATTTTCACAGCTTCGGCTCGCCAAAAACTGGACTTGGAATCATCCGTCACCTCGGCCAGAACACGTTCGCCTGGAATGACATCGGGAACGAACACGACTCGGCCCTCGTGCCTTGCAACCATGACTCCGCCGTGCGCTACGTTGGAAATCTCCAATTCGACTAGCTTTGTTGTTTCGGCAGTCACGGATTTAGCTTAGGAGTGCAATGCGGCTTTATCTTGCGTCGACCTCTCCCGCGAGGCTCAAAACGCTCAGGGCCGCGGGGGTTGAACCCATTGTGGTGCCTTCGCAAGTGGACGAGGATGCCGCACTACTTCAGGCCGGGCCGCTCTCACCCGCAGATACAGTGTTACTTCTAGCCAGACTCAAAGCCGAGGCGGTCGCTGCCGCTAACACTGAGTTGAGCGGATTCATTCTCGGTTGCGATTCCGTGTTTGAACTTGACGGGGTAATTTATGGCAAACCCCACGAGCCGGAAGTTGCACGCTCACGTTGGGCGCTCCAACGAGGGCGAACAGGAACCCTGCACACAGGGCATTGGGTCATAGATAACAGAGGTGCCGCGGCGACATCCAACGGACGTGTTTCGAGCGCTCTCGTTGAGTTTGCTCACCCGACCGACGATGAGATTGAGGCATACATTGCGACCGGCGAACCACTGGAGGTCGCCGGGGCATTCACGATCGACTCGCTTGGAGGCCCTTTTGTGAAATCTGTTGAAGGGGACCCGCATACTGTAGTTGGTTTGTCGCTGGCTGCTTTGCGCGAATTACTGCTTGGATTCGGAGTCCAATGGCACGAACTTTGGGAGCGCAATTGAAACACCGAGAAATACAAGGACTTCCGAGTGTTTTTGTTGGTTTGGTCCAATGTTCAACTCAGAAAGCGCAATAGGCTAAACAACTATGGCTCGAATTTCCAAGGTCCTGATTGCCAACCGTGGTGAGATCGCAGTTCGAATAATCAGGGCCGCAAAGGATGCCGGAATCTCCACCGTCGCAATTTACGCCGACCAGGATCGAGACGCCCGCCATGTGAGGTTAGCCGACGAAGCATACGCTCTAGAAGGAACGACGAGCGCGGAAACCTACCTGGTAATCGACAAAGTACTTTCCATCGCTAGGCGTTCAGAAGCGAACGCAGTGCACCCTGGTTACGGGTTCCTTGCAGAGAATGCGGAGTTTGCACGGGCTGTCATCAACGCGGGACTGATTTGGATCGGGCCACCTCCGGAGTCCATTGAACGGCTTGGCGATAAAGTATCGGCCCGGCATGTCGCGGAGAAGGTGGGAGCGCCGCTTGCGCCCGGCACTCTAAATCCCGTAGCTGACGCATCGGAAGTTCTTAAGTTTGTTGATGAGTTCGGATTGCCGGTTGCAATCAAAGCGGCATTTGGTGGGGGCGGCCGCGGGCTGAAAATCGCACGAACCCGTGAGGAGATTCCAGAACTCTTCGAATCAGCAACCCGTGAAGCTATCGCTGCGTTCGGGCGAGGCGAGTGTTTCGTTGAGAAGTATCTTGATCGGCCGAGGCACGTCGAAACTCAGTGCCTGGCTGACAAGAGCGGCAAAGTTGTTGTTGTCTCAACCCGCGACTGTTCTTTGCAGCGGCGGCACCAAAAGCTTGTGGAAGAGGCTCCGGCACCATTCCTGACCGATTCGCAACGCGACGCTCTATACACTTCGTCCAAAGCGATCCTCAAAGAAGTCGGTTACATAGGTTCGGGGACTTGTGAGTTTCTGCTGGCATCCGATGGTACGGTCTCGTTCTTGGAGGTAAACACACGACTTCAGGTTGAGCATCCTGTGAGCGAAGAGATCACGGGTATTGACTTGGTTCGAGAGCAGTTTCGAATCGCCGAAGGTGGACTCCTCGACTTTGACGACCCGGTGCCCAGCGGTCATTCAATTGAGTTCAGGATCAACGGTGAGGACCCTGGATTGAACTTCATGCCTACACCGGGCCCGGTTAACGTCTTGCGGTTCCCGGGTGGTCCGGGAGTGCGGATCGATAGTGGTGTAACGACCGGCGATGTGATCGGTGGGGCATTCGACTCCCTGCTAGCAAAGCTCATAGTCACAGGGTCAACTCGCGAAGATGCGCTTGAAAGGTCAAGGCGCGCTCTTGACGAGTTCGAGGTTGCCGGATTACCAACTGTGTTGCCGTTTCACCGGAAGATCGTGCGAGATCCAGCTTTCACATCCGAACCGTTCAAAGTGTTCACTCGGTGGATCGAAACCGAGTTCTATAACGACATCGAACCCTGGTCGGGTTCTCTGCCGGATGCCGCAGCCCCGGCGAAACGGCAAAACGTTGTTGTAGAAGTGGATGGAAAGCGGATTGAAGTTTCGCTACCTGCTCGGCTACTCGGCGATCAATCGACGGCGATCATCCCACCGAAACGTCGAGCTTCGGGAACGGTTTCGACGGAGACAGGAGACTCGATCAAGTCGCCAATGCAGGCAACAATCGTGAAAGTTGCGGTGTCTGAAGGCGACAAAGTGGTGAAGGGCGATTTGGTTCTCGTACTCGAGGCTATGAAAATGGAGCAACCAATCACTGCCCACAAAGACGGCGTAGTCACAAACCTGAACGCGACCGTAGGCTCAACAATCTCCTCGGGCCACCAACTCCTAACCATCCTCGACTAGCACTTTCATCATTCAGGAGTTTTTGGGGCTGATGTTCCGTTTCGCGACCAATGGGGTCTCATCAGTCACATCCGTAACATTGGTCACAGAAACTCCTGAATGATGAAAGCGCGTGAGGGAGGATCGGATCACGCGCAGGCAATCGGGCCAGTCCTGCATGATTCGCGTGTAACCAAGGCGGATGACCGAAAACCCAAGTGCGACAAGTTCGGCATCTCGGCGACGGTCTGTCTCGATTTGGTCCAGACCGTGGAAACTTTCGCCATCGACTTCGATGATTAGTTTCGTACCCGGAATCTGCATATCAACTCGTCCAAACGGGAACTTCACTTGTTGATCGACAACAATCCCGGATGCCGCCAAGCGCTGTCGAACAATGGATTCGAGTCCGGAATCACTCCCCTGCCTCAACGTCTGCAGGATCAGTTGTTCGCGAATAGTCGGCTCAACGAACTCGTTCGCGAGCCTGCGCGAACTGATGCGAAGTTTTGTTAGGGCAGAATCTAGGCACGCGACTGCTGTTTCGGCATCCGACCAGGCGATCACCTGGCGCAAACACGTGATCGGATCGACCCGCCAACAATCAGGCCCGCGTTCAGGCACTGCACCGCCCTTCAGCCAATGCAAAACCACCTCGCGATCGAAACGGTCTGGGGTAAGTGGCAGAGGTTTCAGGCTTGGCGCTTTGTTCGTTCGGAGCCTAGAACTGTTCACGCCTATCGAAATGTGTAGCTTGCGATCCGGCCCCGACCAAAACCCGTAACTCTTCGCAGCGCTGGGGCCCGCGAGCAAACCCCCGACGCGTGCCGCTGCTATCGCGTCAGCGCTTGCAATGGGGGTCGAATATCGTGCTTGCCTTACCCGACGAATCAACCCCTTGCGAACCGCAATCGTGAGGTCGAACCCGCTGCACCCCTTAGAGATCAACTGCTGTCTAGTGGCAATCCCGCCTAGCGAGTCGATGATCTGTACTGGCTCTGGCATCCAGCCATGATGCCCGCGCCCCCGTTACCACTCCACACCCGCACCCGCTCCTGTGCACTTTCATCATTCAGGAGTTGGTGTGGCGGGTGTGACGAAAGTGCCAAAATCGCACAACATCCGCCCCAATAGTCACAACCGCACCACAAACTCCTGAATGATGAAAGTTAGGGGCGAGGGGTGGAGGTTCGCTTGCGCCAGAAGACTAGAGCGGAGCCAAGAAGGAGGACCGCGAACGCTCCGAGCCCGAGTGGGAGCGCATCCTGAGTTCCCGTGTTAGCAAGGACTGGCGTGTTTCTGATTTCCACCGGACCAATCGTGGTAGATCCACAGAAATCGTTGTCAATTGCTAGCAACGAAGTTGTGTTGGTGTTGTTGATCGCCGCAACGTTGACAGTGCAGAACCTATTTTCAATGATTTGGACTGCATCAGACGTCGCAAGCTGGGATCCTGAGCGTACATTCACGCCGTAAGCCGCGTTATCGACCAAGTTTCCTTCAATGACAAATCCCTCCAAAGGCCTATTGCTCGGCTCTAACCACTGGTCATAACTTGGTGAATATCCCGGGGTGATGAAGATCGCAGCTGTGGATGCGCCTGCAGTATCGGTGATCGAGTTGTTGAGGATAGAAACATCCTTCAAGTTGTTGCCACCGATGTATAACGGCGTTCCAGTCGAGTTCGTAATTGTGTTATTTGAGAACGTAACGTCGTGTCCTTGTGGCGTACTCGGGAATCCGCTCGAGTTTGCGATGAGCACCATGACATTTCCGAAATTGTCAAACGAGTTGTGATCGATCAATACGTTTGAGGAACCGCCCACCAAGTTCACTCCGACGCCACCGGCTGTTGTGTTCGCAAATACATTGTTCAATACGTCGACATAGTCTGAACTGGCGATCCAGACTGCCCCGGTGTTTCCAAATCCAGCCTCTGAAATTGTGTTGTTTCTTACAATTGTGTGAGACGCCGAGGTGCCGACAGCGTGATCGATGTAAACCCCGCGAAGGCCATTTTGAATCACGTTGTTTTCAACAATCGAGCCAGCACCCGTGCTTGTAATCCAGATCGGATCTTGAGCGTAAGGGGCCGCGGTTTGGCCCTGAAGTGTAAAACCGGAAACTGTTGTTGCAGCACCTAGAGTGAGGCGGCCAGTCACGGTCGTTGTGGCACTGCCTGCACCCGTGAGAGTCAGATTCTTGGCAGCCGGAATATTGACGTTTTCGGTGTAGCTACCAGCGGCAACATTAATCGTGTCGCCCGGAGTAGCAGCGTTAACAGCGAGTTGAATCGTGGCATAGTCGCCGGGGACGGCTATTGTTGCCGCGGACGCCGCTGTGGCTGTGCCGAGCACCAATCCACCGGTTGCAATCGCAGCCGCGGAAGAAAAGGCGAGAATGCGTTGAATTTTGGATTTAAGCATCTTTGAGACTCCCTCGAATCCGAATTAGGACGGGTACCCAATTCGATCGACTGTCCCACAATACCGATATATTGCTCCAATGTCGAATACTTCTCAATTTCAGTCGGATGACCTAACCGCCGATTCAGTGCGCGCCGCCCTCTCCAGTGGCGCAGAACACTAGCGGACTATGTGCATGGCTCGGGCGGCATCCGTGATGCTACCGGAGAGCGACGGGTAGACGCTGAAGGCTTCGGCCAGTTCGTCGACAGTGAGGCGGTGCTCGATTGCTATTGCAATGGGGAGAATCAGCTCCGAGGCTTTCGGTGACACGACGACACCGCCGATCACGGTGCCGGAGCCGACACTCGAAATGAGTTTCACGAAGCCATCCTTGATGCCGAGCATTTTTGCTCGCGGGTTTTGCGAAAGCGGAATCTTGTGGATGCGGCCCGGCACGACCTTGTCCTCGACTTGCTTTTGCGACCACCCGACTCTCGCGATCTCGGGCTGAGTGAAGATGTTCGAGGTCACGTTTCGAATCTCGGTCGGGTTTACGACATCCCCCATCGCGTGGAATACCGCGGTGCGACCCTGCATCGAGGCGACCGAAGCGAGCGGCAGAAAATCAGAGCAATCGCCAGCAGCATAAATCGACGGCATTGACGTGCGGGCAACTCGATTCACGCGGATGTGGCCGGATGCTGTGAGCTGCACCCCGGCATCCTCAAGCCCGAGTCCACGAGTGTTCGGCACCGAGCCAACCGCCATGAGGCAATGCGAACCCTCAATCGTGCGACCGTCGGTGAGGGTTGCGGTCACCCCGTCGGCTGTTCGTTCGACGCGTTCGGCGCGCGACTTAGAAAGCACAGTCATGCCATTGCGTTTAAAGACTGTTTCTATGACCTTTGCGGCATCGGCATCCTCGCCAGGGAGCACGGTGTCACGGCTCGAAATCAGGGTGACTTTCGCGCCCAAAGCGGTGTAGGCGGATGCGAACTCGGCGCCGGTAACACCCGACCCAACAACGATGAGGTGCTCGGGAACCGATTCGAGGGAATACAACTGTGTCCAAGTGAGGATGCGTTCACCGTCGGGCATGGCAGATTCGAGCATTCTCGGGCTTGCGCCGACCGAGACGATAACGGTGTCCGCTTCTATCGTTTCGAAATCGGTGCGCTTGGAACCAGTGCCTGTTGAAACCACAACCTTGTGAACTCCATCGAGCCGGCCATCACCCGTAACTATTTTCACGCCGGCTCGGTCGAGGGCGCCGCGCATGTCCTCGGACTGCTTCTGGGCGAGCCCAAGCAGTCTCGTGTTGACGGCCTTAAGAATTACGGCAACTTCGGGTTTGGATGCCTTGCCGTCCTCTTTCACGAAAAACTGCACCCCAAGTTCGGCGGCTTCGCTAATCGAACTCGCCGCCTCTGCGGTCGCAATTAGCGTCTTGGATGGAACAACATCCGTTAGAACCGCCGACCCACCGACTCCAGTTCGCTCAACCAAGGTCACTTCGGCGCCGAGTTGCGCTCCAGTAAGCGCCGCTTCGTAGCCACCGGGGCCGCCGCCAATTATCGCGATTCGTTGCCTACGCTCGAACTGGAAATCCACCGCACCATTCTTTCACGCAGACCGTTGGGGTCTATCCGTTTGCCTTCGACACACGATTCGACATTCAGCGCCTTCGGTTCTGTTCACAATTCAGGCAATTTGCCCCGATGAGTTCCGGATACGGCCAAAGCAGGTTGGGCATCCGTTGTTCGTAACTCAGGCAATTCGAGGTGTCAAGGCCGTCGGATGCCCGAAATGCCAGGCAATTCATCCGGCTCACCACTCAAATTGCCTGAATTACGAACACAACTGAAGGGTTCAGGACTGTGACCGGCTTCCGCAGCGAAACCGGATTGCCTGAATTACGAACAAGAACGGGGACGGGGTATCGCAATTAGAGTGGAGGGATGACGAATCCGCTTGACGATGCATCCGCAAACCCGTTCGAAGTGGCCGCAACGGCCGCGAAGGAGATCGCGGAGAAAACCGGGGTAGAGCGACACGATATTGCCCTCACTCTTGGTAGTGGGTGGGCGAAAGCGGCCGAGCTGATCGGCGAGACGACCGCGACCATCCCGGCTACTGAAATACCGGGCTTCAGCAAACCGGCGCTCGAAGGCCATACGGGGCTCATTCGTTCGATTCAGCTAGCGAACGGCAAACGAGCGCTCGTCATTGGAGCCCGCACGCATTTCTACGAGGGCCACGGGGTGCGCCGCGTGGTACACAGCGTAAGAACCGCCGCCGCGACAGGTGCCAAAATCATGATCTTGACCAATGGTGCCGGTGGGATCAAGGAGCATTGGAAACCTGGATCCCCCGTACTGATTAGCGACCACATCAACCTGACTTCGGCGTCCCCGCTTGAGGGCGCTACATTCATCGACCTGACTGACCTCTATTCGAAGCGGCTAAGAGAACTGGCCCGAAGCATCCAGCCTGATTTGGATGAAGGGGTCTATTGCCAGTTCCGCGGTCCGCAGTACGAGACCCCTGCCGAGGTGCAAATGGCGAAGGCGATCGGCGGCCACATTGTCGGCATGTCAACGGCGCTCGAAGCGATTGCCGCGCGCCAATCCGGAATGGAAATTCTTGGGATGTCGTTGATCACGAATCTCGCCGCCGGCATCCAGAAGACCCCGCTCAGCCACGAAGAAGTCATCGAGGCCGGGAAAAACGCTGAGGCTGTGATTAGCGCGCTGCTTGCAAAGATTGTGACCGCGCTGTGAATGAATTGCTGGATGCCGCACAAGCCTGGCTAAATCAAGATCCGGATGAAGAAACTCAGTCTGAACTAGCTCGGTTGATCGCTGCAGCAAAAGGTGGGGATTCCAACGCACAAGCGGAATTGCATTCACGCTTCGATTCCAGACTTGAGTTCGGTACCGCGGGACTTCGCGGAGAATTAGCTGCCGGACCAAATCGGATGAACCGCGTACTTGTCTCTCAAGCAGCTGCAGGACTTGCGGCATACCTCGTTAAGAGAGAGCCAAACCCGAGTGTCGTGATTGGCTACGACGGTCGAAAGAACTCCCAAGTCTTTGCTCTAGACACTGCCGAAATCATGTCTGGAGCAGGAGTGAACACAATTCTGTTGCCAAGACTCATGCCAACACCGGTGCTCGCCTTCGCGGTCAGGCACTTGAAAACGAGTGCTGGAGTAATGGTTACTGCGAGCCATAATCCCCCGAATGACAACGGTTACAAAGTGTATTTGGGCGGCTCGGATGAAGGGTCCCAGATTGTTCCACCGGCTGATTCCGAGATCGAGGCCGAAATACTTAAGGTCGCAGCCGATTCCAACGTCAAATCGTTGCCGCGTTCAAAGGACTATTCCGTCGCCGACGAGAGCCTGCTCGACGAGTATGTGAAGCGAACAGTTTCAATCGTTGAGCCGCCATCCGTTTCACCAAAGTTTGTTTACACGGCAATGCACGGTGTTGGTTGGGAAACTGCCGAACGAGTGTTTCGTGACGCTGGTTTCGCGGCACCGACCGTAGTGAAGGAACAGATCGAACCTGACGCGAAGTTTCCAACGGTGGCGTTCCCGAACCCTGAGGAACCCGGCGCTTTAGACCTCTCCTACAGCACCGCCACCGCCGTCGGAGCGGAACTCATTATCGCGAACGATCCTGACGCTGATCGACTGGCTATTGCAATTCCAGACGGTGATGGCTGGCGAAGGCTCACTGGGAACGAAGTTGGGTCACTGCTTGGCTGGAGGGCCGCGCAACGACTTGAGCGAGAGGCAGAAACTGTTGCTGCTGTGGGAGGCGACTCCGCAAGTTGTGTCAGCGGTACTTTGGCCTGCTCGATTGTTAGCTCTCCAGCTTTGGCTGAAATTGCCAAGCAGTACCACCTTGAGCACGAAGAAACCTTGACCGGTTTTAAGTGGGTGTCGAGGGTTGAGTGCTTGGCATTCGGGTACGAGGAAGCGCTCGGTTATCTCGTTGACCCGCAAAAGGTGCGAGACAAGGACGGGATTTCCGCTGCACTTGAGTTTCTCGCCTTGGTTGCCGAACTTAAGGCCAACGGGCAGACGGTCGCCGATCATTTGACGTCATTTGCCGAGAAGTTCGGTGCGTTCGCTTCCGGTCAAGTGTCGATTCGTGTTAGCGACCTAAGTGAAATCCCGCGGATGATGTCCAGACTTCGCGCTGAACATCGGTCCAAAATTGGCAACTTTGACGTCACGCAAATCGATGACTTCGCAACGGGTTTTGGCGACTTTGCGCCGAGCGACATCCTAAGAATCCACCTTGCTGATGGTTCAAGAATCATCATTCGACCTAGCGGAACCGAACCAAAATTGAAGGTGTACCTTGATGCATCAAGCAAGGTTGGCAGCGGTAGTGAACGAATCGACGCAGCTAGGGCAACAATCACGGCGTTGGATGCTGCAGTACGACCCCTTTTAGGTCAATCTTGAGTCCAAAGTTCATTCAAGCAACGCGAGTTACATTTCCCAACGGTTCGATTCGTGGAACCGGCAACGTATTGGCCGTTGAACAATTCGGCGAACTTTGGGCCGTGATTCTGGACGAAACTCCCGCACATCCAGTGGATTTTGCTTGGCCCGATCAACCAGCAGATTCAGTTGAGTTGACCTGGCCCGGAGGTTCGACGATCTCTACAGATGTCATTGTCGCTGCCACAGACGGCAACGAGTTGCATCTGGGTACGGAAATTCCCGTGCGCAAGGGTACTGAAGGTTGGAACTTTTGTGTCGCGCACATTCTCGCTGGACCACATCCCGAAGTTGGCCAGAGAGTTTCGCTTGACGTGAATGCGCAACTTCGAAGTGCGTTGTCGATTGGTCATTCCGCTTGCCACTTGGCGTCTTTAGCGTTGAATCGAGCGATGAATGACCGTTGGACTAAACCAATCTCGAACGATGCTCTCGGGTCGGCCAACTTTGATTCGGTCGCAAACTCGAAGTCACGGATTTTACCAAGAGGCTCCGTTGACGACTATCGGCTGGGTAAGTCGCTTCGAAAGCAAGGATTCTCGACGGAGGACCTTGAAGCCGACTTGCGAAATATTGAAAGCAATTTGAACCAAACTCTTTCGGATTGGATTCAACAAGACTCTGAAGTTCGAATCGAAACCGAAGGCGAGTTGTTGACCGATCGACGCTACTGGGTCTGCGATTTGCCGGAATCAAGTGTTCGAATTGCTTGCGGAGGCACACATGTTTCAAGACTTGGCGAACTAGCCGGAGCGACAGCAACTCTTGCCGTTTCAGAGATCGAAGGCGCGAAATTACTTCAAATGAAAACGGAAGTGCCTATCTAGGACTTTGAACCCCATTCGAAGTGCGGTTGTTGCTTTGAAAGAAACGCCTGCACACCGATCTGCCGATCATTAGACTTGACCTTTGCCCATTCCGAAGCGATCTCAGCGGCAGCCTCACCAGCAACCAAAGCATCCACAATTGGTTTCATTGCTCGAATTGAGAATTGTGACCTGGAAGCGAGCGATTCGGAAAATCTCGCTACCTCATCCCAGAAGCCGTCGACGGCGAGCACCTTGCTGACGAGCCCCCAACCGAACGCGGTTGCCGCATCCACAATCTCACCAGTGAACAAAATGTGTTTTGCGACAGCCGGTCCGGCGATTGCTACGAGTCGCTTGATCCCCGAAAGCGGATAAACAATCCCGAGCCTTGAAGGGGTTACCCCGAACGTTGAGCGGTCCGAGCAGATCCGCAAATCACACGCCGCCGCGAGTTCCCAACCACCGCCGACACAAAACCCGTTGATAGCCGCGATCGTTGGTTTGGGAAAGTCCGCAAGTGCGTCCTCGGCTGCCGTCATCAATCCACCCTCGGAGCCGACCGGAAGGATGCGATCCAACTTGCCGATATCGGCACCGGCCGAAAAGTCCTCCCCCTCGCCGCGAACCACAAGCACTTTTACGGCGGGGTCTGAGGCTGGACTGGTCAGCAACGAAGGAAGACTCGACCACATTTCAGCCGAAATCGCGTTGCGTTTGCCGGGGTTTGAAATCGTGAGGGTTGCAATCGCACCTTGCGTCTCAACCCGAATTGAACCCACTGGTTATCGCGCCCTGACTATCCCGGACTTCAGCAGCCCGTCCACCTGATCTTGTGTCAATCCTAATTCGCGCAACACGTTCAGGGTGTCTTCACCGAGCGCGGGAGGCGCCTTTTGCACGTTAGGAGCAACACCATCGATTGAGATTGGCCCGCGAAGTAGCGGCAAGTCACTACCGTCGGCTCGCTTTAGCGTCTGCACCATCTTGAGGTGCTTGACTTGGGCGTCTTCGAACACTTGCTCGTAGTTGTAGATCGGGCCAGTTGGAATCTTTGCTTTTCGGAACAACTCAACCCATTCAGCACCCGGTTTTGCGGAAAGTAGCGCCTCGAGTTTTTGTTTGAGCTCAGCGCGATGATCGGTGCGCATTTTGCCAGTTGCGAGATCCGGATGCTCGGCGAGGGCGGCATCCCCAACCAACTCGCAAAGTTCCCGCCACTGCTTTTCGTTGCCAACCGCAATGATGATTGGGATGTCAGCAGTGGCAAACACGCCGTATGGTGCGAGCACGGGGTGGTCATTTCCTTGCGGCTCGGGAACGACGCCCGTGCTCAAAAATCGTTGACCTTGGAACACCGAAATTGCTAGGGCAGCTTCAAGCAGCGAAGTCGAGACGGTGTGACCTACGCCTCGCCGTTCGCGATCAATTAGCGAAGCAAGAATCCCGACCGTTGTGAACAGTCCAGAAAAAATATCGATGATTGGGATGCCAACCCGGAAAGGGTGTTCGGCATCCGGCCCGGTAACCGACATGATTCCGGACATCCCCTGAGCCACCTGGTCGAGTCCCGCAGTTTGGCTTAGCGGGCCGGTTTGACCGAAACCACTCACGGATGCCACAACAAGTCCCGGCTTTTCGGCGAGCAACCCGGCCGGGTCGAGCCCGAGTTCAGCCATGACGCCGGGTCTAAAGTTTTCGACGACGACATCCGCGTCGAGAGCCATTTTGCGAAGAAGCTCCTGGCCTTCCGGACTGTAAAAGTCGAGTGCAATGGATTGTTTGCCGCGGTTGGTTGAGTCGTAATACAGGCTGTGTTCGCCTTCGAATGGTGGCCAGCCGCGAGTTGAATCGCCGCCTTTTAGAGATTCAACTTTCACGATCGTTGCGCCAAGATCCGAGAGCAAAGCCGTTGCATACGGACCGGCGAGCGCACGAGTGAGGTCGAGAACTTTCAAGCCGGCCAGAGGCAGACTTTCAACCGACGACATTTCAGGCACTCAGTTTGACGTTGATTTGCTTGATTTGGGTGAAGCCTTCAAGCATCCCTTCGAGTGAAACTTCGCGACCGATTCCGGATTGCTTGTAGCCGCCATAGGACTGGCCGACGACCTGGCCGCCACCCTGGTTGACCTGCACCCATCCTGCCTCTAGTCGGTGGGCCGTGTTGAGCGCGTTATCGAGGTTGTGACTCCAAACGAAAGCGGCCAAACCGTAGTGGGTGTCGTTTGCCATCTTGACGACCTCATCAAGATCACGCCACGCGATTGCGACCAACACTGGACCGAAAATCTCCTCCTTCGCCAAACGGAAATCATTCCTCGCGCCGGAGAAAATCGTCGGCAAGTGATAGTAACCCTCGGTTAGCGGCCCAACCGTTGGCGCGGTGCCACCAAGAGCAACCGTCATGTTCTTGTTGTCACGGCCCTCGACCAGGTATTCATCGATAGCGTCGTATTGCTTCTGGTTGATGACAGCCCCCATGTCGGATGCTTCATCAAGCGGGTTTCCAACCGTGAGCGCCCCGAGTCTGTCGACGAGTTTGCCAAGCACGTCATCGTAAATGTCTTCGTGCAAGAACAGTCGGGAACCTGCTGTGCAGCTTTGGCCCTGGCGTGTGAATCGGCTCGCAAACAGCAGCCCGTCGACGATTTGGCCGTCAACTCCGTCTGGAAACACGATCGACGGGTTCTTGCCACCGAGCTCTAGCGACATGTGAGCGAGTCGCTCTCCGGCTTGACGTGCAACGGTTTTTCCAACTTCGGTTGAGCCGGTGAATGAAACCTTGTCGACATCCGGGTGGTCTGCAAGTGCGGTGCCAATTACGCTCCCTCGACCGGTGAGAGCGTTCAGCACTCCCTTCGGCAAGTACTTATTGCACACCTCGGCAAGCAACAAGATGGTAAGTGGGGCATCATCCGCGGCCTTCAGTACAACGGTGTTTCCGGCGGCAAGGGCTGCGGGAACCTTGAATCCGGCAATCATGAGCGGAGAGTTCCACGGCAAAATGCACGCAACGACTCCTAGCGGTTCGCGGCGCGTGTATTGAAGTTGGGTGTCGCCCGCGGGAAGAGTTACCCCCTTGACCTCGCCGGCCACCCCCGCAAAGTAACGAAACAAAGCAACGAGCGTGGTCGCCTCCGGGCGAGCCTGGGTTCGAAGCGCGTTGCCGGTGTCGAGAGCCGTGAGCCTTGCGAAGTCCTCTGCGCGAGCCTCAAGTTCATCGGCGATAAGAGACAAGGCGCGTGCCCGTTCGGTGAAGTGAGTACCCTTCCATGCCGGGAATGCGGCCTTCGCTGCAGCTACCGCCCGATCGACATCTTTCGGAGTTCCGGCCGGAACTCTCGTGATGACCTGACCGCGCTTGGCGGGATTGAAAACCTCGCGCCACTGCCCGCTTTCCGAGGCGACTCGTTCGCCGTTGATCCACATTGGCTGGTCTGGCCCGGTGAAGGTTTTTGTTGTGTCGATTGCCGTTGATGTCGCTGAGCTGGACATTTATATCATCCCTATCGGTTTTTAAATTTGGGTTGGCGCTTCTCGACGAAAGCGCTCATCCCTTCCTTCTGATCCTCCGTCGCAAAGATTGAGTGAAACACTCGACGCTCGAATTGGATGCCGTTCTCAAGCATCGTCTCAAACGCCGCGTTCACCACTTCCTTCGCCATCATGGCGACTGGAAGAGACATGCTACTGATCGTAGTCGCAGTGGCTAGGGCTTCATCGAGCACGGACTCGGTCGGGACAACCCGGGAAACAAGGCCAGCGTGTTCGGCCTCTGCAGCATCCATGTTTCGGCCGGTCAAAATAAGGTCCATTGCTTTCGCTTTGCCAATAGCGCGAGTGAGCCGTTGCGAGCCGCCCATTCCCGGGATAACACCAAGTTTGATTTCCGGTTGTCCGAATTTTGCGTTCTCCCCTGCAATCACGATGTCGCACATCATGACGAGTTCACAACCGCCGCCGAGTGCGTAACCGGAAACAGCGGCGATGATTGGGGTTCGCACCGAGGTGAATCGCCGCCATCCACTGAACCAGTCAGCGGCATACATTTCTTGAAAGCCTTTGCCTTCCATCTCCTTGATATCGGCGCCCGCCGCAAAAGCCTTTTCTGAACCGGTTAGCACTATTGCGCCAACCGCAGGATCCGCATCAAACTCCTCGGCAGCAGCCACGAGTTCTTGCATGAGTTTCAAGTTCAACGCGTTTAGAGCCTGTGGGCGGTTGAGTGTTATCAAGCCAACCTTGTCTCGCCGCTCGACGAGTATGGTTTCGTAACTCATGCCACTCCAGAGTTCTTGCGAATCGTGTTGATGATGCCCGAGAAGTCGAGTCCGGCCCCGCCTTCATCGGCGAAGTGGCGGTAAATGTCGGCGGCCATTGTGCCGAGTTTTGCATCCGTTCCGGTCGCGTTGAGAGCCTCCAATGCAAGCCCCAAGTCTTTTGCCATTAGCGTTCCGGCAAAACCTGGCTGATAGTCGCGGTTTGCTGGACTGTTTGGCACAGGACCTGGAACTGGACAGTTCGTTGTGAGCGCCCAGCATTGACCGGATGCAGTCGACGACACGTCAAATAACGCTTGATTGCTGAGTCCAAGCTTTTCCCCAAGCACGAACGCCTCACTGACCGCGATCATTGAAACGCCAAGGATCATGTTGTTGCAAATCTTCGCTGCTTGGCCCGCACCTGAACCTCCGCAGTGCACAATTTTCTTGCCCATGACTTCAAGCAGTGGTTTGGCTTGATCGAAGTCACTGTCGTCTCCACCAACCATGAACGTGAGCGTTCCGGCTTCGGCTCCCATTACACCCCCGGAAACAGGAGCATCCATCCCGCGGTGACCAGCTTTCACGGCAAGCTCTCTAGCGGCTCTCGCGCTGTCAACATCAATGGTTGAGGAGTCGATGAAAAGCGTTCCGGGCTTCGCTGCGGCTAGCAAGTCCGGGTAGATGCTCAAGACTTGCGCACCACTCACAAGCATGGTGATCACGACTTCCGCATCCGATACGGCCCCCGGTCCTGAATCTGCAATTCCAACCCCGTTTGCTTTTGCGGCTTCAAGAGCGGGCGGTGCGACATCAAATCCGACTACTGAGTGGCCAGCCTTAACTAAATTGGCTGCCATCGGGCCACCCATGTGACCCAACCCGATAAATGCAATCTTTGTCATGATTTGCTCCTTGACATGTGATTTTTCAGTCCAAGTTCTCCGGGACCGAGGTTCTCGAAGAATGCTTCAACTGCTTCCCGACTTACTTCTCGAAGGCTTGAAGGCGACCAGCGCGGATTGCGGTCTTTGTCGATCACTTGGGCGCGAATTCCCTCGATCATTTCTGTTCCTTGGATGAATCGCGTTGAAACCCGATAATCCTGATCTAGTACTTCTTCTAAGTTTTCAGCGTTCTTGGCGCGCCGAATCGCCTCCAGCGCGACGCTCACTCCGGTTGGTGACTTTGTCAGGATGACGCTGGCTGTTTCGTTTGCTCGTGGCACGGATGAGTTCTGTAGCTTCTCAACAATCGCGCTAGCGTCGGAACCGGCGTAACACTCATCAATCCAAGAGCGTTGACTAAGCAACGGTGAATCCGGTGGCGGTGACGTGATTGATGAAAGCGCGGTCGAAACCGGGGTGTGACTTAGGGCTTCTGTTAGCGCTGGAATCCAATCACTGCAAAGGTAGTAGTCCGCGAAACCGAGCGCGATGGCGTCGGCTCCGTTTCCAACTCCTCCGGTCAAGGCCAAATGAGTACCAAGCTCTCCAGGTGCGCGCGAGAGTAAGTAATTGCCACCGACATCCGGAGCGAACCCGATGCCTACTTCAGGCATCCCGAATTTGGTTCTCTCGGTAACAATTCTTGTGTTTCCGTGAGCGGATACGCCAATGCCGCCACCCAAGACTATGCCGTCCATGATCGCGACGAACGGTTTGGGGAACCGCGCAATCGCGGCATTCATTCGGTACTCATCGCGCCAGAATTGGCGACTACCGTCTCCCCCAGCGATTGCATCGTGGTACATGGCAACAATGTCGCCACCGGCACAAAGCCCTCGATCTCCTGCTCCGGTCAGAAGGACGGTTTCGATCGTGTCGTCTCGTTGCCATCTATCCAAGGCGGCTGTGATCAAGTTCACCATTCTTCGGGTGAGAGAGTTTAGGGCCTTCGGACGGTTAAGTACCAAGTGTCCGAGGCGACCGTTTTGGGTTACGAGGACTTCGTCGTCCGCTGTCTCCATTTGTTCTCCGGCTTATTTGCTCACAAGGCTACGACCAACGACCATTTGCATTACCTCGTTGGCTCCCTCGAGAATTCTGTGAACTCGAAGATCACGGGCCAACTTCTCAAGGCCGTATTCCTTTAGATAACCGTATCCCCCGTGCAACTGGATCGCGGCGTCTACCACCCAATACCCAGCCTCTGTAGCTACTCGTTTGGCCATTGCGCAAAGTCGAATCTTGTCCGCGTCACCTTGATCAAGGCTCGATGCGGCCCTGGCAAGTAAGGTGCGTGCACACTCCAACCTTGTGTCCATTTCTGCGAGCGTAAACAAGACGGATTGTTGGTCAAGCAGAGGCCCCCCAAACGCTTGCCGCGATTTCACGTATTCAACCGTTTTTTCTAGCGCTGCCTGACCGCCACCAATTGAGCAAGCACCAATGTTCAGTCGTCCGCCGTTGAGTCCATTTAGAGCAATGGCGAACCCGTCACCTTCCTTGGCAAGCAAGTTTGATGCCGGTACTCGAACATCCTCAAAGATCACTTGCCTAGTCGGTTGGGCATTCCAGCCCATTTTCTTTTCGAGTGGCCCGAAACTGAGCCCGGGCGTGCCCGCCGGCACCAAAATTGCCGAAATTCCGTGGGGACCCTGTTGCCCGGTACGCGCCATGACAACATAAATCGACGATGTCCCGGCTCCGGAAATGAACTGTTTTGTACCGTTCAGAACGTATTCATTGCCTTCGCGAACCGCTGAAGTCGAAAGCGCAGCCGCATCCGACCCTGCACCGGGTTCTGTTAGGCAATAACTGCCGAGGTGTTCCATCGTCGCGAGTATTGGAATCCACTCTGCGCGTTGTTCATCACTGCCGTAATGATCAATCATCCACGCGACCATATTGTGGATTGAAATGTATGCCGCGATGGCCGGATCGGCTTTTGCAAGTTCCTCGAACACGAGTACGGCGTCCATGCGACCGAGCCCTGAACCGCCTAGATCTTCCGCACAGTACATTGCACCCATGCCAAGCTCACCGGCCTTGGCAAATACATCAAGGGGAAAGTGCGAGGTCGCATCCCACTCGGCGGCATTTGGGGCCAAAAAATCGGTGGCGAACTGTCGAACCATGTCGACAAGTGCCCTTTGGTCGTCGCTTATGGCGTACACGGGAACCTTTCGAAATCGGCAGGTGATTGTGGTTTGCCGACAAACTAAGATTTAGTTGGACATCCAACTATATCGCGCATGGCCAACCGGTTACAGTCGTCACAGGTTTGGGTGAAATGATCGAAGTTGGAAGTGGAGGCATGATGAAGATTGCAGTACTCATAAAGCAAGTTCCTGATACCTGGAGTGATCGCAAAATTGATGCGGCAACCAAGCGGGTTGATCGCACTAAGGACCAAGTCGTTGATGAAATCAACGAGAAAGCGGTCGAGGTCGGCCTTCAGTTGAAAGAAGCCCAAGGCGGCGAAGTTACCGTCGTGACCATGGGGCCTTCAGGTGCGATTGAAGCAATCCGAAAGACGCTTGCTATGGGGGCGGATGACGGCATACACATCGTTGACGACAGTTTTGGCGGATCCGATGCGATGCAAACTTCAGCCGCTCTTGCAGCCGCCCTGAAAGACAAGGGCTTTGATCTGATAATCGCGGGGAATGAATCCACTGACGGACGAACCGCGGCAGTTCCAGCAATGCTCGCGGAGCGCCTTGGGCTCTCCCAACTGACGTTTTTGCGAACTCTGGAAGTGAAAGACGCAATCGCATCAGGAGAGAGGATGCTGCCTAACGGCCACGCGGTCGTGTCGGCTTCGCTGCCGGCAGTTGTTTCTGTTACTGAGCAAATTGCCGAGGCAAGGTATCCAAACTTCAAGGGAATTCTCGCGGCCAAGAAGAAGCCGGTCGAGTCACTAGCGCTATCGAGTCTTGCACTTGAAGCCGATCGGGTAGGCGGCGCAAACTCCTGGTCGGTCGTCGAAACCGTCACACCCAAACCTCCGCGCGAAGGTGGCACGATCATCAAGGACGACGGTTCAGCCGGTAAGCAATTGGCCGAATACCTCGCAAAAGCGAATCTGATTTAGGGAGTAAAACGATGTCAAAAGTTCTAGTCCTCGCAGAAATCACTAATGGTGCCCCCGCAGCGGCGACCGCCGAGCAGCTAACCGCGGCAGCGATCCTCGGCGAACCCTGCGCTGTCGTAGTTGGCAAGGATGCCTCCAAGCTCGCTCCCGCCCTCGGAAAGCTTGGTGCAACCACGGTTTACTCAGCCGAAGTCGCTGGCGACGAATTACTAGTGACGCCTCAAGTTGCAGCACTAGCTGCTGCCGCAAGAGATTCGAACGCTAGCGCGGTGATTGTTGGCTCCTCCCCTGACGCCCGTGAAGCTGGTGCAAGGCTTGCCGTGCGAATCGGTGGCGCCTACCAATCAGACGTGATCGGTCTGAGCAAAGATGGAATCGTAACTCAGCAAGCGTTCGGTGGCGCGTTCACGGTCACGGCTTCCGGCAAGGGAGTGCAAGTGATTTCGTTGCGTGAGCATTCCGTTGAAGGTTCAGCCCCAGCCGCAGCCGGCGAAGTCATCAAACTCGACATTGCTTCAGATTCGACTCCTGCCACCAAAGTGCTCTCGCGTGAAGTGGCGACTACCGCGAGCGCAAGACCGAGCCTTGCGGCCGCCGACATTGTCGTTTCTGGTGGTCGCGGTCTCGGGTCTAAAGAAAAGTTTGCGCTCATGGAAGAACTCGCCGACACGCTCGGTGCCGCGCTCGGGGCCAGTCGCGCAGCTGTCGATGCCGGATACTGCGAACACAACATGCAAGTTGGTCAAACCGGAACCACTGTTTCACCGAACCTCTACATTGCAGTCGGAATCTCGGGCGCTATCCAGCACCTCGCGGGAATGCAAAGCTCCAAGACGATTGTCGCGATCAACAAGGATGCCAACTCCCCAATCTTCGACATCGCAGATTTCGGAGTTGTTGGCGATCTGTTCGAGGTTGTTCCGCAGTTCATTGAAGCGGTGAAGGCGAGGAAGAACGGATGAGTCTCGCCGAGTTCAAAAAGAGCCGTTGGTTCAAACTCGTTTGGTGGATTCCGGCGCTACTTATCGCATTTGTTGTAGTTGTTCTTGTTGCGAACTGGTTGCGCGGCCTGCCCGCAGTCGCAGATTTCATTGAACAGTATCCGGGCAAAGACCCCGCCAACGAAACCGCAACCCCTGGTTTTCCGGCTTGGCTTGCTTGGCAACACGTTCTAAACGCGTTTTTCATCTTGTTTGTCATTAAGTCTGGAATCTTGATCCGAACGGTTAAGCGCCCTGCCGCTTACTGGACCCGCAACAACACCGGCTTATTGCGCACAAAGGGTGAACCGGTGCGGATCAGCTTGAATCACTGGTTCCACGTAGGAATTGACACGCTTTGGTTGCTGAACGGGATCGTGTTTTACGTCTTGCTGTTCGTTACAGATCAATGGGTTCGGATAGTGCCCCGCAGTTGGGACGTGTTTCCACACGCACTTTCGACCGCGATCCAATACGCCTCACTGCATTGGCCCGCCGAAACCGGTTGGGTCAACTACAACGCCCTTCAAGTGCTCGCCTATTTTGCGACCGTGTTTATCGCCGCGCCGCTCGCGATCATCACCGGCTTGCGAATGGTGCCGGGGTTAGCCGATAGGTTCAAACCGATCGAGCGGATTTATCCGGTAAACCTCGCGCGGCTCTTGCATTTTCCGATAATGCTTTACTTCTTGCTTTTCATCTTCGTGCACGTATTTTTGGTGCTCACGACCGGTGCGATAAACAACCTCAATCACATGTATGCCATCCGAAACGACGATTCTTGGCTCGGACTCATTTGGTTCGGCGTATCAATCGTGGTTATGGCTGTCGCATGGGTTGCGCTTCGGCCGTCAATCTTGACGATGATCGCAAGCCTCGGCGGAAAAGTTAGGCGCTAACACTCAACAACGTTGACGGCGAGGCCGCCCATACTGGTTTCTTTGTAGATCGAGTTCATGTCTAGGCCGGTTTGTTTCATTGTTGCGATTACTTGATCCAAAGAAACCTTGTGCTCGCCATCACCCCAGAGCGCCATTTTCGCGGCGTTAATCGCCTTGCTCGCGGCGATAGCGTTTCGTTCGATACACGGGATCTGAACTAGGCCACCAACCGGATCGCACGTTAATCCGAGATTGTGCTCCATTGCGATTTCGGCCGCATTCTCGACTTGTTCGATGGTTCCGCCGAGAACTTCGGCAAGTCCGGCAGCGGCCATTGATGACGCAGAACCAACTTCACCCTGGCAACCCATTTCGGCGCCCGAAATTGATGCGCCCTTTTTGTAGAGCACTCCGACTGCCGCCGCCGCGAGCAAGAAGCGCACGGTAGCGTCATCCTTTTCTTCTTGACTTGCCTTGGCAAGTGAACCGTAGTGGGTTGCGTAGAAAAGCACGGCAGGAATGATTCCGGCGGCACCGTTCGTTGGCGCCGTCACAACTCGTCCACCGGATGCGTTCTCTTCATTCACAGCGAGCGCGACAAAATTTACCCACTCTTGCCAAAACTCCGGAGACTGATTCGGGTCTTCCTTCATAAGTCGCTCGTGCCAACCGGTAGCCCTCCGGCGAACCTCAAGTCCGCCAGGGAGCACACCGGGCCTAGAAATCGCCGAGTCTACGCAAGCCTCCATTGCATCCCGAATTTCAAGTAACCTGCGGCGGATGTCAGCTTCAGAAAACTTAGAAAGTTCGTTTCGGAGCATGACTCCGCTGAACGACAAATTTTCGCGTTCACAATGTTCTAGAAGTTCGGCGGCCGTTGAGAATGGGAATTCGACTTCAGAGTCGTCGGAACGGTTTGGGTCTTCACCTTCCCGGATGATGAAACCACCTCCGATCGAAAAGAACGTTTGCGCGTAAATGGGCTCGCCAGCCGCATCGAGCACGGCAAACGTCACGCCGTTTGTGTGGGTAGGCAATACTTCGCGCGGGTGAAGCGTGATGTCGGACTCGCGGAAGTTGACCGGTGTTACTCCGGCAAGCATTAGTTCGCCGGTCTCGGCAAGCTCCGCCGCTCGACGCTCGACGGCATCCGGAAAGATCTGATCTGGAAGGTTACCCTCAAGACCAAGGAGCACCGCCAAGAACGTACCGTGTCCGCGTCCAGTAGCAGCAAGCGAACCATACAAATCCACTTTCAGTTCGGCCACGCTACTTAAGCGGTCTTGCCGGACAAGATCGTCGGCGAATGCGGCTGCCGCGCGCATCGGCCCGGTCGTGTGTGAACTCGACGGTCCTAGCCCGATCTTGAATAACTCGAAGGTACTTATCGCCATGAGGAACTCCCTTGTTCTCTTGGGTGTTTGAAGTTTCCTCCCCGCTCTGTCTTTGGGCCTGAGAGATTCGACCTTCCCTTTCGGGTTTTGGTCTTGCACCGTAGGCGGGCTTTTCGGCCGTTTCCAGAGTTGCCTTGTCGGGGCGGTGCGGTGGCCTGAAAGTTTCCCGGGGAGGGATTGCATCTACGGCGCCCTTGCGGGACTCTCCCGCTCCGACTCTTCGGCGATATTTAGTTTTCTGTTCGATTATCGAGCCTAAGCGGTTTGCCCGCCGGGAACCAGTCCAAGATCGATGAGGCTTTGTGCAGTAGCAAGAATTAGCTCTTCGTTTGATCTCGGTTTCCAACCAAGCAGCTTCTTCGCTTTCGCGTTTGAAACTTCTCGATGATTGCCAAGGCGGTCGGCGACGTCTTTCAGTGACGGGTCGAAGACGGCGGCGAGTTTCACTAACAAGTCTGGGAGTACGAGCTTTGGAACCCGGTTGGCTGCGGCGCCCAGATCTTCTCTCAGAATCCTCGCGACATCCGGAATTAGCATCACTTCGTCTGCGACAGCCAAGAACCGTTCGCCGTTGGCGGCCGGGTTAGTCATCGCTCGAATGTGTAAGTCAGCGACATCCCGGACATCCACAAGCCCGAAAGACATCTTCGGCAACCCGGGCACCTTGCCTTTCAGGAGCCTAAGCACGAGGTCGATTGAGGTCGAGAGGTCTTTTCCGAGAACCGGACCCAGGATGCCAACCGGGTTCACGACCGCGAGTTGAAGTTTGCCACCTTCGCGCTCGATAAAGTCCCAAGCAGCTTGCTCTGCCAAAGTCTTGGATTTAACGTAGGTGCTCACCTTTCCGCTTGGATCCGTCCAATCCTCCTCGGTGTAAGGGCGATCAATTGGCGGCTTGCCATAACCAATTGCGGCAAAGGAAGAAGTGAGCACAACTCTTTCTGCTCCGGCATCGCGGGCCGCCGCTAGAACTCTTAAAGCGCCTTCCCTCGCCGGCCGGATTATTTCGTTTTCGTCTTTAGGTTCGCGAGCAGGAAATGGAGACGCCACATGCAAAACGAAACGGCATCCTTCAGCCGCGGCTGCCCAACCGGAATCGGAGAGAAGTTCTGCCTTTGCGAATTCAAGTCGCCCGTTTGGATCAACCCCGGCTCGATCAAGCATCGCCAAAACTTCAGACTCGCGCTTGAGGTCACGAATTGTGGTTCGAACTTTGAAGCCCTCGTTTAGGAGAGCGGCGACGCAGTGCACGCCAAGAAATCCGCTACCGCCGGTGACCAGGACCTGATCGTCTTTGTTGCTCATGCTCGCTGAGTTTAGTTTCGAGTCGCCCATTGTGGTGAAATTTTGTTTGTGGATTTTGAAAGCTTTGCGGCAATCGGTGACAGCTTCACCGAAGGCCTAGGCGATCCTTTGCCAAGCGGCGAGGTTCGCGGTTGGGCCGACTTGGTGGCGGCGGGATTGGCGCTTGCAGCGAAGAAGCGTGGTGCCAAACGGCCTTTCGGTTACGCGAACCTAGCAATTCGGGGGCGGTTGCTTGGACCGATTCTCGACGAGCAATTGGATGCGGCAATTGCTCTAAAGCCTGAACTGCTCAGCATGAACGGTGGCGGAAACGACATCATGCGACCAAAGGTCACGATCGAGTGGGTTGCGGGTGAGCTTTGCGCGGCTGCCCAAAAGGCAGTAGATGCTGGCATTCACGTCTTGCTTCTAAGTGGCGGTGATCCCACAAAGCATTTGCCCCTCGGTGCCAAATTGAAAGAACGCGGAGACGCACTCGCGGTTGAAGTGCGGAAGCACATCCCTTCTTCCGGTGTCACGTTTGTCGATAACTGGGCGGATGATTCCCTCACCGATTTGCGATTCTGGTCGATTGATAAGTTGCATTTGAATGCACTCGGTCATCAGAAAGTTGCTGAAAACGTACTCACCGCTCTAGGTGTTGAGATCCCCAATTGGGGCCCGGAACCACCACCGATAAAGCGCCCAAATGGGGTTGTGTATTGGGCAAAGTTCGTGTTTCCTTGGCTCGGTCGCAGGCTTACGGGCCGTTCTTCCGGTGACGGCAGAAGGCCGAAGCGAGCCGCGCTCTTGCCACTGGATATCTCGAACTAGGAAGCACTTGAGCCATAGGCTTCACATAGAAAACTCATAGCAAGCGGTTTTAGAACTTGGCTATGACAAAAACGCGTGAATGGGTCTGGCTGATAGCTGCAGTCGCTGGGGCAAGCACGATCGCCTTGATCGTGTGGCTAGTTGCCACAACTCTCCCGCGGGTGAACTCGGAACCCGAGGCGGCAACGCCGTCGGCGAGTTCGCCTGCCGAGGGCAATGACGCTGGAGCTGGATTACCGGTTGGATCGCACAGTTACTCGATGCTTTGGGACGGTCAAGAGCGTACTTACCGCGTGTTCGTGCCCCGGAATTTGCCGGAGTCGGCGCCGCTTGTAGTCATGCTGCACGGCGGTGGCGGTAGCGGTGAGCAAGCCGAGAAGTCTTACGGTTGGGATCGCTTGGCGCAGTCTCAAGGTTTCGTTGTTGCGTATCCAGACGGACTCGGTGAGGTCATCCCGGCTTGGAATGTTGATGGCCCGAACGGTTCCGACCCGAATTGTTGCGGTCAGTCCGGCCGAACCGGGGTGGATGATGTTGGCTTTGTCTCGCAAGTGGTCAAAACGATCCAATCCAAACTTTCAATCGACCCGAATCGCATCTACGCAGCCGGAATGAGTAACGGCGCGATTTTGAGTTACACGCTCGCTTGCGAGACCGACATCTTTGCCGCAATTGGCCCAACTTCTGGCACGATGCTCACTTCTTGCGACAACCCGTCACCGGTGTCCGTCATCCACATTCACGGGCTTCAAGACACGAACATCCCCTTCGATGGCAGTAAGGGGGAAGGCGTCGCGTCGATCGATGGCCCGCCGGTTGAAGATGTCATTTCGGCTTGGCGCTCGACCGACCAGTGCGACTCCCCGACAACATCAAGCCATGGAGTTGTCACAACTTCGATTGCAACCTGCCCAGACGGTCGCGCTGTTGAGCTCATCACGATTGCGGATGCCGAACACGGCTGGCCGGGCGCCCCACTGAAACCGGATCGGCCTAGCGGCGTGAAGCACCAACCGTCACAAGCCCTCGACGCGACCCAGACTATTTGGGATTTCTTCGAAGCGCACCCGAAGTCTTAGCCCAACGTGTTTCGCCAACTTACTAATTGGTCTCGCAGCACTTTAAATGCAGGCTCTCGCGGATCTAGATAGCCGTAGTGACCCTCGCCGGGCAATTCGAGATAATCGCTTTCGACGCCGGCTTCGCGCCAAGCTTCAACAAGCCGCCTCGATTGCTCGACAGCAACCGCCGTGTCATCGGTGCCGTGGATGACGATTCGCGTTGCTTTGCCCGCAACTTGATTTTTCAAGTCGGCTTGCGCGTAGAGGTCGGTGTTTTCGCTTGGCTCTCCCCCGAGCCAAAGTGCGATTCCGCCTTCATCCCAACCTTCGATCGAGGCTTCGGCGAGGTCGCTGACCGGTGCTAGTGGGATCACGAGGGAAACTTTCGGATGCGTTGCCAGTTGCGCGGCGAGGTAACCTCCAGCGGAGTGCCCGAACACCGCAATCTCGTTGGAGCCGGTTCGAGCGGCCGCGGCATCCAAGGCCGTGACAATGTCATTGAGAGTCGCTTCCCGACCCGATGCTCCCCTGCGATACTCGATGTTCGCGACGGTGAACCCTTCGGCGGCAAGTTGCCTTGAGATCGGGTTGTGCAAAGACCGATCGTAATCTTGCAGAAAATAACCGCCGTGAATGCTTATGAGCACCGGTCCGCGGCGTTCGCTACTCCCGAGTTCACTACCGACGAGTTCACTAACATCGAGTTCGCTACTCCAAAGGTCTAACTCCTGATCCGGCGAATCACCGTAACGCAAGGTCTCGAATTGAACGCCGAGCTCCGGGGCACGCTTGGCATCCCATTCAAAAAGCGCGTCGAACCAAGCGCCTAGATCATCCGGGTCTTTCACTCTCCAATCCTGCCCGAACAATTGAACGTTTTAGAAACGGAAGAGTCGCGGGTTGTTCGCCACCACCGGGAGCAAGCGTTACGGGTAGTAGCAACCGCGTCTTCGACTCAGAAATCGACAAGTGCTAGGAATGAATCATGGTTAGTCGTTTGCAGCACATTCCCGGTATCGGCGTCAACGAGGTTGGTGACCACGCGGATGCGGTCGCAGACCCTGGGATGCTTCGCCTCGAAAACCTCGACACCGACTTGCGCCCGCCAACAATCGCGCTCGAGGTAACGCGTAATGCGATCGACGATGACTCTGCCAACAGTTACCTGCCGTTCGAGGGTCATCGCGATTTGCGGGAAGCGATTTCAACGCACATAGAGAAGTTGAGCGGCAGACGATATGACCCGGCGACCGAGGTCGTTAGCGTTGCCGGTGGCCTCAACGGCATCCTGAATTCTTTGCTCGCGATAACTGAACCGGGCTCAGAGGTCGTTATTGCTGACCCGATTTATGCTGGGCTCGTCAACCGGATCCGGCTTGCCGGTGCCGTGCCGGTGCACGTGCCATCCGAACCGACCGCGGAGGGTTGGCGCACCGATCCCGCGCGACTCGCAGCCGCCGTTGGTCCGAAAACTGCCGCCGTGTTGCTTATGGGTCCGGCGATGCCAACCGGAATGGTCTTCGATCAAACCCATTTGGATGCCCTCGCCGAGCCGGTGGCGAAGTACGGAGCTTGGGTGCTCTACGACGCCGCGATGGAGCGCATCCGCTTCGACCGCAAGCCGGCACTGAACCCGGCATCGCATCCGGGACTTTCGGATCGGGTTATCACGGTCGGTTCCGCCTCGAAAGAGTTGCGGATGATTGGCTGGCGAGTTGGTTGGGTCGCCGGCCGTCGCGAGATCATGAGCGACATTGCCCTGGTCGGGATGACGAACGTCGTCTGCCAAGTCGG
>JAHBSS010000029.1 GCA_019639015.1 Cryobacterium sp. | reverse complement strand
CAATTGGATCTCCCCACGCGGGCCTTCCGCCGAAAACATGACAAAGCACACTGATGCTTACGACGAGGACCGCCATGCCGATTCCGATCCTGCCGTTATCGTGCACTGACGACGGATGTCGAAACAGCCACACCGAAATGACAAGCAAGATGACCGGTAGCGCAAACGCAAGTCGACCAAACGCTCCACCGAATGTGTAAGCATCCAAAGCAACTGAAATTGGATGGTTCGGGTTGAACCATTCAACTACCGCTCCAATTGCTGCCATTAGAAGCAGTAGGAAAGGAACACCGTCTCGCCGCTCTTCTTTCTTGAGGCTCTCTCTGCCAAATAGCCTTGCGGCTCCCCCAGCGGAGTGTGCGAGCCCCATCCAAGCGGACGTCAAAGCGCTCTGCGAATTCTTCTTCGAACTAGTACTTCTTGATCGAGCGCTGGAGGTCCTCTTCGTGGCCGATGTTCCACTGCGCGATCGGCCGCTTGACGCGCGCGATCGACTTGAGGTGGACCTGGCTACCATGCGTTCTACCGTACTTCCGCCGAGTGCCAATCCGGCATAGTCCCTGGGGAGTGTCTGAACAGTGATTGCCAAATCGGCAATTGGAAAGCTTTTCAGGCCTCAATAACGACCGGCACGATCATCGGTCGTCGCCGGTGTTGAGTATTCACCCAGCGACCGACTGTTCGACGGACCACTTGGCTGAACGCTTGAGTGTCTCTTGTGCCGTTTTCTGCAGCCTCATGTAGTGCCCTAACTATTTGTGGGATGACATCCTCAAAAACAGCTTCATCTTCCGCGAAACCGCGCGCCTGGATTTCTGGCCCAACAATTACTTTTCCGGTTTGGGGATCAATCGCAACAAAGATTGAAATGAAACCTTCTTCTGCAAGAATCCTGCGATCTTTCAAATCTGCTTCGGTAATTTCTCCGACCGTTGAACCGTCAACGTAAACGTGACCGAGTTCCAACTGGCCTGCCACGCGAACATTCCCTTCCGCTAAATCCAAGACCGTTCCGTTCTCAGCCACAAAGGTGTGTTGTTCGGGAACACCTGTCTCGATCGCGAGTTCCTGATTCGCGGTGAGGTGACGATATTCGCCATGAACTGGAAGCACGTTCTTGGGCCGAATGATGTTGTAGCAATACAGCAGCTCTCCCGAAGCGGCGTGACCCGAAACGTGCACCTTCGCATTGCCCTTGTGCACTACTGTCGCACCGAGTTTTGTAAGCCCATTAATGACTCGGTAGACAGCATTTTCATTTCCAGGTATGAGACTCGACGCAAGGATGACGGTGTCGCCTCTTCCAATCTCAATTTGGTGGTCAAGGTTTGCCATTCTGGCGAGCACCGCCATTGGCTCACCTTGCGAGCCAGTGCTCATGAACACGACCTTGTTGTCGGGAAGCTCCATTGCCTTCTTAACTTCGACAAGTACCCCGTCTGGCACCTTGAGATAGCCCAATTCGGCTGCAATAGTCATGTTCCGCACCATCGATCGGCCCATGAAGCAAACTTTGCGCCCGTTCGCTTGCGCGGCATCCAAGACTTGCTGCACTCGATGAACATGGCTAGAAAACGAAGCAACGATCACTCTTCGCGGCGCTTTCGCAATCACGGATTCAATCACCGGGCCAATCGTGCGCTCAGTTGGAGTAAACCCGGGTACATCCGCATTGGTTGAATCAGGCATGAATAGATCTACGCCTTGCTCACCTAACCTCGCAAACGCTCTCAAGTCAGTGATTCGCTCATCCAAAGGCAACTGATCCATTTTGAAATCACCCGTGTGAAGAACCAAACCAGCTGTTGTAGAAATTGCAACCGCCAAGGCATCCGGAATCGAATGGTTTACCGCGATGAATTCAAGATCGAACGGACCAAGCGCTTCTCGTTGACCTTCACGAACTTCAAGAGTCAAAGGGCTGATGTTATGTTCCTTGAGCTTCGCCTCAACTAGCGCAAGAGTCAGGGCAGAACCAATTAGGGGGATGTCTTCTCGCAACTTGAGCAAATACGGAACTGCGCCGATGTGATCTTCGTGCCCGTGAGTGAGAACTACTGCGACGACGTCTTCAAGTCGATCCCGAACGGGTGCAAAGTCGGGAAGGATGAGGTCAACTCCAGGCTGATTTTCTTCGGGAAACAACACCCCACAGTCAACAATCAACAGTTTTTGGTTGAACTCGAACAGGGCCATATTTCTGCCAATTTCGCCCAAACCACCGACAGGGATTATTCGCAGCGTCCCCGGTTTGAGATCCCCTGGCTTATATATGGCAGAACTCATCGTGTGGTTCCGGCCACCTTCGGCAAGGCGCCACCCGCTGCCGCATTTCGATCGGGGCGGAAATTGGATAAATCGAGTCCCGGAATCAAGCCAATTCGATCTAGGTCGTCTTCAATTTGGGCTGCCTCGAAGTCTTCCGGTCCAACCAACGGGAGCCTGACACGCGGAGAGCTGATTCGACCAAGGCCGTGTAGCACGTATTTGGCGGCGACTGTGCCTGGCACATGAGTCATGAGTGCGCGAACAAGTGGCTCAAGTGCCTTATGAGCAGCTGTAGCTTCAACGATATTCCCGGCATTAATGCAATCCACTATTTGGCGATACGGGGTGGCAGCGACATTTGCGGTGACTCCAACCAAACCAACAGCCCCAATCGACAAATGCGGCAAAACATTCGCATCATCGCCAGAGAAGTACAACAAGCTCGTCTCGTTTAGCACGCGACTTACTTGGCCAAAATCGCCTTTCGCATCCTTAATCGCGACGATATTCGGATGTTTTGCAGCGCGCACGATTGTTTCGAAAGCAATTGGCACGCCAGTTCTCCCCGGAATGTCGTAGAGAATTACGGGTAAATCAGTGGCATCCGCAATGAGCCTAAAGTGCGTCAGTATGCCCGACTGGGTTGGCTTGTTGTAGTACGGAGTCACAATCATGACTCCATCGGCTCCGGCCTTCTCGCTGTCTCGATACAGCTTCATAGCGTGTGCAGTCTCATTCGAACCGCCGCCCGTAATGATTTTGGCGCGTCCAGCGGCGACGGACTTTCCTACTTCTACTAGTTTGACCTTTTCGGGGTCAGTAAGCGTACTTGTCTCACCAGTAGTGCCAGTTACAACAATGCCGTCAGCGCCTTGATTGATCACGTCATCCATGTGCTTTTCAACTCCGGGCCAGTCAACTTCGCCGTCTGGAGTGAAAGGTGTAACAAGGGCGACCAACACCTGGCCGAATGGATTTTCTTTCGCAGTCACGCGGTTAAGGCTACCGCTACCAAACTAAGGTGCTATACGACCGTTCAGATTGAACGCTTCGTAGGTTAGTGGCATGAGCCTTGCGAAATGGTCTTCCATCTTCTCTGCGCACATTTCGATCTCACGTTGCGGAAACGACGGAAAGTGACTTCCTTCACGCTTTGTTCTAAGTGATAAAAAGTTCATGAGAGATCTTGCGTTCATCGTCACATACATCGAGGAATAGATCGTCAAGGGCAACACGATCCTTGCGACCTCTCTGGCAATACCGGCCTCCAACATTCGCTGGTACGCCTCGTATGCGTGCATCGATACGTCTCGCGTTTGCTGATCAACTAGAGCGGTTTGTTCGGCGGTTCCGGGGTGAAATTCGTAGGCTCCAGGCTTTCCCGTTTGAATTAGATTGCGACTCGAATTGGGAACATAAAACACCGGATTCAATTCGCGATAACGACCCGATTCTTCGTTATAGGACGCAATTCGATGCCGCATAAACTCGCGAAATACGAAGATTGGCGCCTGAACATAGAACGTCATTGAGTTGTGCTCAAACGGCGAGCCATGCCGATCTCGCATCAAGTAATTGATCAGACCTCGATCACGCTTTTGATCTTGTTCGGTCTTTGTGCCTTCCATCTTGTCGGCCTCGAGCGACTGTTCGCCTTGAGTTGATACCCGGGCGGCGAAGATAACGTCGGCATCTTCTGCGCTTGCGCGAACCAGTTCAACTGTGACGTCGGAATGGAACTGCGGAGCTGAGTTTTCTGACACGCTTCCAAGATAGCGAACAGGACTCGCCGAAAATTACTGCCCCGCCGGGACCCGAGTAGGACTATTCTTCAAAACTATTCAGTTTTCAAAATAGGTTCCTGACTTTGTAGACCCCATTCGCCCCCTAAACGTCGTGAGAATGTGAGCGTATTGATGGCTGAGAAAACAGATATTGATCTTGGGCTGTTTATCGCAAACGAGTATTCAAAAGTTGTGTCGGCGGTCGGTTTAATCACCGGCAATCGCCAGGATGCTCCCGACGCAGTCCAAGATGCGATTGTCGGCTACTTGTCGAAACCGCCAGCGCGTCAAATTGAGAACCTCGCGGCTTGGATTACCGTAGTCGCTTGCAATCGCCTGAGGGATTCCGGGCGATCGAAGAATGCGGAAGCAAGAGCTGTTGCAAAGTTTGCCGGCGATTCGGCATCCAGTTCAGACTCAGGCAACTTAATCGACGTGGATATTGCCAAAGCTCTTGCCTTGTTACCGCCTCAGCAACACGAGATTTGCGTGCTTCACTACCTCATGGATTTGTCAGTAAGCGCCATTGCGGAAGGGCTAGGGGTAAGCGAAAGCACGGTGAAAACTCAATTGCAACGAGCTCGAAATCGACTTGCGAATGAAATCAGAAAGGAGGACCACCGTGGTTGACCAAAACAGTGAAATCGATGTCCTGCTCCACGATTACTTTCAACGAAACCACACACCGGTAGATACCACTGGGATAGAGCAGTCAATCGCGAGCCGGGTCGCCTCTGGTGACACCGGCTACTCGCTTTCTGGGTCTAGCGCTCCCGGTCACGGTGGATTTTGGTCGTCTTGGGTTACCTGGGTTGGCGTTGCGGTTGTTTGTGGCCTTGCCGGCACGGGCCTTGGACTAGGCGGAGCTTTTGGGAGGCCCACCACAGTCGTCGAGGTTCCCGGTGCGATCTCGAGCGGCTCTTTAGTGCCAGTTGCAGCTTGTCCTGGTGGCCCAACGATCGACCGACTCTCACCGGGCACGAGAGTATTGGCCGTTCAGCGGGATTCGGATGGCGAACAGCTAGGAATCAGGAACCCTAATAACTGGTCGCAATTGGTTTGGATTGCAGCCGGTAGCCTCGATATCGATCACGGTCAGGCATCGCCCTCTACTCTTCCTGAAGGAAAAGCATGCCCAACCTACACAGTGACTATTAGTACTCCTCCCGTCGAACCGAGTCCTGAGCCGTCAAAGCCGAGTACGCCTAACAAGCCGAAAGACACGACATCCCCAACGCTGGGCGTGCCGACACACGACCCGAACTCTTTTGGTAACAGCTCACAAAACGTAATTACGGTTTCGGCAAGTGACAACGTCGCTGTGACAAAGGTAAAGATTTCTTGGACTGGCGCTTACACCGGCAGTGGAGTAATGACTAAGTCCGGCAACAACTGGACATACACCTTCGTCGCTCCGGGAAGTTCTTCGGGAAATATAACCTTCACACTTCAAGCCGAAGACGCAGCTGGAAATGAGTCTTCTCCGGCCGTAACGACAATCAACTACATCTACCTCGCTTAGGAGCAACATGAAACGCGATCGAGTACTAAAGGGCCTCGGAATTGGCGCCGCCGTTCTTCTCGCGATCATCGGCGCAATTGCCGGCTACGCCTTCGGTCCAACTAAGACGACTTACCAACCGACAGCCACCGCTCAAGCGGCGGTATTGGCTCCAACGTCATCCAAAGCAGCGTTGGTGGATGGAAACGGCAATCTCAACCTAAGTGAGACGACCGCGATCAGGAATGTAAACACCCCAACACCTGCCTCGGGCCAGGGTGTTCAAGGGGATTTATTGGAAAGAATCGCCAAATCAAATTTGCCGAGCACCCAGTTTATTTTGGCCCAAGAATCCGATTCGGGATCAAGCAGCACCGACGACCCTTGCGCTCCAGAGGGAGAGAAAATTCCAGCCGGTTGTCCGGATGTTGGACTTCATTCTGAGATTCACCGAGACATTCATTTACCTGCTCTAGTCGTTGCGCCGCTCCCGTACCCCAATCTGCCGGTACCATTCAATCCCCCATACCTCAGCATCGGAGAAGATAGTTGTACTTCCGCAACGACAAGTAGCGGACCGACTACGGTGCCCTTCGTTGTTTACTCAAATAGACCAATTCAATTTTCGATTAGATATATTCCGGCTGGCCATCCCGAACAAGTACAGCAGCTTAGCTTTGGAACCTCGGACGCAGTAACTTCGGCTTTCAATCAGGCAATGGCGAGCGCGACGAGCATAGACCAAATCCCTGAAGTGATTCAATGTCTTGTCCTCACCGGACTATCTCCAGACACCGAGTATCAAGCCTTGGTCGGTGGAGCCGACACGATCCAGGGATCGCCGTTTTCCATGAACCTAAGTTTCAGCTCAGCTGGACCCGAGACCCATCCTGCCTTGCAATTGTCGGCTAGTGATGGTGGTCTCATGGTCGCGTCTCAGCTACATCTTGCCTCGACAACAGTTACGATAAAGGCTTTTGTTTTGCCGGAAAATCTCTTAGGGGCAACGCCGTCTTGCGCCGCGGCGGATCAACAATCCCAAGGCGCAACGGACGCGGCAACCCAAATTGTCGAGTTGCCAATTGCGCAACAAGGTGATTTCCCGGCGAGCCCCGCTCAAAACGCGGCCCAAAACACGAGCGGCTTTGATCGAAATCTAATCGTTTCCTTCTACGCGCCTGAGGGTGCAAATTTGTTAGTTTGCGCAAGAACTTACCCCGGGGGGACCTCTCCAAGTTGGGCAAGGGCCAACCCGCTTTTTGAATCCTTTGCCACGGCTCTGGCGCCCGATCGGCTCGTTCCGAAGTTCACTTTGACAAACATTCAAGTGTTGACGGGCGCAGCGGTTCGATATGAATTCACGGTCACAAACAGCGTGGGTGGCATGACCTGTTACCTGAATTCGTGGGAAACGAACGCCGAAAATGGTCACCCAACAGACCCTGCTCCAGGATTTAGCGTCCCGTGGACGTTCTGTGATGAGAATTTTACGAGACAAGATTCCAGTTCAATGTTGGCGGCCAGAAGTGGGACCCCCGATAGGGTTCTTTGGATAAGAGCGGTATGGGCGGATGGTTCCACAAGAACTTCTCAATTCGTCTTCCCAGTGACCGACGGTGACTGCGTAGGAACTTGTGTGCTACCGGCGGATAGCTATTACAACGTATCTTTGGGTTCGCGAACTGCCGGTAGCGCAATTTGCTCTGATCCATTACCGGGAATCTCTTGCACCCCACCAACTAGAGAAGAATCTCTTGGAGTCGCCCAAATAAAAGTTTCCTGGGAGCAGGGTCGGCAAACTGGACTCAGCCAATGGGTGATTAGCCAATCGACAAGGACTTTCATCCACACTGAATTGTCTTCTACACCTCAACTCGACTTGGATTCTCATTCTTGGACATTTACAGATCCGACACCGGATGCGTTTAGAGTTTTACCAGCGGTGACTGGAACCCTTGACGTAGTGATCGATCGACCGGTCGATTACACTCTCAGATTTCTCGATGGAGAGGCGCCCGTAGCGGGTCACGCCGTGAATGGTTGCGATGCAGGCCATTCAGCGTTGATCAGCACGGGACACGTAGATGGCGCAGGCCAGATCAGAATGCCAAACGTTTGTGTTGGACATTCTTACTATGCAGAACTTGAATTGACTGATTCCGCTGGTCACCAATCAACCTGGAGCATGCTCGAAAGTACGAACCGTTGGCTTTTCGGCGCTGGAGGTTATGCATCCGCGCCTTACGTTGACGCCGATGTGACCTTCCAGCTTCAACAGGGTGGCAATTCAGATAGGGCACTTTATGATTTGTCTTTGAATTTGGGCCTCACCACTGTTGCAATTGACACAAACGCACTGCGAGGTTGCGAAAGCCAATTTTTGATGATTCAAGAACATGGAACCGTCCCTGTGCGTCTAACTTCTGAAGGATTGCAAGTGCAACTTTCGATCCGAACATTTATGGTTGCCCAACGTGGAGTAAGTGCTGATTGCGGGCTCCCCATCGGCTACTTGGATCCAATATTGGTCGACCAACTTATCCCTCTCGATCAACTCAGACCAGGAGCCGATATTACAATCGACCTCCCACTGGGATACCTGAAGATTTCGACCGTTATTCATCACGAATAATCGCGGAAAATTTTCCGACAATATTTCGGAAAGCAAGAGTACGATTTGCGTCACCGAGCACGAGAAACCCGATCCCGCAACGGAAATCCGATTTCAATTGGGAGAAAGTAATGAAGCTCAAATCAAACTTTTGCGTTCTGGCTGTGTTGCCACTCGTCCTTAGCATTTCCGCGTGCTCAGGTTCGGGAGGTGGCAATACCCCAAAACCGGAGACTAGTTCACAAGCGCATTCCACTTCGACAGTGCAGACAACTCTGGATCCATGTCAAGTCGTAACCGCCGAAGAGGCATCGGCTTTGGCTGGGGTAACTTTCGGCCCTGGTATCGAAGAGGATACGAGTGCCGACGGCCAATACGGTAGGCGCTGCACTTACGGCGCAAGAACCGCAAACGTATTCTTTGTTCAAGTCGGCCAAGCAGCAAGCGCTGAATCCGCAAAATCGCAATGGGAAGAAGAGCAAGCTGAAGTAAACGCGAACATTTCAGACTCGTTGGGTTCGGATATTTCATCACACCTGGTTAAGCAAGATCTCACCGGGATTGCAGATCTCGCCGCTGCAACAACTTTCTCATTTCCAACCGAAGACGTGACCATAAATGGTACGAGCCTGGCGGCGCTCAAAGGAAAAACCTTCCTAGCGTTCGGCGACCTTCTTAAGGATGCACCGGCTCCGACGATTGAATTAATGCAAGCCCAAGCGGTGGTGAGTTTGGCCCGGCTGCCTTAGAACACTAACTAGTTGCGGCTGGACGAAAGGGAAATTGCTTTGCGGATTGAGGCGCGGGCGCGCTTACGGTCGCCGCAAGCGTCATACGCTTGACCGAGCCGGAACCAGGATTCCCATCGATCAGGATGGGCATCTGCTTCTTGCTTGAAGCTGTCGAAAATCGCGGTCGCGGCCGTCGGGTCGATGCGTCCGCTCGGTAGCCGCGGAAGATCATCCAAACTGGACCGACCTTCGTGTTGCAGCTTGCGACCAAGCGCCTCACTGTTGATACCGAATCGGATCTCGAGCCAAACCGACCACGCTCCGAGGATCGGCAACACGATTAGTGCCACACCGAGAGTCTTGGCTATCCAATTTTCGGTCGCCATAAGGCGCAACGCAGTTTGGGTAACGGCAATCAAGTAGATCGCGATCACCGCCGCCATTACGATGACAAAAATCTTCGTTCTCAATGGACTTCGTCCGCAGTTCTATCAACTCGAGTCACTTGGTTAGAAATCCTTCACTAAGAAGTGGCGCTAGACCGAGAACGACATCCAAGCCCACTTGGACTCCAGTAACTTTCGGCAGGTACCTGAGCGAAGCCAGGATGCCCGCTTCGTACGCAGTCAAACTCACGGCTTCGTGTTCGATCCGCAGCACTTCGCCCTCCCCCGCCAAAATCACTTGCTGTTTGGCGTTTGCGTTCGGATAGCGGATGCTGTGCACCGGCACTCCCTCGACAAGCTGCCCGCGTGCCCTCTGCTCTTGTGGCTTAGAGGCCGGAACTGTTCCTGGATTGTTTTGCGCGCCTCGAGCCGAAGCCATTTGCTCCGCCGTGCGAATCGCGGTTCCAGAAGGTGAGTCGAGTTTGGTTGACGCGTGCGTCTCAACAATCTCGAAATCGCGCAAGTACTTTGCCGCGGTTGTTGCGAATCTTGTAGCCAAAACAGAACCTATGGAAAAGTTGGGGACGATCAGAACGCCGACACCTTGGCTCGATTCAACCTCCTTGCGGACTGCTTCAATCTCTTTCGCACCCCACCCGCTCGTTCCAACAAGTACGTTCTTGCCAGCTTCAATCGCGAAGCTCACAACCTTTGGACTTGTCGCTGGAATTGAAAAGTCCAGTACGACATCCGCCTGAAGAATTTCGGCGAGATCACTTTTCGAATCTAGAGTCGCGGCGAGTTCCAGATCGTCGGAGTTCTCAATCAGTCGACACGACAAAGCGCCCATTCTGCCGGTAGCACCGACCACAGCAACTTTGAGCGCCATTGTGCAAATCTATCAAGTCGGTGGAACTAGGCTTTCGTTGTGTCGTTCCGAGAATGTTTGCCGTCGGATCCCGAAGCGACGAAACTTCTAAATTCTTACTTCACGAGCCGAGAACTCGGTTTCGTCGGTTCGAGTGGCTACAAAATTGTTTTTCCCGGCGACGTCCAATTCATTCCCCCGCACGGCGTGTTCCTGGTCGTTGAAACGGATGCCGGCCCCACTGGTTGTGGCGGTATCCGTGCGATCGAAAGCGCCCTGCCAAACGAACGCTGGTTTGAAGTGAAACACCTCTGGTTGGAGCCGGGATCGCGCGGCCTTGGCTTGGGCGGCAAATTGCTTGACGAACTTGAACGACGCGCAATCGAGTTTGGAGCAACGGACTCCGTTCTAGACACCAACTCGAGTCTTGAGGCAGCGGCGGGGCTCTATCGCTCGCGCGGATATGAGCCGACCGAGCCGTACAACGACAATCCGAACGCTACGAATTGGTACCGAAAGACCCTTCGCTCTCAGTAGGGCTGGCCCTCCGGCAAGCCAGTTCGTAATTCGACCGGCAAATGCCCAAGATCATTGTGAGTAATCAGCACCGCTGGTTTTGCAGTGCGGACCCTAATGATCGTCAATCCACAGTTTGCTTGATTCAGTCCCATCCAACGCCAGGCCGGAGCACCGAACACTTCACGAACAAACCAGGCAATCACGAAATTGTGAGTGATTAGCAAGTCATGCCGGTCACCACGAGACGGTGACAACCATTCGGTGACCGCATCCGCCATTTGGGCTTTACCTGCGTCGATCTCGGCTTCTGTTATCGCACCAAAAAATGTGTCAAACGCCTTGGGCATGTCATCGTCGGGGCCGGACGGAATGCAATCCATTAGCAACGCTGATGGCTTGGGCTCTAGATCAGGCATGTCCTTCGTCATGATCTCGGCGGTCTCTTGAGCTCGCTGTAGCGGAGAATGCCACGCGGCAGAAAATGGGACACCGGAAAGTCTTCGAGCAATCGCCCTCGCTTGACGCTTGCCTCGCGCTGAAAGCGGTCCGTCAGGTAAGCCGTGCTCAGCATCCTGCTGCTCGCCATGCCGAACCAAGTACAAAAAGCGGGACATCGTTGTCCTCCAGTTTTCTCTAAAATGCGCGAATCAGGCCGCGTCGGCCTTATCTCTAAAATCCAATTCGTCCGCCGTAATCGACCCAACGGCTACTAGGCTCTTAGCCTTCAAATTCAATTCAAGCGCAAGATCTTTCACGGCGTCAGGGGTTACAGCATCGAGCTTTCGAAGCGACTCATCAAGATCGGAGAACTCACCTATTGTGATTTCAGCCGAGCCTAACCTCGCCATTCTCGTGTCGGAATCCTCCAAGGCGAGAGCCGCTGTGCCACTCAATTGCCCCTTTGCGCGCGTCAATTCTTCCTCAGAAATTCCCTCTTGGGACAACTTCTCAAGCTCGCTTCTCATTAGTTCAACGACATTCTTCGCTTTAGCCGGTGAGCAGCCCGCGTATAGACCGAAAATGCCTGAATCTGAATAGCCAGCAGAAAAGGAATACACCGAGTATGCCAAGCCGCGCTTTTCGCGAATCTCTTGAAAAAGTCTTGACGACATCCCACCACCGAGCACCGCGTTTAGAACAGACATGACGCTTCGCCTCGGATCCGTTGCAACAATCCCCGGCATCCCGAGAAGCACATTCACTTGCTCGATTGGTCGTTCAACGACAACCAACGGTGAGCTCGGTCCTAGGTTCGCCTGTCTTGAATCCCGCCGGCTCGAGGGTGCCGAATCAGTCGCACCCCAATTTGCGTCGTCCAGAGAGTTGGCGACAAGTTCGACTAGAGCCGAATGATTTACTGCACCAGCAACGGTGATCACCAAGTTTTTCGCCTGGTAATTAGCTTGGTAGTGTTCCCAGACAGCGCTTTGAGTTACCGCCTTAATGCTTTGCTGATTCCCGCCAATCGGACGAGCCAACGAGTGCTCTCCTAATACAGCCTCAAACAGTCGCTCATTGGCAACTGAACTGGGATCATCGTCAGCCATTGCAAGTTCCTCGAGGATTACGCCTCGTTCAACTTCGAACTCTTTTTTGTCAAGTATTGAAGAAGTAATCATGTCGCAGAGTACTTCAACCGCCATTGGCAAATCTTGATCTCGCACCTTGGCGTAATAACAAGTGTGTTCTTTTGCGGTCAGCGCATTGTGTTCACCACCTACCGAATCAAAACTCACCGCTATTTCTAAAGCGTTTCGCTTTCTCGTGCCCTTGAACAGCAAGTGTTCGAGAAAGTGAGTTGAGCCGTAGTGCCCTCGAGTTTCATCCCTGGAACCAATGGGCACCCAGAGTCCGATCGTCGAACTCCGCGCTCCCGGAACTGCCTCGGTGAGGATTCTCACTCCATTTGGCAACATAGTTCTTTGGACTTGACTACCTTCGCTAGATTGAAAGCTCAGTTCAGGTTGATTCAACGCTAGTGCGATTGGGCCATTCATCCTTTAGAGCCTATGCCATTAGCTCTTACCCCCAACTAGGGGTACAACTGGAAAAAATACGCGGACAAACAGACTTGTCTATCTCACTTTGTGTTAGCCTATCCCGCAGGAGACTTGAGGTTGACTTCCTGGCCTCATGACCCCGGACGCCGAAAACCCGAATTTCGGCAACCGGGGTCGCTTCTAAATTGGACTGCCAATACTGGACGTCTGCGGGTGTGCGACTCGCAGATGACGGTGCCGGAATCTAACCCCCCAGATCCGGTCCGCTCCTGAAGGGCAGTGAGGATGCCTAGCCAAACTGCCAGAGGGAGCCGCGCTGTGACGATTGTTGAAACTGATCCGACGTCACAGCGCGCCCCGTGGGCAAAACAGCGCATTCTCGACACGGCCAGCGACTTGTTCTACCGAGAAGGAATTCGACAGGTCGGAGTAGACCGGCTCATTAGTCTTTCGAGTGTAACAAAAGCTACGTTTTACAAGCACTACCGTGCAAAGGAAAATCTCGTCGTCGCTTATGCCAAGAACCTGCACGAGCAAGAAGTGCAGAAGGTGGACAAACTTGTAAAGGAATCCGCCAACGCTCAAGCCGCTCTCGACTCGCTTGTGGAGGAGACAATCCGCAGATTCGAGAGTCCAACTTTTAGAGGGGACGCATTCGTGAACGCGGCGATTGAATATCCCGACTTGAGCCACCCCATCAGACTTGTGATCGCAACCCACCGCGACTGGTACAGCAAGATCGTTGAAGAATTGCTCGCAAAAATTGGCCACGCTCTACCTGGGGAAGGTGCTGACGACTTTGTCGTACTTCGGGATGGGGCAATGGTGGCTGCCTACGCGGGTGACCCGGTCGCTGCTGCCGGTGCATTCCGTCGCGGATACCAGCGGATACTCGCAACTCGCTGACAAAACCTCGCTAACCGCGTGTAGCCTCGCTCTTAGGGAGAGGGGTACAAATGGTCAACGATCCGAATTGGCAACTGCCGAACGTTCCAGAGTTTCAGTTATCGAGCCCTGAAGTTCGGCCAGGCGAATATCTACCGGTTTGGGCGCGAGCAAAAGGCGCAGGCGGCGAGGACCGATCCCCTACTTTGAGTTGGACTGGCGCCCCAGAGGGCACAAAGAGTTTTGTGCTGACCATGTACGACCCTGACGCACCAACCGGAAGCGGCTACTGGCACTGGGCAGTGCATGATATTCCGGCATCAATTACCGCGTTACCGGCGGATGCAGGGAACCCAGAATCTGGACTTATGCCTCCCGGAGCAAAAACCATTGCAAACGAGATCCGTCAAGAGCGATTCCAGGGAGCGGCACCCCCGGCTGGCCACGGCGACCATCGCTATTTTTTCACCGTATCGGCACTCAACATCTCGAAACTGGACTTGCCGACAGGATGCACTCCAGCGGTCATGGGCTTCATAATGCGAACGGCCGTAATTGGGCGGGCGCAATTCTTTGCGCTTTCGGTAACACCTGCTGAGAGCTAACTCGCGTTTCTCTTGCGGCTCGAATCCGCTCGACGGATAATGCTAGCCGCGTGGCGGAGCACTGGTTCGTCAACCATTTGACCCTCGTGGCGAAACACTCCGCGCTTGCCGACTGCAGCTCCGATCACCCCTTGAGCCCAGGCGATCTCATTTGGCCCAGGCTTGTAGGCGTCCAAAATTACGGGAACTTGCTTTGGATGAATGCACGCGCTGGAAGAGAACCCGCTCGCTGCAGCATCCCTTGCTTCTTCCGAAAGACCTGCCAAGTCATCAATTTCCAAATGCACAGCATCAATCGCGGCTTTGCGTTGAGCCCCTGCAGCAATCAACACTGCCGAACGAGCAAAATTAGCCACTTCGCGATACTGCCCACTTTCGCGCCTACTAGAAGAACCTCCGATGGAAGCGACCAAATCCTCCGCTCCCCACATGAGCGCAACCACTGACTCATGCGCGGCAAGCGAGTTGGCTGCAATCACCCCGGCAGCAGTTTCACAAAGCGCAATCACCGCAAATCCGTCTAAAGCCCGCAACTGACTCGCCGATTCTGCCTTCGCCAACATCACAAACCTGTATTCGGTTCGCTCAAGGGCTTCAACATCCAACCGGAAATCTGGACTATCAACCGGATTCACGCGAACGATTGTTCGATTCGGGTCGAGAGGATGTGCCACTAGAGCCTGCCTCGCGGCCGCCTTGTCGTTTGGTCGGACGGCATCCTCCAAATCGAGAATTACGGCTGGGGAACGCTCCGCGGCCTTGTCGAACCGGTCGGGTCGATCCGCCGGGCAGAAAAGCAGGGCGGGTGGAAAATCAAAGCTCACGAGGCTTTAGTCTGGCACCATACGAGCGTGTTTCGCACCGCGCTTGCCACCAATACTCCGTCTTGATTGAGACTCGAGTGATTCAACGTCACGATTCCTTGACCCGCCCTCGACTTTGAAAGTCTCTTTGCTGCTATGAGGGTCTCGGAATACAAGGTGTCGCCATGAAACACCGGATGCGGAAACTCGACCTTCTCGAACCCTAAATTCGCCACTATGGTGCCTTCGGTAAGTTGCGCGACGGAGCTTCCAACCATGATCGAAAGCGTGAGCATGGAGTTTACGAGTCGCTGACCAAACGGTTGAGTTGCCGACCACGCTGAATCCAAATGTAGCGATTGAGTGTTCATGGTCAACGTGGTGAAGAACGTGTTATCGGCTTCGGAAATCGTTCTGCCTGGGCGATGAAGGTATTTGGTTCCAACCTCGAATTCTTCGTAGAACAGTCCGCGCTGAAGGACCTGTTTCGTTACTTCAATTTCGCTCATAGTTCCTCCTGCCCGCCTAGCCGTCAAGCCCTAGAGACCTGGCAATAATCATGAGTTGGACCTCGTTCGTTCCCTCACCGATCTCGAGAATCTTCGAATCCCGATAGTGCCTGGCCACGAGGCTTTCATTCATGAAGCCGTAGCCGCCAAAAATTTGGGTAGCATCCCTTGCATTTCGCATTGCTGCATCACTCGCGACTAGCTTCGCCATTGCGGCTTCGGTTTTGAACGGCAAGCCGGCGTCGCACTTGCGGGCGGCATCCTGCCAAGCAAGCCTTGATGTGTAGACGCGGGACTGCATTTCGGCGATCGTGAACGCGATGAACTGGTGATTAGCAATCGGCACACCAAACACATTTCGCGATTTTGCGTATCTAATTGATTCTTCAAGGCATCCCTCTGCTGCTCCGGTAGACATTGCTGCCACCGCAATTCGACCTTCGTCAAGAGTGCGCAGGAAGTTCGCGAATCCTCTGCCTCGTTCACCGAGCAAGTTCTGTGCCGGAACACGAACGTCGTCAAACGTCAGCGGGTGAGTATCGGATGCCCGCCAACCTACCTTGTCGTAGGCCGGCTCGACAGTGAACCCGGGTGTGCCGTGCGGAACTATGATCGTCGAGAGTTCCTTGGAGACGCTGCCGTCGTCTCGTTTTCGCTCACCGGTGACGGCGGCGACGGAAATGAACTTGGAGATCGAGGTGCCGGAGTTTGTGATGAATTGCTTTGAGCCGTTGACAACCCACACGTCCCCTTCGAGCACAGCGGTAGTGCGGGTAGCACCTGCATCGGAGCCCGCTTCTGCTTCAGTTAGGCCGAATCCGGCGAGCGTTTTTCCTGCAACCAGGTCCGGAAGCCACTTGTCTTTTTGGGCATCCGTGCCGTATCTGAAAATCGGCATCGCACCGAGACCTATTGCGGCCTCGAGCGTGATCGCAATTGATTGGTCCACTCTGGCGAGGGCTTCAATTGCTAAGCAGAGTGCGAAGTAGTTTCCGCCTTGACCGCCGTATTCCTCCGGAAAGGGAAGCCCGAACAGCCCGAGTTCACCCATTTGAGCGACGACGTCCATTGGCAATTCGTGCTTTGTGTCAGCTTCGTAGGAGCGCGGAGCTACAACATTTTCGGCGAACTCGCGCACCATATTGGCGAGGTCGTATTCGTCTTCGGTAAGTCCGAAAGTCATGCTTCGGCTCCTTCCACTTCAATCGTTGCGACAATTTGATCCAACTTGACCAGATCGCCAACTTTCACCCTTAGCTTCGCCGAACCGGCAATTGGTGCGACGAGTTTGTGTTCCATTTTCATCGCCTCAATCGATGCGATGGTTTGACCCACCTCAACTTGATCCCCGTCAGTAACGGCGACCGCAACGACCGTTCCCGGCATTGGCGATCGCAATTCGGGGCTGGCAGGTTTGCCCTCCAATTGGCGCTCTTCAAGCAACTTCGCGACTCGCGCTTCCCGACTGACAACTACGAGAGGTAAAGAGAACCCGGCCTGCCCCACCCAGAGAGTTTGGCCGGCCCAAAGGGTTTGCCCGGCGGAGGGGGCTTCTCCGTCTAGCGCGAAACTCCAGCGGCTCTCCACCGAATCAATTTCAAATTGTGAGTCAGAAATCCGAACCACTTTGTGGGTTTCACCGTCAACCGTGGCAAATTGACCATCAAGCGAGACCTGCTTCGTCTCCCCTGGTGCGATCTGGAACTGGATGGTGACTGGCGCCGTTGCACCGCCCATTCGCCATCCACGGGCGGCAGTCCACGGCGTGCTGTTCGCGCTTTTCTGCCGGGTTTCTGACAGCCAGACAGCGGCGGCACAAAGCAGGGCGGCATCCGGTTTCCTGAACTGCAATTCTGGGAGTTTTCTTTCAATGAGCGTCGTATCAAGTCTTCCGGCTCGAACCGCTTCGTCTGCAAGCAACATCCGCAAATACTCGATATTGGTCCTGAGCCCCAAAACTTCGGTCTCGGCAAGTGCCGTGTCGAGCCTTGCTAGAGCTTGGTCGCGGGTCGTTGCCCAAGCGATAACTTTTGCGAGCATTGGATCGTAATCCGGTGGAACGACAGCACCTTTCTTGATTGCGCCGTCGATTCTGATTCCTTCGCCACTAGCCTCCGAGTACTCAAGCACGGTACCTGTGCTCGGCAAGAATCCACGCTCGGGGTCTTCGGCATAGACGCGGGCCTCGATCGCGTGACCGTTGAGCTTGACATCTTCTTGTTGAATTGTGAGCACTTCGCCCGCCGCAACCCTTAGTTGCCATTCGACCAGGTCGAGCCCCGTAACCATTTCGGTGACGGGATGTTCAACTTGCAGCCGCGTGTTCATTTCCATGAAGAAGAACTCGTCTGGCTTGTCGTCGGAGACCAAGAACTCGACCGTTCCCGCGCCGAGATAATTTACGCTTTGGGCAACAGTGCAAGCGGCCTCGCCAATTCTTGCTCTCGTGTCTTCGCTCAAGAGCACGGATGGTGCCTCTTCAATGACTTTTTGGTGACGGCGTTGGAGCGAGCATTCCCGCTCCCCCAAATGAATTACATTGCCGTGGGAATCCGCCATCAGTTGCACTTCAATGTGCCTTGGCGATGAAACCAACCGTTCAAGAAGCAACGTGTCATCACCGAAAGACGACTTTGCTACTCGTCTCGCGGTCGCGAGCGCGTCGCTAAGTTCCTCCGGTTTGAACACCGGCTCCATGCCCTTGCCACCGCCACCCGCTGAAGGCTTGATAAGGATCGGGTAGCCAATCTCGGCGGCGCTCTCGGCAAGTTGCTTGTCGGTTAGCCCCGGCGAATTGACACCACGAATCACCGGAACCCCGGCCGCTGAAACGTGCTCTTTCGCGCGAATCTTGTCGCCCATCATTGCGAGAGCCTCAACGCCCGGCCCGATAAAGACGATTCCGGCCTTTTTGCAGCTCTCCGCGAACTCCGAATTTTCCGACAAGAACCCGTAACCGGGGTGAATGGCTTCCGCGCCTGTGCGTTTTGCCGCTTCGATTATTGCGGGGATCGAAAGATAGCTCTTTATTGCCGGGGCCGGGCCAATTCGCACCGCTTCATCCGCCTCAGAAACATGCTTCGCGTTTGCATCTGCATCACTGTAAACGGCAATCGAGCGGATGCCGAGATCACGCAAAGTTCGAATGACGCGGCTAGCAATTTCGCCACGATTTGCAACCAAGACCGATTTGAACATTGCCGTCACATCCTAAAGACGCCGAACGCCGGGTCTGGTAGCGGGTTGTGTGAGGCGATCTCCAAAGCAAATCCGAGCACTGTTCGCGTGTCGGCCGGGTCGATTATTCCGTCATCCCAAAGCCTCGCAGTCGAATAGTAGGGGCTGCCTTGGAGTTCGTATTGTTCGGCGATGGGTGCCTTGAACGCCGCTTCGTCTACTAGTGACCATCTATCGCCGTTCGCCTCGATTTGTTCGCGCTTGATGGTTGCTAGCACGCTTGAGGCTTGCGCGCCGCCCATTACCGAGATTCGGCTTGCCGGCCACATCCACAAAAATCTTGGGTTGTATGCCCGCCCACACATCGAATAATTTCCTGCGCCGAAAGATCCGCCGATAACAACCGTGAACTTCGGCACCCGCGTTGTGGCTACGGCGGTTACCATTTTTGCGCCGTCTTTGGCGATGCCGCCGGACTCGGCATCCTTTCCGACCATGAAGCCAGAGATGTTCTGCAAAAACACGAGCGGAATGCCGCGTTGATCGCAAAGTTCGATGAAGTGTGCGCCTTTGAGTGCCGACTCGCCAAACAAGATGCCGTTGTTTGCGACAATTCCGACCGGATGCCCCTGGATGTGCGCGAACCCGGTGACAAGAGTCGTGCCGTACTCGCGCTTGAATTCGTGAAACTCCGAAGCATCAACTAGTCTCGCGATCACTTCGTGAACGTCGTACTTGCCTTGAACATCAACCGGCACTGCGCCATAAAGTTCACTGGGGTTCACTGCGGGTTCGCGGGGCTCAATTACCGACCAAGCTCGAGCTTCTTCCCTCGGCAGGGTTGCAACAATGTCTCGAACAATTTGCAGAGCATGTTCGTCATTTTCAGCTAGATGATCGGTAACTCCGGAAGTCTTCGAGTGCAGTTCGCCGCCACCAAGTTCTTCGGCGGAAACGATCTCCCCGATCGCTGCCTTGACTAGAGGAGGTCCACCGAGAAATATCGTGCCCTGATTTCGAACGATGACCGTTTCGTCGCTCATCGCCGGAACGTAGGCTCCGCCGGCTGTTGAAGAGCCGAGCACCGCGGAGATTTGCGGGATGCGCTTTGACGAGAGTTGCGCTTGATTGTAGAAGATTCGACCGAAGTGTTCGCGGTCCGGAAAGACTTCGTCTTGCTTCGGCAGGAATGCGCCACCGGAGTCAACCAGGTAAATGCAAGGTAGACGATTTTCGAGAGCGATTTCTTGGGCGCGCAAGTGCTTCTTGACCGTCATCGGATAGTACGTGCCGCCCTTGACGGTTGCATCGTTGGCGACGATCATGACTTCTCTACCGTGAACTAGTCCTACTCCCGCGATGATTCCGGCACTCGGACTGTCGTTGTCGTAAAGGTCGAATGCGGCAAGCGGTGCGATCTCCAAAAACGGGCTACCGTCATCCAAAACGTGGTCAATTCGATCTCGCGGCAGCAGTTTTCCTCGCGAAACATGACGCTTTCTGGAAGATTCCGAACCACCAAGAGCGGTTAGCCTCAGTCGTTCGTTCAGTTCCTCGACCAGCGCTCGCTGACCGGTTTCGTTGGCGGTAAATTCCGAACTCGAAGTGTCCACTGCACTGCGCAATGTCTCCATCGACTGCTCCGCTTCGATTCTTGGATGAATGGTTGGATTCTGAAACCGGCTAGTTCGAAAACGGAATTTGACGCTACCTTCCAACTCGCTGCCGGTATTGAAATCCCGAAGTTTCGGCACTAACCTTTCAAACTAGGTTAGTGATCACTAACCGATTTGTCCATAGCGGGAGCGCGGTTTGAAATCGGGAACCTCATTGGAATCCACGACGAGAAGCAAAGCAAAGGCGAAGAGACGCGTTCAGTTGCTTTCTGCTGCCGCAAAACTTTTCGCAGAGCGCGGATATTCCGGAACCTCGATAGAAGACTTAGGTGGAGCCGCCGGAGTCAGCGGCCCGGCCCTCTACAAACATTTCGGCAGTAAACAACAAGTGCTTGCCGCCATCTTGCTCGATGCGAGCGATAATTTGCTCGCCGGTGGCACGCAAGTGGTGTCTATAAACTCTGGTCGAGCCGCGCTAGAAGAACTAGTCGCGTTTCACACCGAATTCGCGCTAGAAAACCCCGATGTCATCCGAGTGCAAGATCGTGACCTAGAACAACTCGCAGAAACCGAACGCCATACAGTGCGCTCGCTCCAACGCCGCTACGTTGAGATTTGGGTCGATGTGCTTTCAACTTTAGATCCTCATGTTGATCGAGAAATTCTTAGAGCTCGCGCGCACGCGGTTTTTGGATTGCTTAATTCGACACCTTACAGCGGCCTAAAAATTGGCGCAGATATTTTCCGTCACGAACTACGAGAGATGGCGATTCGTTCTTTGATGTTGATCGACTCTCGGAGAAGTCAATCTTGAGAAGAACTGAAAGTTCCGAACTCCGAACTAACCATTAGCGCTTATTCCGTAACCGACCACATCCGGAAACACCTTGCTCATCGATTCTTGCAGGCATCCAAACTTGGATCCTCCAAGAGAGGTAGATTGGTCATTTTCAGCAAAATCGTTGAAGTTCACTTCGTTGCCCGTAAACGAAATCCCTTTTACGGTGAGGCATTCTTCAAATGCGGAAAGAAGCTTCGGATCCATTCTCTTAGGAGTTGTAAGCACATATGGCGCCTCAATCAAACTCAGTCGATTCTCGCACTCTTGTTCGGCATTAATAGGTTCTTCCCCTGCACCTTCATAAGTGCCAATGGAACGCCACAATTGGCCCTCGACAGGATCCAAGTATTTCGGCTCGAACACGTAACCAAGCTCGCCTGCGCAGTCCATGTATTGGTCGAAGGCTTTTTCGAACTCGTTCGATGAGATAACGCCATCTTGCAGGACGCTAGTCTCAAATTTTAAGTCGTGGTCCTTCGCGATCTGAAGCGCTTCGCTGACGCTACTTGGTAGCCAAACTTCGCTCTCTGAACTTTGCGAAGCGGAGCACCCAGTCACCGAGAACGCTAGTGCGACGAGCATACTGACGGTCGCGAAGCCAGTTATCGCGTGTCTACTCGAACTCCCCCAGTTCACACCATCGCTAGCAACATTGCGGGCTTTGCGAGGATAGCCCCGACATCCGCCAAGAACTTGCTTCCTTGCTCACCGTCGACCAAGCGATGATCGAAAGAAACACTCAAGGTCAGTACTTGCCGAAGCGCAATCTCGCCGTTGAACTCCCACGGGAGCCGCTTGACCGCACCCAGCGCCAAAATCATCGCCTCACCCGGGTTCAGTATCGGCGTACCAGCGTCGATACCGAACGAACCGATATTCGTGATCGAGATCGTTCCGCCACCTAGTTCGGCAGGGCTCGATGCTCCCTTCTTCGCGGTCTCCACTAAAGAAGAAAGCGCGTCGGCCAGGCCTGCCAAATCGAGGGAGTTGGCATCCTTGATGTTCGGAACCATAAGGCCCCGCGGTGTTGCGGCCGCGATTCCGAGATTCACATAGTTGTACTGGACGATTTCTTGAGCAGCTTCATCCCAACTCGAATTGACCGAAGGGTTGCGCTTCACCGCGATACAAAGCGCCTTCGCGACAATTGTCAGCAGGTTCACTCGCTTACCTTCGAATTGGCGCGACTTCTTTAGCGCGTCGATCAACTCCATCGTCTGAGTGACATCGATCGTCAAGAACTCGCTCGCGTGCGGAGCAGTGAACGCGCTTTGCACCATCGCCGCTGCAGTGAACTTGCGCACACCCTGGATGCGGGTACGGGTCTCGCGCTCACCTGAAACCGCGGAAGCGTGAACCGCCGGTGTTGCTCCACCAATTGAGCTCGTTCCACCGGTTAGGGCGGCTTCGACATCCTCGCGTGTGATTAGCCCGTTCTTGCCGGTGCCGGTGAGCATCCTGAGATCCACCCCGAGATCGCGAGCAAGCTTGCGCACAGGCGGAGTCGATCTAGGCGACTCCTGCACAGCTTCAACCTCGGCAACAACCGGTGTCGCAACGGGTTTAGCTACTACCGGCGCATTGGCAGCGGACGCATTTGGAGTTGGTGTCGACGAGGTTGCCGCACCTTTTCTCGAACGGCGGGCTGGCTTGGCATCGCTATCAATCGGCGGACCGTAACCGACAAGAACCGATTGCCGCTCGGAGGTTCCCTCACCTGAAGGAGCAGACTCATCAGCGCCCTCGATCTCGAAAGCGATGAGTGGCGCACCGACAAGAACTGTCGTTCCTTCCGGGTGATAAAGCTTGCTGATCTTTCCTGCAAACGGTGAAGGTAACTCGACGAGTGCTTTGGCGGTTTCGACTTCTGCCAAGATTTGGTTCAGCTCGACGGTGTCACCCTCGGCAACATGCCAAGTCACTAATTCAGATTCGGTTAGCCCCTCCCCGAGGTCAGGGAGCGGGAAATCAACAACTGGCATTAGCTCTCCCAGGCGCTTCTGGAGTTCGGCTTTCCAAGAACTCGGTCAACTCCGTCAAGCAAACGATCAAGGTCCGGCAAGAAGTACTCTTCAACGGCGGCAGGCGGGTACGGGATGTTGAATCCGGTCACCCTCGCGGGCGCGGCTTCGAGCCAATTGAAGCATCGTTCGGTGATACTAGCGGCAATTTCCGCCCCGATACCGCCCTCCTCGGATGCTTCATGCGTGATCACAAGCCGACCCGTCTTTCGAACCGACTTTTCAATCGTGTCGAGGTCGAGCGGTGACAGCGAACGCAAATCGATTAGTTCGATTGAGACACCGTCATCTGCAGCTGCGGCAACGGCATCCTTCGCGGTCGTAACGAGAGAACCGTAAGCAACCATCGTCACGTCTTTGCCCGGTGAAACCACTCGAGCCTTCATGTAGTTGAGCGAATCGCTCGGATCAAGATCTACTTCGCCTCTTGCCCAATAGCGACGCTTCGGCTCGAAAAACAGCACCGGGTCGTCGCTTGCGATCGATTGGCGGAGCAAGTCATAAGCATCCTGCGGGTTCGAAGCGCTAACCACTCGCAGTCCTGCCGTGTGCGCAAAGTACGCCTCTGGCGACTCAGAGTGATGCTCAACCGAACCGATTCCGCCACCAAACGGAACGCGGATTGTGATCGGAAGCTTTACTGTTCCGCGAGAGCGATAGTGCAACTTGGCAATCTGAGCCACGATCTGGTCGAACGCCGGGTAAATGAAACCGTCGAACTGGATTTCTACGACCGGTCGGTAGCCGCGCATCGCCAACCCAATTGCGACTCCAACAACTCCGGATTCGGCCAAAGGAGTGTCGATGACTCGCTCTGAACCGAATTCTGCAAGAAGGCCGTCAGTCACCCTGAACACGCCGCCGAGTTTGCCGATGTCTTCCCCAAGTAGAACGACCTTTTCGTCATCCCTGAGGGATCGCCGCAACGCCTCGGTAATCGACTTGGCTAACGTGAGTTGGCCGGTCTTGGTTGCTGTAGCCATCACTCCTCACCTTCAAACAGATCAAGGTAGGCGGCGTATTGAGCGCGTTGCCGTTCCAAAATCGGGTTCTCATCCACTTGGATGTTCTCAAACATTGAAAGCGCACTCGGCTTTGGCATGTTGATGCATTTCGCTCGAAGATCGGCTGCGACTTCATCGGCCCGAGCTTTCACCCGCTCCTGGAGCTTCTTCGTGAGAGCGCCTTGCGATTCCAAGTACTTCTCAACCCGTGAAATCGGATCCTTGGTCTTCCATTCGGCGACCTCGTCGGCTTTGCGATATTTCGTCGGATCATCGGATGTTGTGTGCGGGCCCATTCGATATGTGACCGCTTCAATGAAAGTCGGGCCGCCATCGTTGTAAGCACGATCAAGAGCAACGCGGGTTGCAGCGAGAACTGCTAGAACATCGTTGCCGTCAACTCGAAGGCTCGGCACCCCGAAACCTGGCGAGCGATCAGCAATGTGCCGTTGCGC
>JAHBSS010000028.1 GCA_019639015.1 Cryobacterium sp. | reverse complement strand
AATCAGCTGGCGTTGCCTTCGGGGGTTCGAATCCCTCACTTGCCACCAAATGGAATCATTCACCGAACTAAGCAGCCTGGCCACGAAAGTGGCCACCGCTGCCGGTGAATTGATTTTGAAACGCAGAATTGCAGGCGTTTCGGTCGCAGCTAGCAAGTCATCGCTCGAGGATGTTGTGACTCCGACGGACCGGGAAGCCGAGGCGCTAATCCGCTCCATGCTTTCCAACGCAAGACCTGAAGATGGGTTTCTTGGAGAGGAATCAGGCAAACAGTCGGGCACAAGCGGGCTTACCTGGGTTGTTGATCCGATCGATGGTACGGTCAACTTTCTGTATGGGATCGCGCATTTTGCTGTCAGTATCGCGGTGGTTGAAGGTGAACCGGAGCCTTCCACCTGGCGTGCTCTCGCAGGAGCCGTATACAACCCATCGGTCGACGAATTGTTTTCGGCTGTTTCAGGAGAGGGCTCATTTCTCAACGGCAACGAGATTCGAGTTTCCGAACCTTCCGAATTTGGACTCTCACTTATCGCCACTGGTTTTTCTTATCGCTCCAAGATCAGGGTCGAACAAGTTGAATTACTCGCACAAATAATCCCAAAGGTTCGAGACATAAGGCGAATGGGATCGGCTGCGCTCGACCTTTGTAGTGTCGCTAGTGGAAGACTCAACGGATATTTCGAGCGTGAGCTGAAACCTTGGGATCATGCCGCAGGGGCACTGATAGCTCGTGAAGCTGGCGCTACGGTGAGCGGAATCGCAAACTTTGCGCCGGATGAGCGAATGCTTATTGCGTCCGCGCCAAGCATTCATGATCAACTCCGAACACTCATTCTCGGCAACTGATTACCGTTACCGGGTGGAGAATTCCCAGGAAATTGGGCTATCCTTTACAAATCTGTTATCAGATCGTGTCGACCCATCGGTCGAATTGAGATTCGGTTCAACTTCCTAAGAGGGTTCCGGTCGATCAGAGAGAGGTTCCAGTTCGTGTCAATTATCGGGAAATCGGGAGTTTTCGACTCGATTTTGTCGTACCCGAAAACGTCGATTGGCGCATAAGTGGAAAGTTTTGAGCAACTGGCCACGGAGCCGGCGGCATTATCCAGAAGGGAATTGCGCGAACGCGAGCGAGCGTTTGAGGTAACCCAACAGCAAGTCCAAGCCACCAAAACGCACACTGTCTTCGGTCAGACCGAAACTGAACCGGCCGAACCGGCATTCGTGCAGGCTCCCACATCGGTTTCACAAGACCTTCCGACTCGTCGTAGCCGTAGGGCCGCGGAGCAGGCGACACCTGGATTGGGACACGTTCAAGAGAACCCGTTCGAAAACTTGGGTTTTGGTTCGCCAGTCGTAAACCAGCCCGAACAAACCTTCAGCTTTTTAGAGTTTTCTACCAATCAGTTGAAGACCGAAGAGGCAACCAAGCACAAGGTACCAAGATCCCGTCGTAGCAGGTTGAAGCGAAAGTCAACTGATTCTGTTCAGACCGCGACTTCTTACCGCACGAGACGCCGTGCTAAGCGCGGCATCCTTTCGCAACTGATGACATTGGGCGCGATGATCGGCGTTGGCCTGATGATGATCTCAACTTCGATCCCCGCGAATGCTTTCTTCAAACCAAGCAATGAAGCGTTCGGCACGGCAGACACCGCCGCCCATAAGCAAGCATCGCAAAAAGTATTAGTGTCGGCCGACTCCGGATCACTTGCTGTCGTGAGAGACGCATACACGGCGACATCCTGGAAGGAACAGGTGTTCCTAAGGTACGGAAACCGCGGTTATGCCTACACTCCAAACCCGAACGGTGTCATCCAGTGGCCTTTCCCGATAGCAGTCCCAATTAGCGACGGGTTCGGATGGCGTGTGTCGCCGTGCGCGGGTTGCTCGACGTGGCACAAAGGTACCGACTTCACTCCAGGCAAGGGTGCAATTATCGGCTCCATCGCTGAAGGCGTTGTAAGCAAAGTCGAGGCAAGTCACGCCGGTCTAGGAAACCATGTCATTGTCGACTCGCAAATCAACGGACATTTGGTTCAGAGCGTCTATGCCCACATGGAAGATAATTCGTTCCGAGTCGTAGTTGGGCAACATGTTATGGCTGGCGACGAGCTTGGGCTCGTTGGTAGTACAGGTAAATCCACCGGAGCGCACTTGCACCTTGAGATTCACGTAGACGGCGTTCCGGTTGACCCATTCGAATGGTTGAAGGAGAACGCGCACTAACGACCGTGTCACTCGTCGCACTCCGACATCGAGACTACGGCCTGTCCCGATGGATGCTAGTCTCTTACGGTGCTTATTCCGCTTCTCGGGCGGAAAAACAGCGCCCCCTTAGCTCATTGGTAGAGCACTTCCTTGGTAAGGAAGAGGTGGTGGGTCCGATTCCCACAGGGGGCTCGGTCATCCGGTTTCCGGGTGCCGTGGCTGGGTAGCTCAGTTGGTGAGAGCGCACGACTCATAATCGTGAGGTCGCGGGTTCGAGTCCCGCCCCAGCTACCGTTTTCGAAATGGTTGAGTCGGGCTTACGCCGCAATCGCCTGTTGACGATTGCGGGGTTCGAGTCCCGCCCCAGCTACCAACTTAGCAATGACCGCTATGTAACCTCTTCTAGGCGAAAGTTCGCAATCGGCTCGCTTAGCCATTCGTCGAAGGGGTCGCTTGCGACTGCTGCTTGAGCCAAATGAACAGAAGCGAGCATTGCCGATTCCGAAGCCCAAAACACTAATCCGAACAGTGTGCCGCTACCGGCGTCTCGCATTGTGTGGGCGCCAATCAGCCCCGGTGCACCGCCGAGCGCGTTTCGAAATCGCTTCATTGACTCGACGACTTCCCAATCAAACTCGGGTTTTGGTTTGAGTGTCGACATTTGGATGAACATACGACTCCTCCAAACTGAACGAGGTCTTGCGGCAACCATATCCCCGTGAATTGCTTTTGCCTCGACAAAATCGCAAGTAAGCCGCAATAGGCTGGAACCCGAACCGAGGAGGGTGAATGGCTGAGCAGCGCAACGGTCGCACCCCTAAAGGTCAGGCCAAACGGGAGGCGATTCTTGAAGCTGCGCTGACAGTTTTCGGCGAAGTCGGGTTGCACGGTGCTTCTCTTCGAGAAATTGCCAGCCGCGTCGGGGTTAGCCACCAGTCACTAATGCACTATTTTCCGACCAAGAACGAGCTTCTCATGGCGGTGTTGCGCCGCCGCGACGAACGACTTCGCCGTCACTTCAACGATGAGGGCGGCATGTCGATTGGTGAACTGATTTCGCTCGCTGTGGACAACGTTAAGACCCCGGGAGTTATCGAGCTCTACAACATGGCATCCGCCGAAGCGACGAATAGCGAGCATCCCGCCCACGCCTACTACGCAGAGTTTTACGAAAACATCATCTCTTCGAACGCTAAGTATCTTCAAAAAGCCGCGGATCGGGGACTACTTAGTGAGGGATGGACACCCGAGACGGCAGCGCGCGCGATACTCGGAATGATGGATGGCCTCCAGTTGCAGTGGCTCTACGATCGGGATGACGTGAAGGTCGCTGAGGCGCTTCGATTGTTCACAAAATCCTTAGTTTCAGTGCCGCTCGAAGAGCTCGATAAGTTCAAAAATAAACTTGCCACTTGGCAAGGTTTTAGCGCTATTCTTGGATCATGCCCAAGACTTCGATCCCTACCAACGCGGCCAAAAAGGTTGCTGCCAAAGCGGCACCCGCCAAGAAGACAACCGTAAAAGCGGCGTCCACTAAGAAGCCCGTAACGAAGACCCCTACTGGTTTCAAGACCAACCTTCCAGAAGGCATCGCTGCCGATGCCGTCAAGCTTGCGCATGACTGGGCTATCAAGGGCGCAAAGTTACCTTCAAGTGGCTCCGCCGCGCTACTCGCGCACGTTTTAAAAGACCAGAACGGGCTCGACTTCACAATCGGATTCGTCGACCGTGTCATCCGTCCAGAAGATTTGCGCGTCGCGGCTCGCGACCTCAAGGAGCTATCAAAGCAAACCCCCGCGTTCCTGCCCTGGTACATGCGCTGGGCAGTTCGAGTCGGCGGTTTCTTTGCACCACTTTTCCCGTGGCCGGTCGTGCCGATCGCTCGTGGGGTTGTTCGACAGATGGTCGCCCACCTCATCGTGGATGCAAGGCCAGCCAAGCTCGGAAAGACGATTGCGAAATTGCGTCGCCCTGGCATCCGGTTGAACATCAACTTGCTCGGTGAGATCGTGCTTGGAAAGGCCGAGGCAGAGCGCAGGTTGGAGGGAACCAAGCGGCTACTGCAGCGCCCAGACGTCGACTACGTTTCGATCAAGGTCTCATCAATTGAAAGCCAACTAAACATGTGGGCGTTTGACGAGACGATCGATCGCGTGACAAAGCGCCTAACTCCGCTCTACGAACTTGCCGCTGAATTCCCAACCCCCAAGTTCATCAACATGGACATGGAGGAATACCGCGACCTCGACCTGACGATTGCCGCGTTCGAGAGCATTATGAATCAGCCACAACTGCTGAAACTCGAAGCGGGAATCGTGTTGCAGGCATACTTGCCGGATGCCTTTGGGGCTTACAAGCGCCTCGTCGAGTGGTCGACTGCTCGCGTCGCTCGAGGCGGAGCTCCGATCAAGATCCGCCTCGTCAAAGGCGCAAACCTCGCGATGGAAACCGTCGAGGCAACAATGCACGGTTGGGAACTTGCGACGTGGCAGAGCAAGCAAGCCACGGACACCAACTACAAGCGCATTCTCGATTGGGCGCTCGACCCGGCCCACACCTCCGCGGTGCGAATCGGAATCGCCGGACACAATCTGTTCGATGTTGCTTTCGCGCATTTGCTCGCGGAGTCTCGCGGAGTTTCCGACCACGTCGAGTTTGAAATGCTGCTCGGAATGGCGGAAGGTCAAGCCGAAGCGGTCCGTGAGGATGTCGGCGGACTCTTGCTTTACACACCGGTTGTGCAGCCGGAAGAATTTGATGTCGCGATTGGCTATCTCATCCGTCGCTTGGAAGAAAACGCGAGCCAAGAAAACTTCATGTCAGCGGTGTTTGAACTTGTCGCAAACAAGAAACTTTGGAACCGTGAGAAGGATCGCTTCCAAGCCGCACTTGATGACGTCGACTTGAAAGTCCCCGGCCCGAACCGCAAACAGTCACGGCTCGAGAAACCGGTACCGTTCACGGCACAATTCTCAAACACCCCTGATACCGACCCGGCGTTGCCAGCAAACCGCGCGTGGGGCTCGAAAGTGCTCGGTGCAATCGAGAAAAGCAAACTTGGCAAAGACCTGATCACCGCCGCAGCGATCAAAGACGAAAAGCAACTGGATGCCGTGTTCAAGAAGGCACTAGCTGCTGGGCCCAAGTGGGCCGCTCTAGGTGGCAAGGGTCGAGCCGCTGTGCTGCTCAAGGCAGCCGATGTCCTCGAACAAAGTCGCGGGGCGCTACTTGAGGTTATGGCATCCGAGACCGGAAAGACCATTTCCGAAGGTGACCCTGAAGTCAGCGAGGCCATCGACTTTGCTCGTTACTACGGTCATCTCGCGGAAGAACTCGACAACGTTGACGGCGCGAAGTACACGCCGTCGCGCCTGATTGTTGTGACCCCGCCATGGAACTTCCCGGTAGCAATCTCTGCCGGTTCCGTGCTTTCGGCTCTAGCTTCAGGGGCAGCCGTTATCGTCAAGCCCGCCCGTCAAGCTCAACGCTCCGGCGCCGTAATGGTTGACGCCCTGTGGCATGCAGGTGTGCCAAAGGATGTCTTGTCGCTAGTTGATTTGAAGGACCGCGCTCTCGGCGAAAAGCTCGTCACCCGGCCAGAAGTCGATCGCGTTATCCTCACGGGTGGTTACGAAACCGCCGAGTTGTTCCGCTCTTGGCGACCGGACCTCGGTCTCCTCGCCGAAACGAGCGGCAAGAACGCGATCATCGTCACCCCATCCGCAGACCTCGACCTCGCGGTTTCGGACGTTGTGAAAAGCGCGTTCGGTCACGCGGGTCAAAAGTGCTCGGCTGCGAGCCTTGTAATCCTCGTCGGTTCCGTCGGACGCTCTGAACGTTTCGAGAAGCAACTCGTGGACGCCACAACGACTTTGCGAGTTGGCTATCCGAGCGATCCAACTACCCAAATGGGGCCAGTGATCGAAGCGGCTAAAGGCAAACTCAAGAACGCACTAACCGAGTTAGCTCCCGGCGAGAGTTGGCTATTGAAGCCGGAACAACTCGACGAGAGCGGACGATTGTGGTCACCCGGCATCCGCACCGGTGTCGCACCGGGAAGCTACTTCCACTTGACCGAGTTTTTCGGGCCCGTGCTCGGGATCATGCGCGCCTCGAATTTGGAGGAAGCAATCAAACTTCAAAACCAAACCGACTACGGGCTCACAGCTGGCCTCCACTCCCTTGACCCGGAAGAACTCGCAACTTGGCTTGCAACGGTTGAGGCGGGAAACCTCTACGTGAACCGTGGCATCACCGGCGCAATCGTTCGCAGGCAACCGTTCGGTGGTTGGAAGCGTTCGGTCGTCGGCACAAGCACGAAGGCAGGTGGTCCGAACTATCTTGTGCACTTGGGCTCTTGGAAGCGTTCGAAGGCGAAGAACGGTTCGGGCCCAACTCCGCTCGTTGCAAGCATCGTCGCTGCGAGTGGTTCCGAGTTCGTCGATCGCTCAGCCAGGAACGACCAGTTCGAGTGGGAGCGCGAGTTCGGAGTCGCCAAAGATGTCAGTGGCTTGGGCGTTGAGCGGGATGTGTTCCGCTACCTACCGCTACCGGTAACCGTTCGCCTCAACGAAGCCGGCAAGTTCGAGGACTTCGTGCGCGTTATGGCGGCGGGGGTTCGAGCCGGTGGTCTGCTCGGGGGGAATCTGCTCATTGCAAGCGTTCCCGAATCGCTACCGTCCGATTTGTCTCGGGCACTGGATCGAGCAGGAGTTTCGATCGTAGTTCAGCCGGATGAAGAGTGGCTCTCAACCGCGGGCCGAATCTCAAACTACAGGGTTCGACTCATCGGTGGTGGACACCTTGAGCTTTCGAAGGCGCTTGACGGCAGCCCGGATGTTGCGATCTACTCCGACGAAGTGACCGAGGCCGGACGAATCGAGTTGCTTCCGTTCCTTCGCGAGCAAGCGATCGCGATTACCGCGCACCGCTTCGGAAACCCGGACGACTGGTCGGAGGCTGTACTTCCCGTGTAATCTGCTGGTTTTGCCCAAATGTCGGTGGCTCCGCGTAAAGTTAACGACACGCCGAAAACACTATATGTAGGGGAATGACAAGCGTGTGATTCCCGTTATATAGTAGGAGACCACGCAGAACTGAGACTGTTCTTGCGGTTCAGTTCAAGTAGGCAGTTAGGGAGACCATCATGGAGAACGACACCGAGAATGTCGGCGGTTACGCAGTTCCCGTCGATCCGATGGAACTTCTGCAGTGCGATAGCTGCCAGTAGGCACTCGCGCGACAGGTTTCGAAGCCCCGAGCTCCAGTTGGTACTCGGGGCTTTCCATTTGCCTCTAGATAGAATTACCCCGTGCCAGTCAACCCAGAACTTGTCGGACGCCAGTTTCCCGCAGCGGCGCCGTATTTGGTCGGGCGCGAAAAAGTACGAGAGTTTGCAAACGCGGTATTCAGCCAAAATCCAATAAACCTTGATTTGGATGCCGCCCGCGCCGCCGGATACTCGGACCTTGTCGCCCCACCAACATTCCCGATCGTCGTCCAGGAGCGCACCCTCGCACAGCTACTCGCAGAACCGGATGCGGGCATCGACTTCACGAGAGTCGTCCACGGTGATCAACGATTCAGCTACACCCGCCCGATCGTCGCCGGGGATGAACTCACCGCAACCCTTGCTGTCACAAGCGTGAAATCACTCGGCGGGCACAACATGGTCACATCCGAATCGGTCATTGTCGATGCCGACGGAAAGCACGTCGTCACAGCAATATCCACCCTCGTTGTTAGGGGTGACGAATGACAAACGTAAACGTTGGCGACACCGTTGCGCAGCGCGAGTTTCAGCTAAGCCGCGACAGTCTTGTCAGATATGCGGGAACATCCGGAGATTTCAATCCGATACACTACCGCGATGACGTCGCCAAGAGTGTTGGCTTGCCTGGAGTGCTCGCGCACGGGATGCTAACGATGGGCATAGCCGCACAGCCAGCGATCGAATGGCTCGGCGACCCGGGTCGGGTGCTCGACTATCAGGTTAGGTTCACGCGACCGGTCTTGGTTGATCCGGAGCGCGGCGCACTCGTCACGGTCGTAGCGAAGATCGGCGCGATTGAAGACGAAAGACTGCGAATCGACTTGACGGTCACGTTCAATGACGAAACGGTGCTCGGCAAGGCTCAGCTTTGGGCAAGAATTTGAGCGCCAGTTTGAACGAGTCTGGGGCTGAACTTGCGGTTCGCTGATCTCACAACTCTCAAGGTTGGTGGCGAAATCGCAACGTTTCATGAAGCTACAACGACGCCGGAAGTCATAGAACTCGTCAAAGATTCTTGGCGCGAGCATGATGAAATGATTGCCCTCGGTGGTGGGTCAAACCTGCTCGCCTCAGATGATGAATACCCGGGCACGGTAATAAAAATCAGCACGCGTGGAATCACCCAGTCCGATGCGGGCTCGAGTGACGGCAAAGTTCTGCTAACGGTCCAGGCTGGCGAGTTGTGGGATGACGTTGCGAGATTCGCTTGTGAGAGCGGGCTTTCGGGAATCGAGGCACTGTCGGGCATCCCAGGTTCTGCCGGTGCTGCTCCGGTGCAGAACATCGGTGCATACGGCCAAGAACTTTGCGAAACTCTTGAGTCGATCGAATTCTTGGATGAGCGTGATGGTGAGATCAAGACGCTTTCGGCGAGCGAACTTGACCTCGGTTATCGCACTTCCAGCCTCAAGCAAGGGCGCCGAGGAGTTGTACTATCGATCTCCCTCGCGCTCAAAAAGACCGAGCTAAGCGAACCCATCTCATACTCGCAATTAGCGGCGAAGCTCGAGGTCGAGCTTGGCTTGCGAGTTGGATTGGCGGAAGCCAGGCAAGCAGTTTTGGAGCTTCGCGCATCCAAAGGGATGCTGTTGCAAGCAGGCGACCCTGACTCGGTGAGCGCGGGATCATTCTTCACAAACCCAATCGTTTCCGAAAACTTTGCTCGAAACCTTCCAAAGGACTGCCCGCATTGGATACTTGACCCGGAAGCACCGGAATCTGCTGTAAAGCTAAGTGCGGCTTGGCTCATCGAACACTCTGGGATCCAGCGCGGATTTTCGTTACCCGGATCGAGTGCAGCAGTTAGCTCGAAACACACCCTCGCGCTTACCAACCGTGGCAGTGCGACAGCAGAAGAAATCATGCAACTCGCCCGTTTCATCCACCTTCGCGTGCTCTCCCAGTTCGGCGTGGCCCTTCAACCCGAGCCCGTCCTCCTTGGTCTCTCCCTATAACCCCCTCACTACCCCGTTTGTGCGCGATTTTTGTCGTTATTCGAGGACTCATAGTGACAAAAATCGCGCACAAACGGAAGGAAGGAGGGGGCTAGAGGATGTTTAGTTCCATCGCGCGGGTTACTGCTCGAGTTCGGTCGTTAACTTCGAGTTTCTCGAACGCATGAAGCAAATGGGTTTTCACGGTTGCCTCGGCAACGAACAGTTTGCTCGCAATTTCGGGGTTGCTCATTCCTTCGGCAACCAGTCGCAGAATCTCTGTTTCCCGCGAACTCAACGATGGTGACTTTGGGCGGCGTACCCTCGAAACCAAGAGGCTCGCAATTCGCGGCGCCAAAACCACCTCACCACTTGCAACAGATCGGATGCCGGCGAGTAGCTCCTCTTGCGGAGCGGCCTTTAGCAAATAGCCGCTTGCTCCAGCTTCGATCGCGGTGAGGATGCTTTCGTCACTGTCGTAGGTCGTCAAGATGAGCACTTTCGTGTCCGGAAGCTGTTTCAGGATTATGGCGGTTGCTTCGTCACCGTCGATATCGGGCATCCGAAGATCCATGAGCACCAAGTCGGGTTTCAGTTTTAGCGCGAGTTCTACCGCTTCGGTGCCCGTCGAAGCTTCGCCGACAACCTTCAAATCGGATGTCGTGCCAAGCAGGCCGATAATCCCGCTTCGAACAATCGGATGATCGTCGACAACTAGAATCCGAATTGGCCCAGTCATGCCGGGATCCTTGCGACAAGTGCAGTACCCTTCGCCGAACTCGTAACGTCTAGCGAACCGTTTACGAGCGCCAACCGATCTCGCATCCCGGAGAGTCCAAAGCCGCTCGACTCGGCCCGAGTCTGAAAACCCTTTCCGTCGTCAACGATCTTCAACTCAACATGTTGATCGCTAATTGCAGCACTAAGCGTGACTTTCGCGGCGTTCGCGTGCTTTCGAACATTCGCGAGCGCTTCTTGGACGCAACGCAACAACACCACTTCACTGTCCCGGTCAAGAGTCTTGATGTCAGCCAATTGCAAGTTCACCTTGAGCCCGGTCTCCGTCTCAAATCTCGTTGCAAGCCGCTCAAGTGCCGCGACAATCCCCCCAGTGACATTCACTTTCGCACCGGATGCCACGAGTGCTCGAGTTTCCGCAAGCGCTTCTCTGGCATTTTCTTCAATCAAGTCGAGGGTCTTCGCTGCGACTTTAGGTTTTCCGGAGTCAAGGTCCCTTCGCGCACCTTGAACTAGCATCACGAGTCCGGTGAGACTCTGAGCGATCGTGTCGTGGAGTTCTCGCGCGAGTCGTTCGCGTTCGCTTGACACGCCCGCTTCCCGATGCAGCGAAGCGAGTTGTCCCTGAGCGGCGGTGAGCTCGTCGATGAGTTGCTGTTTTTCTTCGCTGAGGGAGATGATTCTGGTTATCCAGAGCCCGATCGCGAGGCTAAAGCCGAGGGACATGACCACAGTGAATCCGGATGTCATGAACGATTCGATCGAGATTCCAAGGCCGAGCGACATCCCAACGCCAACACTCGCGGCCAAAGCCACGTTTGCCACGATTGCTGTCTTATGGCTTTCGTTGACCATCCAAACGAGGGGGAAAGCTACGCATTGGATGATTGCCGCGGCGGGGTGAAAGTAGACCGCGATCCCCGAGGTTAGGACGATGAAGATCGTGTAGATGGTTGCCAAGCGCGGCTGGCTAAACGCTCGCCATCCGATCAAATACCAACCGGCGGCGAAGACTCCGATCGCTGATAGCGCGCCGATTCGCCGCCAAGGTGTCATGTCGTCGATGAGCAACAGGGCCGCGAGCACCACGGTCATCGCGGCAACCGCAATGTGCCACCAGCGAGTTTTCTCCATGCGAAGATTCTCCTGCGTTATCGATCTAGGTGTCTTTGCGAATCCAACGGAATGTCAATTTGCAAAGTAGTAAGCCGACCACGAACCAAATCAACATGACGATTGCGACCCAACCGAGATCCCAAGTACCGGTCTGCTCAACCGCCTTGAACGAGTCGGGGAGGAACACCGCGCGCATGCCTTGTGCCATCCATTTGAGCGGGAAGATGCTCGCGAAGTTTTGAAGCCAATCCGGCAACATCGAAAACTGCAGGTACACCCCGGAGATGAATTGCAATAACAACACGATCGGGATGACGACAGCGGTTGCGCTTTTCCCGCTTCTGGGCAGCGCCGAAAGTGCGATACCGAGCACGCAACTAGTGATTACGCCAAGCAGGAACACCCAAGCAAACAGCCACCATTTGTTCGGGTCGGTTGGCAACTCAACATTGAATGCGATACGGGCGACGAGCAACAACAAGATCGCCTGAAACACGGCACTGACTAGAACCATTCCGATCTTGCCGATGAAGTAAGAAATCACTGGTAGTGGTGAACCGGCCAATCGCTTTAGCGTTCCGTTCCCTTTCTCGCCGGCGATGTCGACTCCAAGGTTTTGCACACCACTGAGCAGCATTCCCGCGGCAACCATGCCCGGCAGATAGTAGGCCGCGAAAGTGATGCCGCCGGTGCCATCCGGTCTCGTGCCAATGTTGCCCGCGCTACTGAACGCGACCGCGAACACCGCGAGCATCAAGATCGGGAACAGGAACGAAAAAAACACGCTGTCACCCTGTCGAAAGTAGAGCTTGAGTTCGTAACCAATCCGCGAAAACCCAAGTTTTAGGGTGCGCACGATCGAATCAATGTGCGGGATGCCGCTTTCAGTCGCAGTCCCAGTCGCAGTCACAGTTGAATTGCTCATATTGATACCTCCACTAAGTTCGATGCGTCTTCGTTGGCTACCGAATGAGAGTTCACGCCAACCAGTTCCAAATAAATGTCTTCGAGGCTTGGCCGGATGACCTCCAGTCCCTCGGGTTCGCCACCGAACTCCTTTTGAAGTTTCGCCACGAGTTCAGCCGGCTTTTGTGTGCGTTGCTGTTTCGCCTCACCGCTCGCGCGCCACTTCACTAGCGGAACTCGGGCATCTTTGCCGCCGATTTCGTCGATCTTGCCGAGCGCAACGATCTTTCCGTGATTGATTACCGCTGCTCGATCTGCCAGGTGTGCGGCTTCATCCAAATAGTGGGTGGTGAGCAGAATGGTTGTGCCTTCCGCCTTCAAGCTTTCGATGAGCCCCCAGAATTGGCGTCTGGCCTCCGGGTCGAATCCGGTTGTTGGTTCATCGAGAAACAGCAGTCGCGGTCGTCCGATGATGCCGAGAGCAACATCAACCCTGCGTCTTTGCCCGCCGGATAGTTTCGCGATTCTGGCTTTGGCCTTCTCTGTTAGGCCAACCGCTTCGATGACTTCCTGAACATTTCGCGGGTTCTCGTAGTATCCGGCGAAATGGGTTAGTTGTTCGGTGACGGTAACGTCGCCGCTTTCGCCCGTGTTTTGCAAGACAATTCCGAGTCGAGCCTTCCAGTCGATTCCACCTGTTTGCGGATCAACTCCCAAAACTTTCGCCTCACCGCCGGTGCGATCACGGTAGCCTTCGAGGATTTCAATGGTTGTGGATTTGCCGGCCCCGTTTGGCCCGAGCATTGCGAACGTTTCTCCCCGGTGTATTTCTAAGGAGACACCGTCGAGTCCGACCACTTTCCCGTATGTTTTGCGCAAGTCGCGCACGCTGACGACAGGATCTGTTTCGTTCATGCATCCCATACTCAACTACCTGAAGCTCCCGCGTAACTAACCACCCGTATGGATTTCCCCTCCACCACCCGGTTGACCCCTTCCCCCGAGTTGCCCACTTCGGCCCGGTTTTTGCGCGCAAAACGGGCCGAAGTGGGCAACTCGGCGCTAGCGGTGGGTTAGGGAATACGAAATTTGGGAGACGAGGGTTGCGGGGCGCTTGAGGTCGTCGGCGTTGAGTTCGATCACTTTCCAGCCGTCGGCCCCGAGCATCCGGCGTCTTGTCATGTCTTTTCGTCATTGATCTTTACGGATGCGGTGGTAATCGCCCTGGTATTCGAGCAACACTTTTTGGTCAGGAAACGCAAAATCGGTGCGAACTAGCGACCCCGTTTGAGTGAAGACAATCTCGTGATTGATCTGCGGATGCGGTAACCCGCCGAGTTCCAAAATCACCCGCAATACAGATTCCGGCCTCGATTCGGACCGATTGCTCAACAGCGGCAGCGCCATTCGCGCTTTGCGCACGCCACGCCTCCCGGACTGTTTCGCACAGAAAGCACGTAGATCTTGAACCGAAGTGCGAGGGTTGCGCCAATGGATCAGATAATCACCAACCGCGACAAGATCGTGAATCCTGAGCAGATTCGCCAAATCGAACCAAGTTCTCGTTGCATTCGTGTGCAGCAGGGAACCAGTTATGGAAAGTTCTCGATCCACATCCAAATCGAGAGCGTGCCCGCGGATGCCACGAGCGTGTGGTGCACGGCTTTCCGCGACGGCAGATATGTGCAACATCGAATCACGTTCAACTTCGATCGGAAGCGGAGCGCCGAGAAGTAGCGCCGCGGTCGTGTGGGTGAAGAACATGCCGGTTGGCATCCTAGAAGCGAATTTCTTGCAGCGTTGTATCAGTTGCGCCCGGGATTCTCCAAGGTCGGGGTTCAAACTGTCAAGGTTTTTCCTTGCCCGAATCCCTTCTGAAGTTGATGCGGTCATTTCCGAACGCGAGGTACGAGCATCTTCACCAAGTTGCCGAACTCCCCAAACCTCACGTTCAAACCGTTTCGACCGCATTTCCTTCAACGAAAAGCCGAGTTCGACACCTCTGCTAACTCGAAACGGCTCACTGAACGATTCGGTAGGGCTAGGTTTCAGCATCCCCACATAGTGCCAACAACCTACTCCTCATCTGATACCCCCTCCACACCCCACGCGAGTTGCCCACTTCGGCCCGTTTTGCGAGCAAAAACTGGGCCGAAGTGGGCAACTCGGCGAAGAGGGGGTTAGGAGAACAACTTTTGGAGGCGTTGGATGCCTTCTAGGAGGGGGGCGTCACCTAGGGCATAGGAGAAGCGAAGGTAGCCGCTTGGGCCGAACGCTTCGCCGGGCACGGCGGCAACTTCGGCTTTTTCTAGGATGAGGTCGGCGAGTTCGAGCGAGGTTGTCGGTGTTGCTCCGGCCCATTTGCGACCGAGCAAACCGGTCACATCAGCGTAAGCATAGAACGCACCATCCGGCATAGGAGCGTGCAACCCATCGATCTTGTTGAGCTCGCCAATGATCACACCGCGGCGACGCTCGAACGCTTGGCGCATGAGTTCCACAGTCTCCTGCGGACCGGTGAGTGCTTCGAGCGCGGCTAGTTGCGAAATGTTTGAGACGTTGGAACTCAAGTGCGATTGCAGGTTAGATGCACCCTTGATCGCATCCGCCGGACCCACCATCCAACCGAGTCGCCAACCCGTCATGGCGTAGCTCTTGGCGACTCCGTTTACGAGAATCGTCTGGTTCGCTAATTCCGGCACCGCCTGAACAATGGATGTCGCTTTGATTCCGCCGTAAACCAGATTCTGATAGATCTCATCTGTCATGACCCAAATGCCGTGTTCGAGAGCCCACCGACCAATAGCCTCGGTTTGTGCGGCCGAATACACCGCTCCGGTCGGGTTAGAAGGCGAGACGAAGATCAGCAGCTTCGTGCGGGGAGTGCGCGCGGCCTCCAACTGCTCGACTGTCACCATGTAGCCCTGGTCGGCACCAGCGAAAACTTCAACTGGAACACCCCCGGCAAGTTTGACAACTTCCGGATACGTCGTCCAGTACGGCGTCGGCAGAATGACCTCGTCGCCTTCGCCGACAATTGTTGCGATTGCCTCAAACACGGCCTGCTTGCCGCCGTTCGTGACTACAACTTGGGATGCGTCAACAGCCAGTCCGCTGTCCCGCAGCGTTTTCACCGCGATGGCTTCTCGAAGTTCAGGTAGGCCGGCTGCAGGCGTGTAGCGGTGATTCTTCGGATCCCGCACGGCCACGACGGCGGCTTCCACAACGTTCGGCGGTGTCGGAAAGTCGGGTTCACCGGCCGCGTAAGAAATAATCGGTCGACCCTCGGCTTTGAGCTTCTTTGCTCTGGCATCCACTTTGAGGGTTGCCGATTCGGCGATCTCGGCGATTCGTTTGGAAATTTGGGGAAGGTCCTGGCTCACGGGCTAAGCCTATGCCTTGCTTTGCGAGTAGCCGATCAGTGCCTTACACTTGAACCCGGTGGTTGACAATAGCCATACTTCCGTGTGCCCAAATTCGGTGCAAATCCCAAGAGAACGCAGGAAGAATGTTGTTTGAAACCCTTTAGGGCGGTGGCTCAATTGGTAGAGCAGCGGTCTCCAAAACCGCAGGTTGCAGGTTCGAGTCCTGTCCGCCCTGCGGCTGGTTGCTGTCAGAAGAACCTCCAAAACCAACAGTTCAACAATTACGGACCGGAAGGCATCCGAAGTGGCAAGAGAAATTGACGACGAGACGAGTGAAGACATCGTCGCCGTTGCGAAGTCTGACCGCGCCGCCAAGCGTGGACCTTTCGCGGGAATCGGATTGTTTTTGCGTCAAGTGATCAATGAGCTCAAGAAAGTCATTGTTCCTACGCGAAAAGAACTCGTCAGCTACACGGTGGTTGTGCTCGTATTCGTTGTGTTCATGATGGCGATTGTGTCGTTGCTTGACTTGCTGTTCGGGTTTGGCGTCGGATACATCTTTGGAAACGGGCCAACAAAATAGCGCCGATAACGGCATAGAAGTGGATGCGGCCGAGAGTCGCTTGCAGAAAAAGAAATGAGAATCAGTGACTGAGAACGAGTTCGAGGCTGAGTTGGAAGCTGCGCTGGACGCGGCGCAACAGTCGCACTCTGAGGTGGAATCCGGAGCCGATTCCGAGAGTGAATCTGAAGTGGAAGCTGCCGCTGATATTGATGCCACTGAGGATGCCACTGAGGCTGAGGCTGAGACAGAGGCAGACGAACTGATTGAGGATGAGTTCGACCCGTACGCACAGTTCCGGGCTGAACTAAAAGCAAAGCCGGGCAAGTGGTATGTGATCCACTCGTATGCGGGCTTTGAGAAGCGTGTGAAGTCAAACATCGAAAACCGACGCGTGAGCATGGGAATGGAGGACTACGTGTTCGAAGTCCAAGTTCCAATGGAAGACGTTGTCGAGATTAAGAACGGTCAACGCAAACTCGTAACTCGAGTTCGCATCCCCGGTTACGTGCTTGTTCGTATGGACTTGAATGAAGACAGCTGGTCGGTTGTGCGTCACACTCCGGGAGTTACCGGATTCGTTGGCAATGCGCACAACCCGACTCCCCTGCGTTTCGACGAGGCGTTCTCGATGTTGCAGAGCCTTGTTCAGATCGTCGAAGCACCAACCAAGGGTGGAGCTTCGAAGGGTGGCAAAGCCGCAGCTCGAACCATTCCTCAAGAAATTGACTTCGAAGTTGGCGAGACCATCACGATCAAGGAAGGCTCGTTCGCTGGGCTGCCAGGTTCGATTAGCGAAATCAAGCCAGAGAGCGGCAAGCTCACTGTTCTTGTGTCGTTGTTTGAGCGTGAAACCCCAGTTGAGTTGAGCTTCGATCAGGTAACGAAGATTTAGCACACAGTTCACCGCGCCGGAGAGACCGGTGGCGGGAGAGCATCCGAGTTCGGATGTTCGGCAAGAGAAAGAAAAATAATGGCATCAAAAAAGAAGGTGACGGGGCTCGTTAAGCTCCAGATCCAGGCTGGTGCTGCGAACCCGGCACCGCCAATCGGTCCCGCGCTCGCTCAGCACGGCGTCAACATCATGGAGTTCTGCAAGGCGTACAACGCAGCAACAGAAAACCAACGCGGAAACGTTATTCCGGTGGAAATCACCGTCTATGAGGACCGTTCGTTCACGTTCGTGCTCAAGACTCCGCCTGCTGCCGAACTCATCAAGAAGGCAGCTGGCGTGCCTCGCGGTTCTGCAACTCCACACACCGTCAAGGTTGGCAAGCTTTCGAAAGAGACTCTGCGTCAGATCGCCGAGACTAAGCTTCCGGACCTGAACGCGAACGACGTTGAAGCAGCCGAGAAGATCATCGCGGGCACGGCCCGCTCCATGGGAATTACGGTGGAGAGCTGAGATGTCAACAAAATCTAAGGCATACCGCGCCGCTTCCGAGCGCATTGAAACGGGCAAGTTCTACACTCCTAGAGAAGCAATGGGACTCGCAAAAGAGACCGGTTCGAAGAAATTTGATTCAACCGTTGAAGTTGCTTTGAAGCTTGGGGTTGACCCACGTAAGGCAGACCAAATGGTTCGTGGAACCGTCATCCTGCCGCACGGTACCGGCAAGACCGCACGAGTGATCGTGTTCGCAACCGGTCCAGCAGCCGAGGCTGCCATTGCCGCGGGAGCCGACGAGGTCGGTGGACCCGAGCTGATCGAAAAGGTCGCTGGAGGTTACACGAACTTCGATTCGGCCGTTTCAACTCCGGAACTCATGGGACAAGTTGGTCGACTAGGTAAGGTTCTTGGTCCTCGTGGCCTCATGCCGAACCCGAAGACCGGCACGGTCACCCCGGATCCAGCCAAGGCGGTTTCAGACATTAAGGGTGGAAAGATCGAGTTCCGCGTTGACAAGCACGCCAACGTGCACTTCATCGTCGGCAAGGCTTCGTTCTCTCAAGACCAACTTGCGGAAAACGCGAAGGCAGCCCTAGATGAGATCGTGCGATCAAAGCCGAGCTCGTCCAAAGGCCGATACGTCATCAAGGGAACTGTCTCGACCACATTCGGCCCAGGCATCCCGTTGGATGTTGCCGCAATCTAGGATACGTTTCAGTCGGCTCTTCAACGGCTGCCTGTTCGTATCTGTCCTAAGGTTGATGCGAGTTCATTCGATTAGATAAACGCGGGGAGACCATTGTCACCACGGCTAAGCGGAAGTACGGTTGCCAAGTTCGACAATTCGACGAGGCAACTTAAGTATCAACACGTCTACGATCTCATCCTCAATTTGATTGAAGACGAAGGGTTGAAACCAGGGGACAAACTTCCGAGCACTAGCGAGTTGGCAGAAATGAGCAAGGTAAGCGTCATTTCTGTCCGGCGGGCTCTGGATGAATTGACCTACGCCGGGCGAATTATCCGACACCAAGGAGTGGGTACGTTTGTAGCTCCAGAACGACTGGTCAGCGAACCTACCCATTCAGGGACACTTCTCGACACGATTCTGGATTCAGAACCCGGCTTGAATTTCGAAACTAAATTGCTTTCTATTCAAGTCGGGTTCCCCAGCGCTGCACATGCCAAGGCGCTCGAAATCGAGACGGGGCAACCGGTTTGGGAAGTAGTCAGACTCCGATCTCTCGAATTGAAGCCTAAGGTCCTCGAACAAGCTGTGCTTCCACTTTCAAGAGTGGCTTCACTCGACGAAAAGCGTCTTGCAGCAGGTGAATCGTTGTATCGACTACTTGAAGAACGATTCAATCTGACTGATGCCTTTGTGGAGCAAACCATCAAGGTTGATCAGCCAACCCAGTGGGAATGCACAAATTTGGGTGTGACCACAAAGGACGTTGTAGTTAGAATTCGTGGAGTCAGCTTTTCAGAGGATGGCATTCCATTCGATAGTTACCAGCAAACCTATCGAGCACGCGATTTTGTGTTCTACGTCACAGGCAGTCAACATCCGACTCTTCTGAAACCAAGTGAAGCGCGAAGATGGACAATTACGCCTCTTGGGCATCCAGATGAAGAAAAGATTTCTCCTCTAACTAACTAGATTCTTTTGGACCAAACCTCGTTTTGAGTCCGGATTGGGACTAGGTACGCTATCGAGCAGGAGCCTCGTGTATGACGATCTTGGCGAGTTCAAGATTGCATTAGAAGTCCCTTCCTCTTCAATCTTTCCGTCTCGCATTACCAGGATCCGATCGGCGTGTTCGATCGCGGTAGATAAGTCATGAGTAACCATGAGTATTCCCATGTCATGCGCCGATCTTAATCGGTCAAGGAGGTCCAAGACTCCAGATCTTAGAGTGACATCAAGCATCGACACGGGTTCGTCAGCCAAGAGAACTTTTGGTCGCAAGACAATACTTGCTGCGATAGCAACTCTTTGTCGTTGGCCACCCGAAAGCTCGTGAGGGAATCTATTGAGGAATGCGCTCGCGGGAGTGAGTCCAACTTCTTCAAGTGCCTCGATAATAAGTTGTAGGCGTGATGCTCGATTACCACCAATGCCGTGGATTACGAGTGGTTCTTCAACAGTGTCTTTCACCCGGAACCTGACGTCGAGAGCTTCATAGGGATCCTGATAAATAAGTTGCATCGAACGTCTCAATTGCTTGCGCGCGCTTGGGCGCAAGCGAACCGTATCTTCGCCAGAAACACGTATTTCTCCAGCTTGAATGTCAACCATTCCCATGATGGCCTGAACTGTGGTCGTCTTCCCGCAACCAGATTCACCTACGAGAGCGACGAGTTCTCCAGCGCGCACATCGAAATTCACCCCATCGACAGCGAGTTTTCGACTGTCGGTTGTTGGATGACTGTTCTCATACTTTACGGAAAGGTCGCGAACTTCCAGTAACGTCGCCTTCTTCTCGGATCCGCTTGACTTACGTTTCTCCAGGGCGCTTGCTAGGTCTGGAGTCGAATTGAATAGTTTTCGTGTGTATTCGTGTGAGGGGTTTTTCCAGAGCTTTTCAATCGCACCCTCTTCAACGATTTGTCCGCCAAGCATGACGGCAGCTCGATCACAACTTTGGGCGACCACCCCCAAATCATGCGTGACTAGGACCAGCGCAAGATTGAGCTCTTCAGTGAGACTGGTTAGTAGATTCAAAATCTGATCCTGGATGACAACGTCTAGCGCTGTCGTCGGTTCGTCAGCAAGTAACACCTTTGGTTCGCACGCAATTGCCATCGCGATCATGGCACGCTGTTTCATCCCCCCGGAAAGCTGGTGGGGGTAGAGATCCAAGACGTTTGGCTTCAAGCCAACCAGACCGAGTAATTCGATTGCACGGCTTGTGCTCTGTTTTTCACCAACAACATTGTGAATCCGAAGCGCTTCAATGATTTGCCAACCGATTGTCTTTACTGGATTGAATGCACTCATCGCGCCTTGGAAAACCATCGCGATCTCGCGCCAGCGATGTGAAGCCATACCGCTTTCGCCACCAGAGATTATGTCCACTCCGTTGAGGAGCACCTCACCCGAAACGCTTGCAGTTGAAGGTAGCAACCCCATTGCCGACAAAATCGTTGTCGTCTTACCGCAACCACTCTCACCAACTAGTCCTACTCTTTCGCCGGGCATGACCTTTAGATTGAGCGCCTTCACTGCGTGGGATTCTTGACCCTTACTTGAACGATGGCTAGTTCCAAACCAGACATTCAGGTTGGAGATTTCCAGAGCAGGGACATCTGAACCTGCCGTTGAAGAAGTCATAAGGCGCCCTTTCCCCTTCCAACTAGGGTTCTTAGTTGCCAGCTGTATGGAGAAAGATAAGAAACTCGGAGCCTCGGATTTAGCGCGTCTTCAATTGAGCGACCCAGCATGTAGCAACCCATGATTAGGATCGCAACCGCAAGCCCGGCCGGAACGATTGCCCACCAAGATCCGGTACTCACGGCAGCTCGCTGGAACGCGTGCTCCATTATCGTTCCCCAAGTTATCGCGGTGGGATCTGACAGACCGAGGAACGCAAGTGCTGTTTCGTTGAAAACCGCAACAGTTATTGCAAGCACCGTACTTGCTACTAGGAGCGGACCGATCTGCGGAAGGATGTGGCGCCAGATAATACGCAAGTGCCCTGATCCAATTGATATAGCCCGTCTAATAAACACTCGTTCTCGAAGGGACTTTACTTGCGCGCGCACAATTCTGGCGGTGTAGGTCCACAGAAGTAATCCAATTACGAGGATCACGTGTTCCAAACTTGGCCCCCACACTGCGGCAACGACAATCATCAAGACAAGTTGGGGGACCACAAGAAAGTAGTCGGTAATTCGCATCAGGACCGTGTCGATCCATCCACCAAAATACCCGGAGACTATCCCGATCGTCGCTCCGATGAGGATTGTGATTGTCGCGGCGGTAAACCCGACATACATAGAAATGAGCCCACCTTCGAGGGTCAGGCTCAGAACATCAATCCCACCGTCGTCGCATCCAAACCAATGCGATGCCGAAGGTGGCTCAAAAACGGCGCAACTGGCAAGATGCGTCGAATAGGGCTTGATCCATGGAGACAGAAGTGAAATGACTGTGAAGAACGCCAAAATCCCAAAGCCAATTGCTGCCGTTGGCTGACGAAGTACGTTCAGAACGGTCCACCAACCTCCCCTGGAACTCGGATCAACTTTGCTTTGCCTGATTTGCCCTTCGGTCATTTCGCCCCCTAATCCACAACGCGCGGGTCAAGCTTGTAATACGCGAGATCTGCTAAGTAATTGAGCAATACGACGACGACCGTGATAATCAAGAAACCACCTTGCAACATCGGATAGTCCCGTTGTAGAACTGCGTCGTATAACGCGCGCCCGATTCCCGGCCAAGAGAAGATGACTTCGATCAGGATTGCTCCGCTAACTATTGCGCCAAGGGCCAAGGCGACCATTGTGACGATGGGGAGCAATGCGTTTCGCATTGCATAGTCGCGAATGATTTTGCGCCTGCTGAGCCCTTTGGCTCTTGCGGTGAGAATGTAGTCTTCTCCGAGGGTTTCCAGCATTGAGGATCGAACGATAAGTGCGTTTTCCGCGTACAAGGTAAGCACTAACGTAAGCACGGGCAGGATCATGTGCTTTGAATAATCGAGAAAGCTTTCCCACGGTGTTTGATTGAACGCGAATGGATCGTGAGTTCCTGCAGCCGGCAGAACCCCCGCGAAAAATATGAGAAGCATCATCCCGAGAAATTGCGTTGGGAATGCGTAGAACAACACGGCGAGATTGGTTGAAAAATGATCTGCGAAAGTTCCGCGTCTGACTGCGGAGTGGACTCCGACAAGGATGCCAAGGATGATCGCAACGATTGTTCCGATCGACACGACCGGTAACGTGTTGCCGAATGCTACCGCCAAGTTCTCTATCACCGGCTGCCGATTCGAGTAAGAAATCCCCCAGTTCCCAGTGAATAGGTTCTTCAAATACAACCAATATTGGTCCCACATGGATTTGTCCAAGCCGAATTGTTCAGCCAGCGCTTTTTTCATTGAAGGAGAAGCGTTTGGAACTCGCGAAATTCGAGTTATTGCTGAACCGGGTAGAACTCGAAATAGCACGAAATTAAAAGAGACCGCGGCGAATATGGTTACGACAGCGAATACAGACCGTTTCCAGATGTAGCCTGTTCTGCGCACCCGATCCTCCTCTTTGAAAATCTAACCCATGGATTGCACTTCTTATACTAAGCGCAATAAGCTTTGCTCAAGTCGCAGTTTTGATTGCGACTGCGGTCAAAGAGGACGCTGTTTGCAAGAAAGCTAGCGGTGATCAGGATCCTCTTCGGCCGGACGGTTTCGGAAAGTAGAGGCAAGGAAACTTTGGTCATGAAGAAAATCATTAGACCCTTCGCACTCATAGCCGCTGTCACGTTAGTGGTGACTGTGAGTGCTTGCACGGCAACCACGAAAGATTCGGGCGACGTACTTCGAATCGGCACGACCTCAATGATTGATTCTCTCAATCCATTTGTGTCTGACTCCGATTACAGCAGTGTGACGTATCAATATGTTTATCCACACTTGACTGAGTACGACGCAGACTTGAACATCACACCCTCGTTCGCAGAGAGTTGGGAGACTTCAGCAGATGGAAAAACTTGGACGTTCCACACTGTTGCCAATGCAAAGTGGTCCGATGGAAAGTCGCTTTCGGCGAAAGATGCTGCATTCACCTACAACATGATCCTGGATTATCAGGATGGCCCGACCGGAATTCTTGCTGGTTGGGTCGCACACATGGAATCAGTCAAAGCGGTCGATGCGAACACTTTGGAAATTAGCTACGAAGTACCGGTAGGCAATGTGCTAACTCAACTGCAAGCATTACCGATCTTGCCGGAGCACATCTGGAGCAAGTTTGCGACCGGGGATGGCACTGAAATCACAAACTTCGAAAACGGTGCGCCAATGGTCTCAGGTGGGCCATTCAAATTGGACAAGTACCAGAAAGACGAACTTGCACTTTTCTCTGTCAACAAGAATTGGTGGGGGAAAACTAAGCCGCAAATTTCAGGATTCGGCTTCCAGTTCTTCGCAAATGATGACGCAATGGTTTCGGCATTGATGAACAAGCAACTGGATATGATCGGCCAACAAACTCCGCCAACAGCAGTGGGCACTTTGAAGAACGCTGGCTTCAAAGTTCTAACCGGTCCAAGCGTGACGATCAAGATGGTAATCATCAACACAAACCCAGAAAAGACTAAGAACCGTGAACTGTTGGATCCAAAGGTTCGCGAAGCAATTGACTACGCGATCGACCGCAAACAAATAGTTGACACTGCTTGGCTTGGTTTTGCTGATCCAGGATCGACGATAGTAACTCCTGCTAGTGGTTACCACGATGAGTCGCTGGCGCCGCTACCTTTCGACGTTGCCAAGGCTAACGCTCTGCTAGATGAGGCTGGTTATCCAGTTGGCGAGAACGGCATTCGCGTCGCGAATGGACACCCGATGTCATACGACCTGATCTTCCCAACCGAAGAAAATGGCGCTCCTGACCGCGCATTCCAAATCATGCAGGCTGGTTTCAAGCAGATTGGAATCGAAATAAAGCAACGCAAGATGGATCCGGATGCTGCGTGGGAAGCAATCATTGGCCCGAATGAAGACTACGGGGACTACGACATCGCAATGTGGAACTGGACTCCACCAGTTGATCCGGACTTCGTCTTGAGCGTGTTGACTTGTGATCAACGCGGCAACAACAGTGACAGTGGATACTGCAACCCTGCCTATGACGAGCTTTACTTGCAGCAAGGCGCAGCTCTCGATAATCAGGAACGCAGATCGATCATCAATCAGATGCAGAAGATCATCTACGATGACCGTCCATACATTGTTTACGCAATGCCGATGGTCATTGAGGCGCACAGCACGCAGTGGGATGGATTTGTGCTCTCTCCACTCGTTGGGTCGGTAAACAACCTTTCGACCCTGACGTTGCTGAGTGTGCATAAAGTACCGTGATTATTCGTGCGGATTGAACTAAGTCATATTGACTCGGTCTCGAGTGGACCGGCTAGGACCACCCTTGCGGTTGGGGTTCTAGCCGGTCCGCTCGGTCCGGAAATAGTCAGGGCGAACACCCTAGCAAATCGATTCCCTGATATAGATTTTGAGACTCTCGTCGTTCAAGATC
>JAHBSS010000027.1 GCA_019639015.1 Cryobacterium sp. | reverse complement strand
CGGAGCTAAAGCAAATCCGATCAACGCGACGATTGCACCGGCGACAACCGGAGGAAGTAGCGCGTTTATCCACCTCGTCCCTGAGAAATGAACGATGATTCCGACGATCGCCAACACTGCTCCTGTGACGATGATCCCACCGAGAGCGACGCCTTTACCGCCGGACTGCGTTGCTGCGAGTATAGGCGCGATAAAAGCAAATGAGGATCCTAAGTAGCTCGGGAGTTTATTCGCCGTAATGATTAGGAAGAGCAGGGTTCCTATTCCCGAGAAGAACAAAGTCGTCGACGGTGGGAATCCTGTCAGTAGTGGAACGAGGAATGTCGCACCAAACATTGCGACAACGTGTTGGCCGCCAAAGCCGATCGTTCGCAACCAACTTAATCGTTCTTCTGGGAGGATCAGCTCTTGAGCTGAAACATCCTTTCCATCCCCGTGCAATTTCCAGGGAAGCGCCATTGTTTCTCCTTAGATTTTGATGACTCGCGACGAAGTTGTGCGCGATTTGCTCAAACCTAGCGCCTTGGTAGTTGAACCTGCTAGATCAACATGGGCGTATTTTTTCGGAGACTCCTTGGCGAAATTCCTCGAACTAACGAGTCAACAAATTGGCGCGCTCAGGGTGTTTGTCGAACCATTCGCCGACGTACCAACACATTGGAATGATCTTTCTCGACGAATTTTGTTCAACGTCATCTACCGCGAATTCAACTATTTCAGCCGCTAGACCCTGACCACGACGTTTCGGATCTGTGAACGTATGCGTAAACGAAACCGATTCTCCGCTGGTCTTGTAATCAACAGCGCTTGCGATTTCACCGTCAATCCGTAGTGTGTAGCGATTGGATTCTGTCTCATTTCGTAGTTCTTTAGTCATGAATTCAACCTTGCCTTGTTCCAATTGTTCATAGTGCTCCTTCGATGGCCCGAATGATTTCGTTCGATTCAGGCTCGACCTTTGATCTAAATCTAAGAATTTCGCCCGTGTCTAGTATTAGAAACTTTTCAAAGTTCCACTGAATCTTGCCGGCAATGCCGTTGCTGTCTTTGGTTTGAGCTAAGGCGCTAAAAAGCGGATGTGCGTTGTTCCCGTTCACTTTGCACTTGGCAAACAGCGGAAAGGTGACCGAATAATTCAGTTGACAAAACTCTTTGATGTCAGAAGAAGATCCTGGCTCTTGCATCATGAATTGATTGCAAGGGAATCCGAGAACGACCAATCCTCGATCCGAATACTTGTCGAAAACCCGTTCAAGTCCCGAATATTGTGGCGTGTAACCACATTTTGAAGCAACGTTCACAACGAGTGTTACCCGTCCAGCTTGATCGCCGAACGTTGTTTGCTCGCCATCAATAGTTTCAAGTGCAATGTCGCTTAGGTTCACGATATAAGGCTAAGCCGAATATCGACTTGGTGCTCAGCGACCGACTGCGTAACCTTGCATCCCTCGCGGGTTCGCTGCTGCGAAGTAGCTTCCGTCTGGATCGATTCCAACCGCAGAAAGCCTACCCAAGGACCAATCTCCGGCCCTGGTAACCAGATGACCTCGCGATTCCAGTTCGCGGATGACTTCTTCGCCAAGCCGATTCTCAACCACGGCGCCTCCTGGAACCCATCGCCTTGGCCAAAACGAGTCGGGGAACGAAGTTGTGTGAAATGTTGGAGCATCGATGGCTTGCTGCGGCGAGTAACCGCCCACGATTGTGCGGAGCAAATATGGCAATTGCCACTGGTCCTGCTGATCTCCTCCGGGCGAGCCGAGCGTTCCAAATGCGCGCCCATCCTTTAGCAAAAGCGTCGGTGTAAGCGTCGTTCTTGGCCTCTTCCCTGGAGCAAGCGAAGAGGGCGCTCCCGGAGTTAGCCAAGTCATTTGAAGTCGCGTTCCCAGGCAGAATCCAAGTTCGGGAATCGTTGGTGAAGATTGCAACCAGCCACCTGAAGGTGTTATTGAGACGAGGTTTCCCCAGCGATCGAGCACATCCAAGTGGCAAGTGTCGCCATTCGAAACGCCGGATTTTGAGACGGTCGGCTCGCCACCTGCTGCAAGCGCGACGTCTTCTTCTACCGAGACTTCAGCTACTAGTGGAGGGAAGAATTGACTTGCTCTGGCGATTTGACCGGGTCTGAACTCCACCGACGCTCTTTCACCAACTAGCTCGCGACGTGAGGCCAAGTACTCTTTCGAAAGTAGTTCCTCAGTTACAAATAATCCTTGCTCGTAATCCCCAAAATATGAGTCGCGATCCGCTAGAGCCAATTTTTCGGCCTCAAGCACTAAATGTGCACCTTGCGCGGTGGATGGATCAAGCTGTTCGTCTCCGAACGCTTCAAGGATGCCGAGCGCCTCTAGAAGCGCCGGCCCCTGACTCCATGGGCCAGCTTTCGCAACCGTTACTCCTCGAAATTCGGCCGAAATCGCTGGCTCCAAGGTAGCTCTGAACTCTGCAAGGTCTGAAGCGCGAATCACTCCAGCGTGATCCTTGCCGTCGGAATGGCGATGTGTGTGCTTGACAAACGACTCGATTTCTTGCGCGACGAATCCCTCTGCCCACTCAGTTCGGGCCGCGTCAATTCTTTCGGCACGCGAGTTCCCCTTTGCCGCTAACACCAATCGCTCAAAAGTGCGGGCGAGAGCGGGGTTCTTAAACACTTCAAGTTCTCTCGGTACAGCCCCTCGAGGGTTCCAGAGCTCAGCGGAAGTCGGCCAATGTTGCTGAAACAGATCCTGGACTTTCCCAATCGTCGCGCAAACCCTCTCGTGAAGAGGATGACCATTCTTGGCGTAATCGATCGCGAACTGCAAAACGTCCGCCAATTCCCAAGTCCCGTAATCCTTGAGCAAGAGAAGCCAAGCATCTGTTGCGCCAGGCACAGCAGCGGCAAGAGCACCGGCACCGGGAACGAAATCGAGTCCCTCTTGTCGGTATTTCTCCATGGTCGCGTGGGTGGGTGCTGGCCCCTGGCCCATCAGAACTTTGGCTATCCCCGGTTCTTTGGCAGTGCTAAATATCCCGACAAGGTCTCCACCGGGCCCGTTTAGGTGAGGTTCAACTACCTGAAGCACAAAACCGGCGGCGACTGAAGCATCGAAGGCGTTACCGCCACGTTCTAGCACCGACTGGCCGCAAGCGGATGCAATCCAATGTGTGGAGGCGGTCATTCCAAAATGCCCACGAAGGGTTGGTCGAGTCGTGAAACTGTTTGGGGGAGTGTAGTCCACGAATTTAGAGGCTACCGCTAACTCGCCCTGACTCCTAAACCCGACAAGTTAGGCAGAACTATTGGTGCAACAAAACCTGGAAGGCGATCAGTAGCGAAGAGAAGGCAAGTACCGCGGTAATCGGAACCACGCTACTAATTGCATACACAAGCACAGGTGCCCAGCCACGCCCGGTGTTGTGTGTAACGTGAACGGCTCTCGCAATCAGATAGATAAATGGACCAAGCAGGAACCACCACGCGGAAGCCGCGCTTGGATGAAGCTGATTTAGGAGCGACTTTCTATCCTGGATAGTCAATGTTGCAGCAACCAGGTAGAGGATTATCCCTGACATGAAACGCGGGAATAACGAAAAGTAATCGCCGAGACCGAGAGTGAGTGCAAGAATCACAGCCGTTGCCCAAATGGGCATCGTTGCGAGCCACCAGACAGAGGCCGTGTAGGCGCGAGTCGGCGAGAAGCGGTGTATGGGCTTTGCTTCCATCGAAACGAACCCTTGAGAGTTGTAACGGTGGTCTGAAGGCCGGAAGGGGTCGATTGGAGGCAACGCGGCTTCTTTTCGGCCCAATTCTGCTGAAAAATAGCGATCAATTTCGGGTTCAGGTGCCGGTGCACTGGCAACTGGTTTGACCAATTCGGTCCAGTTTGAGCCGTCCCACCATCGTGCTTGGTTCTCATTGGAAGGGTCCGGGTACCAGCCTGGAATTACTACTGTTTCTGCTGCATCCAACGACATTTATCCCCCAAGAACGCTTGCGTTACAAAAACGCGATCCCCTAACTCGAAACTACTTGTTATGTGATCAACTCGCATACCCCATTTCGCGGGGAGTCTGCCCTTCCCATTCAACTAGTTGCCAACTCCCATTCGAATCGGATTCGATAATCACCACTCCCGTATTTGCGAGTCGGTTCTCGACTCCGAATGTCACAGGTACGTTGACAGCACGAGAGGAAACCCAAACACGAATCGCTGCACCGTGACTGAATACTGCGACCGAACCGGAGTGAACGCTCGCTACTGTGCCCAAGGCTTCGTCAAAGCGACTGAAAAATTCTGCACCTGTTCCTGCACCAGGCATTCGAGCGTCAAGATTTCCTGTACCCCATTCGTAGATCGTTTGAAGATATCGCTCAATTGCTGGGCGATCGCTTCTGAGTTCGAGTTCCCCTGCTTCGATTTCGTGAACTCCAGGCAGTTCACGAATGTCGATCCCTCGGGCATTTGCAAGTGGGGCCGCGGTCAATGCAGTTCGCTTTAGCGTGGATACATAGATTGCCTCTAGCGGGATCTCCGAGAGGGAGTTATTTAGCAGTTCTGCTTGTGCGATACCCTCAGTCGTCAAACCTGGTCCAGGGTATGCAGTATCTAGTTGCCCAAGTACGTTACCAGGAGTCTGACCGTGTCTAATCAGTAGTATCCGCACTCGACCAAGCCTAGCCAGAGCTAAGCAACATCCAAGGTTTGAAGTTGCGCCGTAGGTTGTTTCAAACCTAATCGCACCGCTTAGCCGAGGGTGTAGATACCCCAGTCGTTGACTTGCCAGTCGATCCAGCCATTCACCCTTTGAAGGCTGACTTCGATATTCATCTTCTTGCCAGAGGCGTTAACTCCTGCGCAATCGAAAGTTTGACCTATCAATACAGGTGGTTCTGCCGGGCATGTCACGTCCAGCTTGGCGCCCATGACGAGCGCGTCGCTCGCAATTGATTGCTCTGCCTGTTGCGCAAATATTGAAGGTGCTGTCGCGATCGCGAGCCCTGGAACTGCCACAATCGCACCAATTTGCAAAAGCCCAAGAGCAAACCATACGAGAACCGGTCCAAAACCACCACCGGATTCACGAATAGCGGCAACCGCGCGCACGATTAAGTAAATAGGGGCACCCAGCAAAGCCCACGCCCAATGAGCAGTCTTCTCGTGACCAACTCGTCGCAGGGTTCTACGGTCAAATGCCGCCAGAGCGATTGCAATTGGATATGGCGCAAGCCAGACAGCAGCCATCAATCCGGAGTTTTCAGAAGTACCGGTCGAAATGAGTAATAGAAGACTCACTACCAATTGCAAGAGAGGGATAAGGGCCATTGTCCATATGGGGCCATTGTGGGTTGGCTTAGCGTGCGGAGCGGTTTGAGCCCTCAAATATGCCTGATACTGCGGGTCGCTTAGCGGATCGACTCTAGGCGCCCAGTCAAAGGTCTGTTGAGGTTGTTGGGCTTGCTGAGGCATGAAGCCAGCAAACCCACCAAATGCAGGTTCTCCCTGCTGTGGTGCCCCAAATTGTGTTCCAGTAAACGCCGGCTGAGAAGTCTGCGGTTGAGCGTATGAAGTTGGCTGACCAAAGAAGTCTGATTGCTGAGTCTGACTCGCAAAATCGTGGCCATCTTGAGTTGAAAAACCAGTTGCGGAGCTTGAAGCGTCCGGCCTTGGCATTTCTGTATGGACGTCGGATTTCGAAGGTGGTTCCAATTGCAACAGAGTCAGAGCTGTTGGCAACGGAGTTTCAACTCGGTCTTTACGTTCGCGCTCGCGACGTTCGCGACGGGAAAGCGAGTCGTCTTGTTCAGCTAATTGAGGTTGGGGTTCGTCATCCGCCCACGCGTAGGTGGTCTCTTGCATGACCATTGGGGCACGAGCTTCAGCCGTTTGATGAGTCCAAGCAGTGCTGTCCCACCAACGAAGTTGCGGCAACCCTAACGGGTCTGGGTACCATCCGGCTGGCGCGCCGTAAAAATTGTTATCGTCCAAGTTCCGATTCCCACCAATCACATACCTGGTATGAGGAAAGTTTAGAGTCTTAACCCATGTCCACAGAATAGGGGACAGTCCCCCAATCATGGGGGTGCCAGCTCAAAATTGATCAACCTTCAACCTTTGGCTGTAGGTCTATGTTGACCGCCTGAAAGATTGAATGAAAGACTCATCCGCAGTGGACATTTCTCTCTTGGTTGTGCTCGTCATTTGCTTGGCGTTGTTCTTTGATTTCACAAACGGTTTTCACGACACCGCTAACGCCATGGCAACCCCAATTGCTACCGGTGCGATGAAGCCGAAAGTGGCAGTAGCGATTGCGGCGGTCTTGAATCTAGTTGGCGCATTTCTCAGTACCGAAGTCGCCAAGACAATCTCAGGCGGTCTAATTCGGGAGGGCAACGGAGGAATTCAAATAACTCCAATGATGATCTTCGCCGGACTCATTGGCGCGATCATGTGGAACCTAACTACTTGGTTGCTCGGATTGCCATCGAGCTCATCGCACGCATTGTTTGGCGGTCTAATTGGAGCGGTATCAGTGGGGGCGGGAGCAGGTTTCGGCGCAATCGACCCCGGTGTGTTTTTGAGCAAGATTGTTCTTCCAGCTGTTTTGGCGCCACTAACAGCAGTCGTCGTTGCGTTCACCGCAACGAAACTGGCCTATTGGTTAACTTCTGGCCGCAAGATGATCAATGCAAGAAGGCGATTTAGAGTCGGCCAGATTTTTACATCAAGTCTTGTCTCGCTGGCGCACGGAACAAACGACGCTCAGAAGACCATGGGCGTTATTACCCTGACCCTCATAGCTGCGGGTTTTCAAAGCCCAGGTAGCGGTCCTGAATTTTGGGTAATAGCGGTTTGTGCTTTAGCGATCGCAGCCGGAACGTATGTTGGCGGTTGGCGAATCATCCGCACTGTCGGCACTGGAATAACCGATGTTTCTCCCGCGCAAGGATTCTCAGCCGAGGCAGCTACGACCGCCACGATTTTGGCGAGTTCACATTTGGGTTTTGCGCTTTCGACAACTCAAGTCGCGAGCGGTTCAGTTATTGGCGCAGGGCTTGGTCGAAGCTTGAATCGTGTTCGTTGGCGAGTCGCCGGCCGGATTGGCATTGCCTGGCTCGTCACTCTTCCGTGTGCCGCGGCGATGGCTGCGATCGCGGAATTAATTGCTCGACTTGGCCCGATTGGTATTGCGGCAGATGCGCTCGTTGGAGCGGTCGTGATTATTCTGATGTTCCGTCGATCAAGGCGAAATCCGGTTACCAGCAAGAATGTCACCGGCGAGATTCCGATTCAGCACACTCCAAGTGTCGTGATGCCGAAGGTTCCGCCAATTATTGCTAGCGCAAAACCTGGCAAGCCGAGCTCGGATAGCGAGTCCAACAAATGATTGATTGGGGAGCATTTGTAGTAGTTGCGGTTGCGGCGCTAGTTGGCGCAAGCGCCGTCGTTGCGATCGCTTCGCTTGGTATCAGGTTGTTTGAGAGCGGCTCCATTGCTGAGCGCCGAGATTCTGCTACGGGGAAACTTCAGCGACTAGTTGCAAGAGCGCTGTTTGTGGTCTGCGCCGCCCTCGTGCTATTTGGTGTGTACCTAATCGTGCCGTTCTTTCACAGCGGCTGAACAAGACACCGATTTAGAAAAGTTAGAGTTGAACCATCGATCTTCAAAGGAGATTTTCGAATGTCTGAAGCGCCGAGCGCTCTACCAACCACTCCAACCGGCAAGACCCGCACAGAAAGTGACTCCGTTGGTTCAATGGAGATACCAGCGGATGCCTACTGGGGGATTCACACTGAAAGAGCTCGAGAGAACTTTCCGATCACCAGGAGACCAATTTCGGTATACCCCGACTTGATCCGCGCGCTCGCGATGGTCAAACAAGCGGCCGCGCGAGCCAACAAAGAACTTGGAACCATCGAGCCCGAGAAAGCAAGAGTTATTGACCAGGCGTGTCAAGAAATAATCGATGGCAAGCTGCATGACCAGTTCGTAGTTGGAGTGATCCAGGGTGGCGCTGGAACCTCAACCAACATGAATACCAATGAGGTAATCGCGAATCGTGGCCTAGAAATTATGGGTCATGAATTTGGAGACTACGTTCATTTGCATCCGATTGATGACGTCAATAGAAGTCAAAGTACGAATGATGTCTATCCCACCGCAATCAAACTCGCGATGGTGCTTGGGACAAAACGTTTACTAGCGGAGCACCACAAGCTGAGTGAGGCGTTTCTTAGAAAGGGAACGGAATTCGCCCAGGTACTTAAAGTTGGTCGCACGCAATTGCAGGATGCTGTGCCGATGACTCTCGGTCAAGAGTTCAACGGGTTTGCCCATACTTTGACGGAAGATTTCGAGCGGCTCAGCGAAACTATTCCGTGGCTCAACGAGATCAACCTCGGCGCTACGGCAATTGGAACTGGGATTACTGCCGATCCGAGATACGCGGAAGCCGTCCGCAAGAAGCTTTCGGAAATTAGCGGTTTTGAGATGGTCACGTCGCCGGACTTGATTGAGGCAACTAGTGACGCCGGAATCTTCATGACGCTTAGCGGTCACCTCAAACGTGCATCCGTCAAGCTTTCCAAGATTTGTAATGACTTGCGTTTGCTCTCTAGCGGACCTCAAGCCGGAATTGGTGAAATCAATTTGCCCGCAAGACAAGCGGGATCGTCGATTATGCCCGGAAAAGTCAATCCAGTAATCCCTGAAGTCGTAAACCAAGTTGCATTTAGCGTCATCGGAGCAGATGCCACTGTGACCGCGGCCGCTGAGGCTGGGCAATTGCAACTAAACGCATTCGAACCGGTGATCGCACACAGTATCTTGCAGTCCCTTGCATGGATGACCAACGGTTGCTACACATTGCGGGTTCACTGCATCGATGGAATTACCGCCAATATGTCGAGGCTCGCAACTCAAGTGGAAACTTCAGTTGGAGTGGTTACAGCACTAACGCCGTACATTGGCTACGCTGCGTCAGCCAAATTGGCACACATTGCTCTAACAACCAACGCTTCAATCGCCGAACTCGTTGTTCAGGCGGGTCTAATGAGTTCAGAAGAAGTTGCTCGAGTGCTCTCACCTGAGCGACTTAGCGGGCTCGTCCCCACCACGGGCGTAATGAAGATTATCGAAATAGAGGACTCGACGGACTAAGTATTTAGTTCCCGATTACAAAACTTCTGACTATTCTGATTTCTTGTGAAGAAATCACGCGGATTAGCATTTGCGTTTTCGGGCGCGTTGGCTCTGGGTGTAGTTTTGGCTACTCCTATTGCGGCTCAAGCGTCGCCTCAAAGCGCATTCGGAACTACGATTGACGTTCAAGTTTCAGGACCGGGTACCCCTTCGGTACTTAGCGGTACGACTTATGTTCACGTCTCATCTGCAACAACTTTGTTTGTAACAATTGGAGCGGCTCAATCTAGCGCAGTTGATGCCACGTGGTACGACTCAAATTCAAATCAGCTTGCGACTTGCCAAATTCCTAGCGGTAGTACTTCGTGCGGATTCGGATCAGTGCAACTAGTTACCGGTTCACAATCGGGCACAATTGTTGCCTCGATGGGTGCAGAAAGTCACACCTACACGGTTACATTCTTCGGAGTAACTCCAGAAGACTCCTCTCAGACTCAAGTTGGCCTCGAGTGGCAAGATGCCGAAGGCACCTGGCATGAAGGCGCCGGGGTTGCAACTTTCATGATTGCAAATCAAATGACTCAATATAGGTTTTGGATTCGCAACAATACAAATGCGCCTATCCAATTAACCGACTTCGCACCAAACGGTGTGCCCCAGTCGATAAATGTAATTGTGCAGCCAGGCCAGAAAGCATACTTCACGGGTACCCCCGGCCTCGCTTCTACAGTGCCGACCTCAATTGGCGCAGGATTCACATTTTTTGACGCTGCCGGGTACGGAAACGGAAACGGTAACGGAGGCGGTCTAGCGGTTCTATCCGGCCAAGCGTCGTTATCAAACTCAAGCGCTGATCCAGGGGATTCCGTGACGCTTACGGGAAGCCAATTTACCGATCAAAATTTGTCTGCTTTCGACGTCTCATTTAATTCAACCCCGGTTCCTTTGGGTTCTGTTTTGGCCGATCAAAACGGCTCGTTCAGCCTCACTTTCACTGTTCCGGCGGGCGCTACTGCAGGGTTACATCACGTCGTGTTGTATTCGGGAACCTATGCCGTTGCTGCTTTACCCATTTCGATCGCTGGCCTAGCCGATACGGGTGTTAATGCGATTCCCTACTTGATTGTCGCTGGAGTCCTTTTCGTAGTCGGGATTGCATTCTTGGTAATACGGATGTTCGTGAGGCGGCGAAGCGAGAACCCTTAAACTTCTTGACTGCTTGATCTGGAAGAAATGGCAATGTGCCACAAATACAAACTGGCGATGCTACGGTAGGGCGCCCACCTCTTGGCAAATTCAGAAAGTTGCTTGGGGGAGTCCGGTATTCCGAGAAGTTTTGCGGCCTTCAAGATGACGAGATCGGTTTCTAGAAACACATCCAAGTCGCTAAAGCTTCGCATTGCGAGGTATCCAACAGTCCACGGTCCGATGCCTGGAAAATCCAGGAGTTTCTGCTTCAAAGTTTCATTGGATTCGTGAGGGGCAAATTGGATGTCTTCGCTCGCTAGGGCTGAGGCAATCCCGATAACCGATTCAATTCTTCGACGTGGACCTCGGAGGAATTCATGTCCTCGAGCGGCAATTTCAGAGTAAGTCGGAAAATATGCCGGCTTGCCGGTCAAGCCGATGCAAAGTCGAGATAGCGTCGTCCGCGCGGCCGAAACGGAGACTTGCTGGCCAATCATTGTTCGTAGCAACTCTTCGCCGGGATCCCAAGAGCCAGGCAGCTGCAAGCCCGGGTGTGATTGAATCCAGGGTTTCAAGATTTGATCTTTGCCCAAGTGGTTGTCGATGGCTAGAGAATCATCATCCAAACTCAACAAGCCACGAACCCTAGTCAGCTGCTCGTCATCAAGCGGTTGCCCATCGACGCTAGCTAGCAACCGCTGGCGAGCGCCTTCAGCATTTACTAGTTCAATTTCGAGCCTCACCTGGGAGTGATTCGAGTTGATGAGTCTTCCGTATGAACTGCGAGTTGTGTTTTCAACTGAAGGAATGGAGTGTCGATCCAGGTAGCCAAAAATGTCGAGCAAATTTGATCCGCCAGCATTCTCGATTTCGAACGATGTCACTCTCTTACACTTTCATTGGGTACCGACAAGGTTAGGCTCTAAGTGTGACCGAGCATTCAGGGGTAGTTGTCCTCGGCAGTTTGAATATGGACATTGTGCTGTCTGTCGAGCGAATCCCGGGCCCCGGTGAAACGTTACTTGCACGAGAAATGGACACTTATCCCGGCGGTAAGGGTCTAAATCAGGCTGTTGCTGTGGCGCGAGCTAATGCACCTTGCACCATGATCGGCTTTCTGGGAACAGACGATTTCGGTCGGAGCCTGCGTGACGTGCTGGAGACTGAGCGGATTGAGAACTCGCGCGTGCTCGAAATCAAAGGCCAAACCACCGGGCAAGCGTTCATAACGGTCTCGCAGAGCGCAGAAAATTCGATCGTCGTAGTTTCAGGCGCCAACATCAACCCATCCAGCCTTACCGAACGCGATTTGGAAAGCATTGCGTCAGCACGAGTGCTATTGGCTCAACTTGAAATCCCGATAAGCAGAGTCTCTCAAGCTGCAAGGTTTGCAAAAAGTAAAGGCAGCACCGTTGTCTTGAACGCTGCTCCGGCAACTGAACTCGATGACGACTTGCTTTCGAATCTCGACTTCTTGATCGTTAACGAACACGAGGCGAGCATCATTGCAAAAGAAAATGATCTACCCAAAGCAATGCAGAAGTTGGCGGGCAAAGTCGACAATCTGATTGTCACACTTGGGAAATTGGGTTCAGTCGTGTTTTCCAACGCGATCGAACTATTCAGGACACCCGCCTTTGAAGTGAAAGCTGTGGATACAACTGGTGCTGGTGACACTTTCTGCGGAGCATTCGTGGCCGCAATCTCAAAGGGAGAAACGATCCAATTCGCAGTTCGTTATGCAACTGCTGCTTCCGCTCTTGCTGTAACAAAGCAAGGAGCTGTACCTTCAATCCCTACCGAAGCCGAGGTCGAGGAATTTCTGGCGGCAAGATTGTGAAATTTGTCGACTTTGAGGCATTGCGCTCAAAAATTGGCAGTGCTCTAGTGGTGGACCCGGTGCGGCTTGAGGAATATCGATCTGACAAGTCTGGCTCGATTAGTAGTAATCGGCCTTCCGCATTAGTTGAGGCACGAAGCGTTGGCGACGTTCAAGCAACCCTTGAATTTGCCAATAGTGAAGGTATTCCGGTTGTGCCTAGGGGCGCTGGAACAGGACTCGCAGGAGGCGCGATAGGCGACGCAGGGGAAATCGTGCTTTCAATGTTGAAAATGAACCGAGTTTTGGAAATCAACTCTCAAGACTTGACTGCAGTTGTGGAGCCGGGAGTAATTAACTCCGAACTAAATGAACAGCTTCGAACCGAAGGACTGTGGTACTCGCCTGACCCGGCAAGCCAAGCAATCTCGACAATTGGCGGGAATATCGCAACCAACGCGGGCGGCCTACTTTGCGCGAAATACGGAGTGACGAGGGATTCTGTACTCGGCCTTACGGTCGTATTGGCGGACGGTCAAATTCTAAACCTCGGTCGACGAACAGTAAAAGGCGTCACGGGTTTGGATTTGACGTCACTAATCGTTGGCTCTGAGGGCACTTTGGCGGTAATTGTCGAAGCGACGCTCAGACTCAAGCCGATTCGCCCGGACCGCGAGCGAACTCTCGTAGCGAACTTTTCGGATGTCGTTGGCGCCGCCAACGCGGCCGCCAGGATAGCCAGTTCAGACCTAGCGCCCGCAGTAATGGAGATAATGGATGAGCTTTCGGTCGGATTCGTAAACGATTACTTGAATCAAGGCTCTCGGGACAAGGCATTCTCGAAACTGATTGTGCAGTTTGATGATCAGGATGCAGACTCTCGCATTAAACGTGCCATGAGCTTGATTGGCAATACAGCGGTTTCAGTCGAGGTAGATCGAGGCGATGGCGAATCAGAGTCATTGTTCGCCTTTAGGAGAGCGTTTCATCCAGCACTAGCTGCTAGGGGCCGGGTGCTAATCGAGGATGTTGCGGTACCGAGAAGTGCAATGCCCGCAATGTTTCGCGAGATTCAAAGAATCTCAACTGAGTTCGAAATTCCGATTCCAACAGTTGCGCACGCAGGAGACGGTAACCTCCATCCGAATTTTCTCGTCGATTCCGAAGATATCCCGGCAAGAGTTTGGGACGCTGCAAGCGAACTCTTTTATTCGGCGTTGAAACTCGGCGGCACTTTGACAGGGGAGCACGGAGTTGGGACACTCAAGAAGCGGTGGCTGTCGGAGGAAATCGGCGATGCACAACTAGATTTACAGCGCAGAATTAAGCAAGTGTTTGATCCACGCGGAATACTGAACCCTGGCAAAATGTTCGACGAGCGAGTTCACGAATGAGGGAGCGATGCTAATGAGTTTCGGTGGAGTTGTACTCGCTGCAATCGTGGTCGGCGCCACTTGGCTCTTGACGGTGCTGCTTCAAATCGTCGATGTCGGCACGGGACATTTCGTTCGTCGCGCGGGACGAACCGCCGGAACAAGAGACCGAGACCGAATCTTGACGTGGATGATTGCGGTTGGCTCTGTCGTCTTAATAGCCGTAATCGTTGGAGTCGACTTTTCGCTGAGAATTGTGTTTGGCCTCATCGCAACACTTCCTGAAGCAATTAGCTTGCTTATCGGTCTAGTTAGCTTAGTCATTTGTTTCGCAATCGCGGTTGTAGCAGCGTTGCTTGCATCTAGAGCATTGCGTCGACCGGAAACGGGTTACCAAGTCATTCGGGATGAGTTGAGAGGGCAATCTGGGGCGCGTCTTTCAAAAGGCAGAATCGCGGACTATCGATCATGGCTTCGGGCGCTGGATGAACGCAGCAAGGACCTTCGCAGAAAGATAGTTATAGGTCGAGTAGTGCGATCGCTACCCGTCATCATTTCAATTTGCGGGCTAATCCTTGTCGTCGTTGCATTCCTGGATGGCGAAGTTGAGTGGTGGCTTATCGCAATTAGCGCTCTCGCTGTCGCTCTAACTATTTGGCTTGCGATTCGCGGTGCCCAAATTTCGCTCGCCCGCAATCTCGCGATTCATGCGGTCCATCAGAAGCAGCGCGCCGAGTCTTTGCTACTGCTTTCTGAACTTGAACGAAAGGCGCCGAAGAAGGTCGCAGGACTAAGTGAACGCGTTTCTCGCGCGTTGGCGATTCTTCGCGAGCAACAATCACAACCAACGCAGGAGAATCGACCGCGCTAAGCGACTAAACTTGTTCGTTGCGATTTTCTTTAGGTAATGAGTGTCTTGAGCAAAACAGAACTTGAGCGCGAGCAGGAATATGTTCGCGAGTTATACGAACGCGTTTCTAATATCTCACTAGAAACCGAATCCCAACTTGCTGCCGTGCGCCGAAATGATGTTGGTGGTGGCCATCAAGCGCGTAGCGAGCGAGACAGTTTTGCCAAACTGTTCGAGGATCGGCTAGCCCAGCTACGCGAAGTTGGTGATCGGCTAGCGTTTGGCCGACTGACTGGGATTGATGAAGCGGGCAATCTTGTTCACAACTACATTGGTCGAATCGGTCTGCGAGATGAAGAGCTTAGGCCGATACTGCTCGACTGGCGCGTACCTCAAGCAAGCGCGTTTTATCAAGCTACTGCCCTAAATCCCATGGGGGCCAAGGCAAGACGACACCTCTATATTCGCGATCGCGAACTTATTCGAATCGAAGATGAATTATTCGATTCAGAAATGCTCGCCTCCGACGGCATCCAACTCCAAGGAGAGGGCGCGTTACTTGCATCTCTATCGGCCGAGCGGACAGGCCGGATGACGGACATTGTTGCAACGATTCAAGCTGAACAAGATCGGGTTATTCGATCTGACCTCAGGGGTATTTTGGTAGTCCAAGGTGGACCTGGCACCGGCAAGACAGCAGTCGCACTTCACCGCGCAGCATTTCTGATGTATGCGCATCGTGAACGATTACGCTCAACCGGAGTTCTGATCGTTGGACCGTCTGCCTCGTTCGTTCGATATATCGAAGCCGTATTGCCGTCGCTAGGTGAGTCAGGAGTAGTGCTTTCGAGCCTTGGGCAATTGTTCCCGGGGGTCGTCGCAAATTTTGAGGATTCTCCAGAGCGGGCAAAGCTTAAAGGCGACTTGCGGATGGCTGGACTAATTGAGCGTGCTGTTCGTTCTCGTCAGATTCCGCCGACAGAAGTTCAAGACCTGGAGGTGAATGGCGATCATATTGAGGTGGATCCCGAGACAATTGCCAGATGTGTTCGTCAGGCTCAATCGACTGGAAAGCCACATAATGAAGCGCGATTGGTGTTTGCTCGCGCTGCTATAACTTCAATCACCGAATCGTTTGCAAGAAAGCTCCAATCTAGGGGCGCAGTCTTTGACGAATCTGATTTAGCTATTCTTCGGGAAGATGTCAGAACCGCTGACTCAGTCCGCGTGTACTTGAATTCAGCATGGTTACCTTTAACGCCACAGAAGTTGATTCAGGATATTTTTGCGAGACCGAATTGGCTATTCGAATTGACTCCAGATTGGTCCCAAACCGATAGAGATCTCTTGCTTCGAGAGCGTTCGGAACCTTTTACAATTTCAGACATCCCGCTATTGGATGAAGCTGCCGAGCTGCTGGGTGAAGCCATTCCGGTTGATCATTCAAAATTGCGGGAGCATAAAGAACAGCAAGAGCGCGATCTAGAAAATGCGAAGCAGGCAATCAAGAGTTTCGGGGTTTCCGGTTTCGTTGATGCGAAGACTCTAGCGGCCGGATTTGCTGAATATTCAGACCCCGGAAGCACTGCCGAACGCGCCGCGAACGACCGCACATGGGCGTTTGGGCACATTGTCGTCGATGAAGCACAAGAACTTTCGCCCATGCAATGGCGACTACTGAGGAGACGCGGACCTTCGCTTTCTTTCACAATTGTGGGGGATATTGCTCAGTCGGCGTCATCATCGGCGGCTCTAAATTGGAGCAAAGCTCTTGCCCCCTTGATCGGCAAAAGGAATGAGTCAGAATGGCTCGTTCGTGAAGAATTGACGGTGAACTACCGCACTCCTGCGCTTATTGCCAATCAAGCGGAACTCATGGCGAAGTCTTTCGGCTTGCCGGTTACAGAATCTGCTTCGGTTAGAGATGGCGACTGGCCAATTGAGTTCTTTCCCGAGCTAAAGGATGCGTTCATTGACATCCACAAAGTTCCAGGCACGATCGGGGTGGTGGCGCCAAGACAAAAGCTCGACGCAGTGTTTGAGCAACTCCAGGTACTTTGCGGTAGCGATGTCGGAATCGGTGCCGAAGGCATTGATTCAAGAGTTTCCGTCATGACTACTCATGATGCAAAGGGCCTTGAATTCGATACTGTCGTCGTAATTGACCCCCAAGAAATCATTGGCGAATCTACTCGAGGCCCCTCAGGGTTATACGTCGCAATGACGCGATCCACTAGCAGATTGATTGTGGTAGGTGATTCCCGATTGCCTTCAGGTCCCTTTGGTTGAAGAAAGCGTTCGATGCGTCTCAGCGCAAGAAAAACCACGCAACGACTATTGCAACAACGATGCCAAGTCCAGCCCAGGGGGTTGCTGTCTTGAGCCTGCGACCCCCTGAGCCAACAACATCACTCGCGAGCCTTGTGCCAGCTACTCCTTGACTAATCGATCCGATTGTTTCCTCGGAATCCAACTGGGCAGGTTTAGTGTTCGCAACAATTTGGGAATCAACTCTCGAATCCGCATAACGCTCGGACTTGGAAATCATGGAGCGCCCGACTGATCTTGCCACATCGAAAATATGGCTTAGGACAGATTCCACCGAAAGATCAAGAAATCCCGTGGAGTAGAAGAACATCCAGTTATCAACGATTTCAACATCGAAGTTCCCCGACTTGTCAATCAGTTTCTTCATGAGGTCTGGCGTTAACAGGTACAAAGCGTCTGTTTCGTACCCATTTGGGCAATAGAGCCTAAAAAACTTGTTGAAGTCTCCCTCAAGTTCGAGCTCTTGAGTGTGAGAGAACTTCACCGGGAGGTTCGAAGTTAGAAAATTGTTCTCTCGAGAATCCAAAACAATTTGGGGCAAATGGCGATCCAAGTGAACCGCGAGATACGTCCAACGATGAGTGGTCTTGTTTTTGCCAGACCCGGTTGTGTATTTGTATTGGCCAATATCCAGAAACGGATCATCCAATCGGCTAACTCGCTCGGCGAGAACTCGAGCGTTTCCGATTTGAAAAATCAAGCCTGGATATGCAGGTACTGCCGGGTTTATTTCAAAAGCAAGATCGTTGGCAGTTGCAAATCGATTGAGCCGAAACCAGCGTCGCCATTGAATTCGTTGGCTAGCGAATTGCGAAATCGTGAGGATCGCGAGAATTACCGCTACAACAATTAGCGCGATTGTGAAATCATACGCTCCAGTCTTGACGTAAATTACGGCGGCAGTTACCGCGACGCCCAAAGAAATAACCGCAAACACCCAAAGATTGATGTTGTCGGTCAAAGCACCTGAATGACTGCGTCGAAAACTTGACACATCCTGACTCGAAGCCAATTCAGTCAGTGGTTCAAAGTTTAACGCGTTCATTAAACAACCTTTCAGCTTCAGCAAGCGTACTTTGCTAATGGCATTCTTAGTCCATGACAATGCTTGACGAGGACATGCTTGAACGGTTCAGGCAAAGAGCCGATCAATACGATCGCGAGAATGTATTCCCAACTGAAGACTTCGAGGAATTGCGCAAGGCAGGTTATTTTGCGGCACTCGTACCGAAAGAACTGGGAGGTCAGGGACTTAGTCTCTTGGAGATTGTGGCTCTTCAAAAAAGACTTGCCGCTGCCGCTCCGGCAACCGCTCTGTCAATAAATATGCACCAAATTTGGGTGGGAGTCGCTCGAGCGCTATGGGAACGGGGCGACAGATCGTTGAAGTTCGTCCTCGACGATGCTTCACGAGGTGAGTTGTTCGCCTTGGCAATTAGCGAGGCAGGTAATGATCTCGTCCTGTTCGGAAGCAAAACTCAAGCTGAACCACAAGCCGACGGTAGTTATTTGTTTTCTGGAACAAAGATCTTCACGAGCCTCTCGCCAGCCTGGACAAGGCTTGCAGTATTTGGTTTGGATTCGACTTCGGAGGATTCACCGAAATTGGTTCACGCAGTGCTCGACCGAACAACGGAGGGGATTGAAGTCCTAGACGACTGGGACACACTCGGGATGAGAGCAACGCAAAGCCACACAACGGTACTCAAGCGGGCAAAGGCGACCCAGGATCGGGTTCATCGCAGATTAGACCCCGGCCCGAGCGCCGATCCTTTGATTCTTGCGATATTCGCGAATTTTGAAATCCTGCTTTCATCCGTATACACGGGAATAGCCGAGCGAGCGATTGAACTCGCAATTAACAGCGTCAAGGCCAGGACATCATCGAAAGCAGGAGGTGCCCTAAAGTCTGCGGATCCTGATCTTCGTTGGCGAATCGCAGACGCCGCCATCGCCTTGGACGGGGTGCACCCTCAATTGCGAGAAGTAGCGCGTCAATTCGATGAGAAAGCCGATCTTGGCGATGACTGGTTTCGCGTACTTGTCGGGCTGAAGGTTAGGGCGATAAATACCGCACAGTTCGTCGTCAATCAATCCATGAAAGTTGCGGGCGGCGGATCGTACTTCAGCCGTAATGAGCTGAGTCGGCTTTATCGCGATGTTTTGGCTGGTTCTTTTCAACCCAGCAATGATGATTCAGCTCACTCGACGGTAGCTCAAAACCTCTTGGGTCACATCTGAAAAGACTCATCGCCCGTTGCGGCACTTGGTGCGGCTCTTCCGGGCGATGAGTGAATCTGCCTCCAGCTTCCTCGCAAAGTTGACTCGAGTCAATACCCCAGAGCTTGGGGGTTGGTTGTCGATACACGCCCAGTTCTGGGGGTTAGTGCAAAGCGGAAGTGGGAGGTAATTTTTAGATGAACCCGCTACCCGAGTGGGTCGGCTGTGCGCGCAGCTTTTTAGGAGGCCCTTGTGGCAAGGCCCAAAACCGAACTGATTGAGCAGCAAGGTCAATTCAGTTCGTTCTCAGCCTTGAAGACACTAGTTGAAAATATTGGGAGTCTTCCAGAACGGTCTTGGATTTCGAAACTGTTCGGCGTCTCTTTGATCCCTCGGTCGCTTAGGGGAAAATACCAGGCCGCACTTGGCGAAGTCTCGATTCCGGAAACGTTAGCGAATTTAGGAGATAACTGGGCTTCGAGACATGCGGTTCAGACTGGTGAAAGTGGTGGGGTTATTGACCATATTGTTGCCGGACCCGCTGGAGTGTTTACGTTCAACGTGCAACAACTTTCCGGCCATTCGCTTTGGATCGGGGAAGCTACTGCGATAGTTGATGGTGAGCGAATGCCGCTTATTCGTGAAAGCGAATTTCAATCTGTTCGCGTGGCCCAATTGATGTCTGACGCGATGAAGGAACGAATCGAAGTTACCCCTTGCCTCATCGCGGTTGACCCTCGGAGTGTGACTGTTGCAAGGCCGCCTAAGAAGGTTGCGGTTCTAACTCAAAGAGAATTGCGTCAATGGTTGAGAGATCTACCGACAACCTTGGAAGGGGCAACACTCTCAAAGGTGCTCGAGAAAGTCAGTGACGATTCAACTTGGGGGTCAAAACCAGACTCCGCCGTGTCCATCGACAGCTTGCTCGGCAAGTTCAGGGCCATTCGAAACTCCGTTAATCAAGCGCGACGATTGCGGATGCTGTGGATTGCGGGAGTGCTCATCCTAGTTTGGCTAGCATCGATTCTTGTTGCGGGAGCAATTGCTGGCACGTGAAAACGCTAGTGCAGAAGTAGCGCGCCTCCGACTGCGGCAAGTCCGACAGTGGCAACTAGCGTGGAAAGAGTTAAAAATACCATTGCTCGGGACTTTGTGATTCGCTGCCAAAGTGTACGATCTTGCGCATCCTGCAAGAAATGCCGCACTTGAGCGAGACTGCGAAACGTACCAATTCGCCTGCCGGCCATGTTTGTAACTCGAAATCGACCAGTGGGGTCCAATCGCACTCTTGCGAATGGTGCTCCGTTTCGTTCGGCGATCCAGTCCTGCGACTGCGAGTTTTCAATGGCGAGGGGGCGATCGAAGTAGGTGTGCGGGATTTCATGAGGAATTGATTTGAGTTTGGAAGTCATGCGTAACTGCTTTCTTGGGTCCACTATCGTTGAGTGCCCAACGAGTGCCACTAAGGCGAAGACTTGCTTCAAAATACCCCACTCGGCATTGAAGTCGCCGTGACAACCGTTCAAGTATACCGGTATATGGCTATTTCGGCCGGAGGCTCGGTGTCAAAGCGCTGCAAGAATGTTGCCGGCAAAAATTCGGATTATTCAAACAATTTGTTAGCCAAACGTAACGATTCACAATTTCCGCAAAAAAAAGAAGCGCGACGGGTGTTCTTGCACTACGCTCTGGAATGCAGTTGCTGTACCTCGCAGATCTTGAATTCTGAATTGCTAAACAAATTCAGACCTTCGGGAGCGGACGATGATCACCGCGACAAATGAACTCAGTCGAGTTCATCGAGTTAAATTCCTGAAGGAGTAAGAAATGGCAGTAGGCACGGTCAAGTGGTTTAACGCGGAAAAAGGATTTGGGTTCATCGCACCAGATGACGGTAGCCCAGATGTTTTCGCGCACTACACCGCGATTACCGGCAACGGCTACAAGTCGCTAAATGAAAACCAGAAGGTTGAATTCGACCTTGCACAGAGCCCTAAAGGCCCGCAAGCGGAGAACATTCGACCACTCTAAGCTGTTTATTCGTGGACGCCATAGAACAGTTTGAGACATTCAGGCAACGTCGGCGTCGAGCGGTACTTGAACCCAAGGGGAACCTAGCACTTGTTGCTACCCATTGGGTTGAGCAAGAACAAAAACTTTGGAATGTTCCCGGCGTTTGGTCACCCCTTTCGCCGGGACATTCTGGGTTGCAGCTCGAGGCAAAGACTATAGATAACATCCGTTTGAATGGTGAACTTGTAGACGGACGCGTAGTTGTCAACGGAAAGGACAGCGACGCTCCCGGTGAACTCACCTTCAGTTCAACCGTTTCAGGATTCGTAATCGCCGGTCACGACAAGAAGTATGCACTTCGGGTCTGGGACTCGGAATCGGAGGCAGTAAAAGGCTTTGAGCAGATTGATACCTTCCCATACAACCCTGATTGGGTTTTAGAAGGTAAGTTCACCGAAAAGCCGGGTGCCACTCTTCCCTTCGAGCACAGCAAAGATGAGGGTGTAACGCGAGTGCTCGAGGTTCCTGGGGATGTCTCGTTCTCATACCTCGGACAAGACTATTCGCTTGCTGCAATCAGGTCAGGAAAAGCACTTCAACTCGTGTACTCGGATGCGACAAGCGGAAATGAGACGTACGGGGTAGGAAGATTCCTGTTTGTTGTTCCGCGCTCCGACGGCAGTTTGACCCTCGACTTCAACAATGGCATTTTGCCGCCATGTGCATTTTCGTACGCGTTTAACTGTCCGATGCCGCCAGCTCAAAATCGTTTGAAGTTCCCAATTGAAGCCGGGGAAAAGAACGTGATTTTCAAAGGCTCACTTGAGCATTGACGAGCTCTAGTTCCTCGAGCTTTTGGCGTAGGGCATCATTGCTTGGTTCAACCAAGTGCGAACCGTCAGGGAACTCGATTACCGGAATGTTGGTTCGGCCACTAATCGCTTTTGCTTGTTCTGCCGCTTCTGGCACTGCAACTAAGTCGATGTAGTTGTATTCGACCCCAAGGTCCCCGAGTAGGGACTTTGCGCGACGGCAATCGCCACACCAGTCGGCACCGTAGAACTGAATAATTTCGGTCATAGTGTGCCCAACTCTAACGCACTAACTTTCATTCCAAGTTCGGAATGTCAATGCAAGAGCGCAAACTTGAATTGTGTTTCTCGTGTTGTCAAAGCCGCATTCGGTTGACATTGCCGGCGAAGTCATCATTGCCGTGCTTGCGGATACCGGAGAACTAATCAGTTGCGATTCGGTAGCGAACCAGACGGAACTCGTTGGTTTGATTCAAAGCAAGGATTTGAGCGATTTTCGCCTCGTCTGGGATGACACAAATCGGTGGTATCCAAAGCTCTTGGCTGAAGGGATTTGGATTCCAAGATGTGTTGACTTGCGCTTGAGTGACCAAATCCTTCGACATTCTGAATTCACGCGGGACCACTATTTCGCGCTGCGTGGCGAAGACCCTTGGTTGAAATTTGACGAAAGTGAGCCCAGCGAGGGTCTGTTTGAACTGGAGCCTTCGGACTCGGAGTTAGATTCGGCTGCGGAATTCGCTTTTCAGTCGAAGGTCATCGAGAACTCCGAAAGGTCTCAACAAATCAAACTGCTTTTGGCGGCGGAATCCGCCGGTGCACTAGTCGCGGCCGAGATGAAGTTCTGCGGTCTGCCATTGCGGCCGGACTTGCATGAGCAGATGTTAGTACAGGCTCTCGGACCGCGTCCGCGATTCGGTGAACGCCCAAAGACACTCGCAAAACTGCTCTCGACAATCCAGACATTGCTCAACGTCAATGATCTAAATCCCGATTCCCCCGCGGAACTAATTAAGGGTTTGAAAGCAAATGGGTTGAACGTTTCCTCGACTCGGTCTTGGGAGCTAAAGCGGCTTGATCACCCCGTGGTTGCCCCTTTACTCGAGTACAAGAAACTTTCAAGGCTCATGAGTGCCAATGGTTGGCATTGGCTTGACGCGAATGTAGCAGACGGTCGGTTTCGGCCCGATTATGTCGTAGGTGGAGTGGTAACTGGAAGGTGGGCGAGTCGAGGCGGTGGTGGCGCGATGCAATTGCCAAAGAAAGTGCGAGGATCAGTAGTTGCAGACTCAGGCTGGCAGTTGGTCGTTGCGGATGCCGCACAACTGGAACCGCGTATTCTTGCTGCTCTGTCGGGTGATTCTGCAATGGCAAAGGCAGGTAAGTCGCGCGACATGTACGAGGGACTTGTCGCGACCGGTGTTGTTGAGAGTCGCGATCGAGCGAAAGTAGCGATGCTTGCCGCCATGTACGGGGCAACTACGGGGGATAGCGCCAAGCTAATGCCTCTACTAGCGAGGGCTTTCCCCAAAGCGATCTCACTTGTCGAATCAGCCGCGCGCACCGGCGAGAGAGGAGGGGTCGTAACTACACGGCTCGGACGCACGTCTCCAGCACCGGATGCTGAACGGATATTTCCGGAGGATGGGTTTTCTGAGTCCACAGATTCGGGCGCAAGGAGTCCGAGGACCGGGAGTTTCGCGCGTTCCTGGGGAAGATTTACTCGCAATTTTGTTGTCCAGGGCACTGCTGCTGAGTTTTCGCTATGTTGGATGGCTCTATTGAGGCAGAAGCTTCACGAACTGGCATTCGATTCAAGGCTCGAGAACGGCCCACACTTGGTGTTCTTCATGCACGACGAACTGGTAATTCACTCGCCAATTTCAGTTGCTCCGAAAGTCGGCGAACTCGCAGTACTCGCAGCAATTGAAGCCGGGAAACTGCTTTTCCCGTGCACCTCAGTTGAGTTCCCTTTAGATGTTTCAATCGTCGATCGCTACTCAGATGCGAGTTGATCCCCGCTTCAAAGAATGGGGTCTTCCGCGGGGTCGCAATTCTGAGCTAATTGGCAATTGCGCGCTCTCGCCTCTTGCCTGAAGTTCTGCCAGTTTCTCTGTAGCAAGCTCGAACCAGTCTCTATCCGCTCTAAGTTTCAAGAGTGAACTAGTCAATTGAAACTGCCCAGGCAAGTCTTCAGCGCGAATTGGCGACTCAAGCTCGCTAATTGCTAGCTCAAGTTCTGCTAATTGCGATGTGAGGCGTTCACGGAGCGCGAGTATCAACGTTTGAACTTCCGATCCCAGGATTGTTGTGAGAAATGCGATTCTAGATACTTGTTCTTCACCTAAGGCGGCCGTGGTCTCGCCAATGGATGCCCAAGCCAAGAATTCGAGCTTTCCACTCGACGTAAGTGAGTAGGGGATTTGACCGTCGAAAGATTCGGGGGAGCGCTTCACTAGTCCGTCTCTCTCGAGTCGATCAAGCGTGTTGTAGACCTGGCCAACATTTAGCTTCCAAGTTCGGCCGGTGCGACGTTCAAACTCATTCTTGAGTTGGTATCCGTAGCAGTCGCCTAGAGACAGGATCGCTAGCAAGCACATTCGAACGTTCATCTCAAACCTCGTCGCGATAAATTACATACTGTATGTATATTATTGCGGATCAATCGAAACACGCGAATGACAGGCTTGTCATTCGATAGTGAATTGGGTGATAATTCAAGGGAATAACTGAAAGTCGCAACTGCATTCACAGGCCGATGGGGAAGTCGCACCTGATGAATGGAGGCAGTCGTGACTGGAGTAAGAGTACGTGGAGTCCTTTTCATTCACTCCGCGCCAAAAGCGCTATGCCCGCACGTCGAATGGGCCGCTGGAAGTGCTCTTGATCGTGCCGTGAACTTCAATTGGAATGCCCAGCCGGTGCTCAAGAATTCAATGCGGACTGAATACTTCTGGGAAGGCTCAGAAGGCACAGGGGCCAAGCTAGCGTCCGCGCTTCGCGGTTGGGAACATTTGCGCTTCGAGGTGACTGAAGACCCTACTGCCGAGTCAGACGGCGCGCGATGGATGCACACGCCTGATCTTGGCATCCACTATTCCCAAGTAGATACTGCGGGAAACATTGTCATCCCTGAAGATCGTGTCAGATACGCGATGGATGTTGCCGGGTCCGACGCGTTTGAACTTCATCGCGAACTCAAGCTTGCTCTTGGTCAAGCTTGGGATGATGAGCTAGAAGTGTTCAGGCACGCAAGCGACGAAAATCAAGTCGTCTGGTTGCATCGCGCAGGTTGAACCTGAGCGTTCATTCGCGATCTCTCGCCGAGAGAAGAATCTAGGCTAAACGCTACGGAATGCCACTACCGCGTTATGACCACCAAACCCAAATGAGTTGCTGAGCGCTACCAAGTCTCCGTCAGGAAGTTTGCGCGGTTCCCGGACTACATCGAGCGCGATTGCAGGATCTTGCTCCTGCAAATTAATGGT
>JAHBSS010000026.1 GCA_019639015.1 Cryobacterium sp. | reverse complement strand
GCGAACGGTTGCAAGAGATTCGAAGGGCCACTCAGGCAATAGCGGAGGGGATTGGAGTTCGTGGGCTGTTGAACGTGCAATTCGCAATTGGCCAAGATGTGCTTTACGTTCTGGAGGCGAATCCGAGAGCGTCGCGAACTGTTCCGTTCGTTTCAAAGGCATTTGGCTTATCGCTGGCAAAAGCAGCTTCGCTAATAATGGTGGGCAAATCGATTTCCGAACTCAAGGAGACGGGTGTCTTGCCAGCTACGGATGGATTGTTCAAACCGTTAGATCATCCCGTCGCAGTGAAAGAGGCAGTCCTACCATTCAAGAGATTCAGAACTCGCGAAGGGAAAATCGTCGACTCTGTGCTTGGTCCTGAGATGCGTTCAACAGGTGAAGTCATGGGTTTCGATTCGAACTTTCCCAAGGCCTTCGCTAAGAGCCAAGCTGCCGCATACGGCGGCCTCCCAGATGAAGGCACGGTATTTGTGTCGGTTGCCGATCGCGACAAACGAGCAATCATTCTGCCGGTGCTTAGATTGCAACAGCTTGGCTTCGAGATCTTGGCGACAAAGGGTACTGCTGAAGTGCTTTCACGGTATGGGATTCAAACGAAAGTGGTCAGAAAGCAGTCGGACGAAATCACGAGCGACAATTTGCAAGATCAAAGATCGATCGTAGAACTTATCGAAGCGGGCGAAATTGACATGGTTATCAACACCCCGAGTGGCGGAAAAGCCAGGGCAGATGGTTACGAAATCCGCACCGCTACTGTCGCCGCTGATCGAGCTCTGTTTACGACAATTGCCCAGTTGGGGGCAGTCGTTTCGTCAATTGAGGAATTGCGCCAAGGCTTTGCCGTGCGTTCATTACAGGACTACGCGGGGAAGATAACGACAAGTGCCTGATTCAATTCAATTTGGAGCGAAGCTTGAAGAAACGTTTCAGCAAAGTGGCCAACTTTGCGTTGGGATTGATCCACATCCGTTCCTTTTGAAGGAATGGGGATTAGATCTCGACGAGCGAGGCCTTTCAAAGTTTGGCTCGCAAGTGATTGACGCTTGCCATTCGAATTGTGGAATTGTGAAAATCCAAGTCGCATTCTTTGAGGTCGCTGGGCAGGCCGGATATCGATCGCTTGAGCGGGTAATCGCCTATGCTCGGCAAGCGAATTTGATGATTATCGCGGATGCTAAACGTGGAGACATTGGCAGCACCATGCAGGCATACGGCGAGGCTTGGCTTGGCGCGGGCTCCAGCCTTGAATGCGACGCTCTAACTGTCAGTCCGTATTTAGGTACCGAAATTCTGGATGCCCTCGAGCGTGAAACCGAGCGCGGCGAGAAGGCTGTGTTCGTGCTTGCAAGGACCTCCAACTCGGGTTCTGAGCGTTTCCAAGAAGCTCGACTAGATTCAAACGATCCCGCGAATACGATTTCGGTGCAGGTTGCGCGAGACGTTCGAAAGCGCAATCAGAGTTCAAGTTCGCGAATCGGTAGTTTCGGAATAGTGCTTGGAGCAACGGCAAACAAACCGGGCTCCGAGATAGAGGTTGCGCTTGGCAGTGCAGAGGTGTTGACTCCAATTCTTGCGCCTGGGTTTGGCCATCAAGGTGCGAGACTTGGCGAAGTGAAGCAGATCTTTGGTGACCTTAGCGATTCGGTTATTGCAACGGTTTCTCGATCAGTGCTGTCTAAAGGAGCACAAGGATTGGCCGAGGTAATCAGATCGAGCAATCTCGAACTTGCAGAGGGCCTTCATGAAACCGCCTGAGGTGGATCGAGCTGAGGCGCTACGACGTGCTATTGCCGCGAGAAAGGCAAGAGCGGCAATCAAGGCCGCAGTATCTGCCGGAGAGATTTCACCCCTTCAAGTCGCAATGAACGCATGGCAAGATCGCGAGAGTGCCGAGTCGAGCCTTAGAGTGAGAGACCTCCTACTTAGGATTCCCGGGCTTGGCCCCGTAAAAGTGGAGCAAATTCTTGCTCAATTATCGATCGCTTCTTCAAAACGATTGGGTGGGTTGGGTCGTCGGCAGAAGGCACAGTTCCAGGAGTGGGCATCGAACTTGGTTGCACCCGTTTTGAACCAAGATCGGCCCACGACTCGAGGTCAATTGGTCGTGTTAGCTGGTCCAACAGCGGTCGGAAAGGGCGCTGTTTCCAGTTACATTCGGGATAACTACCCGAATGTTCTGTTATCAGTATCGGCCACTACGCGAACACCACGACCGGGCGAAGTTGACGGGGTTTCCTACCGATTTGTAACTGATAACGAGTTCGACGAGCTCGAAAAATCGGGCCAGATGCTTGAAACCGCTATCGTGCACAATGCCTATAGGTATGGAACTCCCCGAAAGCCGATTGAGGATGCGTTAGCTGCGGGGAAAAGCGTACTTCTCGAGATTGATCTTCAAGGTGCTCGCGCAGTCAAGAAAGCAGTTTCGGATGCTGTTCTTATCTTCTTGCTACCCCCAAGTTGGGAAGAACTCGTTCGCCGACTCACTAGTCGAGGTACCGAAGATGCTTCTGAACAGGCTCGGCGCCTAGAAACTGCGAAGATGGAATTGGCTGCTCAGGGCGAGTTCGATTATCGAGTCGTAAATGACGACGTCGCCCGAGCGGCATCCGAAGTCGTACAATTGATGGGGCTTTCTAGCCGGATACGGCGTAAATAACACTGGAGAAGAAAATGGTTGAACGTACAAAAGGCATCATCGATCCACCTATCGACGAACTGCTTACCAAGGTGGACTCGAAGTACGCTCTCGTGATTTTCGCTTCTCGCCGCGCTCGGCAAATCAATGATTACTACGCCGATCTACATGAAGGAAGCTTGTACGACAACGTAGGGCCGCTAGTTGACTCTACGGTCGACGACAAGCCTCTCTCGGTTGCGTTGCACGAGATCAACGAAGGTAAGTTGGCCCTCAAGCGACTCGACCGTCAATAGAGTTAGCGCTCACGCTAATGCCTTCAAGCAACCAGAAATTGAATGTTGTTGTTGGGATAAGCGGGGGAATCGCTGCCTTCAAGGCAGTAGGCGTTGTTCGAGAACTGGTCTTACTCGGGCACAATGTTCAAGTTGTTGCCACTGAAAGCGCATTGAAATTTGTTGGTGCCCCGACGCTTGAGGCACTTAGCCGTAATCCCGTCTATCACGACCTGTTCGAAGGTGTGGCAGAAGTCCGTCACGTTGCAATTGGTCAATCTGCTGACGTAATCGTAATCGCGCCAGCGACCGCCAATATGATCGCCCGACTCAGCGTCGGACTGGCTGATGACTTGGTTTCGACAACCGTTTTAGCAAGCAAAGCGCCGTTGGTGATCGCGCCAGCAATGCACACCGAAATGTGGCAGCACGCATCAACCCAGCACAACATTCGCGTGCTTGAAGAACGAGGCGTAACCATTGTCGGTCCGGCGACGGGTCAACTTACCGGTGACGACTCCGGCCCGGGCCGGATGGCGGAACCGACCGAAATTGCCTTGGCAACGGTTGAGGCTCATAGCCGCAAGATCAATCGACACGATCTCGCTGGCCGTCACGTGCTAATAACGGCTGGCGGTACGCGAGAGCCGATAGACCCAGTCCGATTCATCGGCAACAGATCCACAGGAAAACAAGGGGTTGCATTGGCCTCTGCTGCCGCTCGTCGAGGCGCAATGGTCACACTAATTGGTGCGAATCTTGAAGTCTCGCCGCCCGCAGGTGTGGAGTTTGTTGCGGTAGGAACTGCAAATGAATTGCAGGCTGCGGTAGACCTACGCGCGTCAAAATCTGATCTGATAATCATGGCAGCGGCGATTGCTGACTATCGGCCTCAAGAGGTTTCAGATTCAAAGATTAAGAAAGATGTGCATGGCGAGCAATTCCAGCTGAACCTTGTTCGAAATCCTGACATTTTGGCCACCCTCGCAAACTCGGCAAGACCGGGGCAGGTGATTGTTGGTTTTGCAGCCGAGACAGATACGGATGAAGTCAAACTGCTTGAAACAGCAAAGTTGAAGCTCGAACGCAAAGGTTGCGATTTTCTAGTGGTCAACAAAGTGGGTTGGACTGAAGGGTTCGCCTCTGAAAGTAACGCAATCACTGTGCTGGCCAAAGGTGGGGATATAGTTTTGACGACCTCGGGGACCAAGTTGTCAGTGGCTGACAGTATCCTCGATCTACTTATTTGAATTGTTGATGGGTGAAAATTGTCCGGAAAATTGCGTTACTTCACGAGTGAATCAGTCACAGAGGGGCACCCAGACAAAATTTGCGATCAAGTCTCCGATGGGATTCTCGACGCAATGTTGTTGGTGGACCCGAAAAGCAGAGTCGCTGTCGAGACAATGGTGACCACCGGACTTGTACACGTCGCCGGCGAAGTGACTTGCGATGGATACGTCGAGATTCCCCAACTGGTTCGAGACATCATCACAGGCATTGGGTATACGTCATCGGCTATTGGCTTTGATGGCGAATCCTGTGGGGTTGAGATTTCTATCGGCAGTCAGTCAGGAGATATCGCGGCTGGGGTAGATAGTGCGCTCGAAGTCAGATCTGGCGAAGATCGGGATCCGTTGGATTCTCAGGGCGCTGGAGATCAAGGCATCATGTTCGGGTTTGCAACTAACGAGACACCTTCGCTCATGCCAATTCCCATTTGGCTTGCGCACAGGATGGCAGAACAGTTGGCAAAAGTTCGCAAGGACGGTATTTTGGATTACCTTCGGCCAGATGGAAAGACGCAAGTGACAGTCGGTTACGAAGGGCAAACCCCAAAGACGATCGAAACTGTCGTTGTTTCAACGCAACATGGTCCTCGCGTATCAAATGAACAAATACACGCAGAAGTTACCGAACAGGTAATCAACCCGATTCTCGCGCAATCGAATTTGGACAGCCGGGATGTACGAATACTTATCAATCCGACTGGGCGTTTCGAGCTTGGTGGGCCGAGAAGCGATGCTGGACTAACTGGCAGAAAAATCATCGTCGACACTTACGGTGGCGCTTCAAGACACGGTGGCGGTGCGTTCAGTGGCAAGGATCCCTCAAAAGTTGACCGGTCTGCCGCCTACGCGTTGCGGTGGCTAGCAAAAAACGCTGTCGCAGCAGGCTTTGCCGACAAACTGGAAGTGCAAGTGGCTTTTGCGATCGGAAAGGCTTCACCGGTCGGTTTGTACGTTGAAACGTTCGGAACCGGCCATTACGATCAATCGATGATTGAGCGGGCAATTTCTGATGTGTTTGATTTGAGGCCAGCGGCGATAATTCAGCAACTAGATCTGCTTAGGCCCATTTACAAGCAAACTGCTACTTATGGTCATTTCGGTCGGGAACTCCCGAATTTTACTTGGGAACGATTGGATCGGGTTGACGATCTCAAGAGCGCGATCGGGCAGTAGAAGCCGTGAGCGCATCCATAGCTCGGGTGCTTGTTGAATCTCCGTTACCTCAGCTCGACCGACTTTTTGACTATTCGATTCCTGAAGAGTTTTCGGATACAGCAATGCCGGGAGTCCGCGTAACGGTCCCGATGCGAAGCGAACATCGGAAACTGAACGGGTTCATCGTCGACTTGGTCGAGGCATCCGAGTTTCAAGGCAAATTGAGTCCGATCTCAATGGTCCTTTCACCAATCAGAGTACTAACGGAGAACTCTTATCAACTCGCTCGCAAATTAGCAGATCGCGCTGCAGGGAACGCAAGTGATGTATTGAGACTTGCTATTCCAAGCCGTCAGGCTCGGGTGGAATCTACTTGGAAGCCGAAAGAACAGTCGCCCTCCAAGTCAAGTCCAGTCCCAATCTCAAACTACGAATTGGCCAAGATTGAGAAAGCGATCCAAAATGGTGGACGGCTAGCGCTAGAGGCGACACCAGGGATAGTCCAACTCGGTGACAATTGGATCGGCAAGTGGGCTAACGACCTAGTCGCGATTGCGAGTGTTGGACTTCAATCGGGGTCCGTGATCATCGCGGTACCTGACTATCGTGATATCGAACAAGTCTTAACTGCTGTCGAAGAACTAATACCCCATTCAGGTGCGGTCCGATTAGACAGCAAACAATCTGAATCAGCGCGTTACGCGAGTTTTCTCTCGTGCTTGACCGGTAAACACCAGTTGATCGTCGGCAATCGCTCTGCGGTTTACGCTCCGGTAAGCGACCTTGCGTTGACGATCATTTGGAATGATGGCGACCCATTGTTTTCAGAGCCGCTTGCGCCATACGTTCATTGTCGCGATGCCACACTTGTTCGTCAGGAAATCGATGGCGGCGCAATCTTGACCGCGTCCTTTGTTCAATCTGTTGCAATTTCACGACTTGTTCAAATCGGCTGGTTCGAAGAGGTGACTCCACTTCGTCGGGCTTCGCCGAAGGTTGTTTTGACGTCAGCTCAGCCATCTGAAGAACGTTTAGCTGCGATTGCGCGAATTCCAACCTTTGCATGGCAAGAGGTTTCAAAGGCTCTTGCGCTTGGTCCTGTCTTGGTTCAAACAGCGCAACCAGGGTACGTCAGACGACTCTATTGCGAGCGCTGTGAAGAACCTTTGGCTTGTAATGCGTGCGGCGGTCCTTTGGGTTTGGAGGCCCGTGGATCAACGCCAAGTTGTCGTGTTTGTGGTGCGATTTTCGGCGATTGGATTTGCCCAAACTGCGATTCGAAGCGTTTTCGCATGTCCAGCCTCGGTGCAGAGCGAACCGCCGAAGATTTGGGAAAAGGATTTCCTGGTGTACAAGTTCTAGTCGCCGACGGCGAACGACAGGTCCTCAACGTTAAAGACCGGCCGTGCTTGGTCATCGCTACTCGAGGTGCAGAACCAATCGCGGAAGGCGGATACCGGGCGGTGCTTTTACTCGATGGCGAGCGAATGCTCTCCCGAACGGGATTAGATACCGAAGAAGACTGCTTAAGAAATTGGGCAAGTGCCGCTAGCTTGGCGAGACTGGATGCTTCCGTAATCCTTGTTGGAGTCGGTGGCGCAATAGCTTCGAGTTTTGCAACCTGGGATTTATCCAAGATTTCAATAAGCAGTCTTGCGGATCGTGCAAAATTGCGCTTTCCGCCAATGGTCAGAGTCGCCGCTGTTACCGGTTCAACGGTAATCATTGAAAACTTGATCGGTGAGCTGAAAAGCATTCAAGGGGTTGACGTCCTCGGTCCGATGCCGCTGGCGGAACCCGGGAGCGTCCGAATTATCGTGCGCTTTGATTATTCGCGAGGAGCGGACGTGGCAAGACTCGTTCGAACTTCGGTTATAAGGGCCTCGATTGAATCAGGCGCAAGTAATCGGAAATCACGCACTCGCGCTGTGAATCCGCAACATCTCAAGGTGCACTTTGATGATGTTTCTGTTTTCGATTTTGAAGGCATATAGATGCTGAGGGTTGCGAGAAGATAGCAATGATGCGACTCATTTTTGCGGGTAGTCCCGAAATTGCCATTCCGAGCTTAAATGCACTCTCAACCGCCGGACACGAGATCGCGTTAGTTATTACTCGCGAAGATTCTCCTTTCGGGCGAAAAGGGATACTGACCCCGACACCCGTCGGCAAGGTGGCAAACGACTTGAATCTGCCGATACTAAAGGCGAACAGAATTTCAGAGCATCGGACGCGAATTGAAGCAGCAAATGCTGATCTCGGTGTGATCGTTGCATACGGCGGACTAATTCCTCGAGATCTATTGGTGGTGCCGAAATTCGGTTGGATAAACCTGCACTTTTCGCTATTGCCTCGGTGGCGGGGTGCTGCCCCAGTGCAACACGCGATCCTAAATGGAGATGAAATCACAGGTGCTTGCGTGTTCCAGCTAGTTGAGAAGCTTGATGCCGGTCCGATTTTTGGTTCAGTTACACAGCCGATCGGGCGCAATGAAACCGCGGGACACTTGCTTTCTGCGCTTTCGAATAGCGGAAGTTCGCTGTTAGTCAAGGTAGTTGAAGCAATTTCTAATGGCGCAGCGAAGGCAGTTGAACAGCAAGGAGACGTAACGCTCGCTCCTAAGTTTTTGGCGGAGGACGCACGAATCGATTGGCGGCATTCCGCGGCGCGAATCGACAAACAAATTCGAGCGTGCACTCCCGAACCCGGTGCGTTCACAACAATTGCTGGAAGCCGGCTAAAGATATTGGAAGCTCAAATTGATAGAGATGGCCCGCGGCTTAGTCCGGGCGAGATTCGGGGGCCAAAGGAAGTGATGATTGGTACGGGTACCGACCCAGTTGCGTTGAAATTGGTGCAACCAAGTAGTAAGAGTCCAATGAAGGCCGCTGATTGGCTTAGAGGCCACACCGGAGAAATGAAGGCGGATATCAATAGGCTGAACGAATGAAGGTGAAAATCAATCCAAGCATCCTCGCGGCAGATTTTGTGAACTTGGAGCGCGACCTTCAACGCATTTCCGAGTCGGATCTTGTCCACATTGATGTAATGGATAATCACTTCGTTCCAAATTTGACGTTCGGGCTCCAAATGGTAACTCGAATTCAAGCGGTGTCCCCGGTACCGCTCGATGTACACCTAATGATTGAGGACCCGGATCGTTGGGCGCTCGGGTACGCCGAATTGGGGGCGCATTCGGTCACGTTTCATTCCGAAGCAACCGAGGATCCAGTCGCACTTGCTAGAAGAATCCGCAAAACAGGCGCGCGTGCCGGAGTGGCGGTAAAACCTGGCACTGGCGTTCAGGAATTGTTGCCGCATTTGGATGAATTTGATCAAGTGTTAGTCATGACGGTGGAACCCGGATTTGGCGGTCAATCGTTCATGGAGTTTGTTATGCCTAAGGTTCGAGCGGTAAATGAACGAAGAATGCTTGATCGTCGAGACGATTTGTGGCTTCAAGTAGACGGGGGAATAGACGCGACGACCATTGCGATTGCCGCTCAAGCGGGAGCAGATACTTTTGTCGCCGGTACTAGCGTGTTTCGTGAAGGCGAACCTAACGAGAACATTCAGAAACTTAGGGAAATTGCGCGAATTCATCAACTCTCGTAATCGATCATGACCTCGTCAACAATGTTCTTCTGCTTTGATTAGGAAATGACAAACTTCAACAAGTCCAAACCTGAGATTGATTTTTACGAGGGGCAAGCACCTACAGAACTCAAGATTCGCGATCTAGAAATTGGAACAGGTGAGGAAGCTCAACCAGGCCAGACTGTGGAAGTCCACTATGTAGGAGTCGAGCTAGTTTCCGGTGAAGAGTTCGATTCGAGTTGGAGTCGTGGCGAGTCGATATCTTTCCCGTTGCGAGGTCTGATAGCGGGCTGGCAGGAAGGCATTCCAGGTATGCGTGTTGGCGGTCGGAGGGAACTTGTAATTCCGCCGCATCTTGCTTACGGCCCCGCGGGTGGCGGACATCGACTTTCTGGCAAGACACTGATCTTTGTGATCGATCTGCTTGAGGTGTCATAGAGCAATAGTGTGCCGAAGTTACAAGTAGCCTTGGAGAGTGAAGTCATTCGAGGAGTTATTTGACGAACTTTCCAGCAGGCAAATTGAACGACCTGCTGGTTCACGTACTGTTGAACTCCTGGACTCCGGCGTCCATGCGATCGGCAAGAAGGTAGTAGAAGAAGCCGCGGAATCTTGGATGGCCGCCGAATTCGAAAGTGCTGAACGGACAGCCGTAGAGATTTCACAATTGGTGTATCACTTGCAACTACTAATGATTTCAAAGGGCATTGACATTCATGATCTATACCGACATCTATGACTCAACTTTTTAGTGTGAAGTGAAAGAGTTTTAGAAATCGGATGGAAAAGGTAAATGTTAAGAATTGCGATACCAAATAAGGGGATGCTCGCAGAAGCCTCGATCTCGATGCTTGCGGAATCTGGTTATGTTGTGCGCCGAGACCCCAAAGAACTCATCGTTCAAGATCCGGCTAATGACGTTGAATTCTTCTATTTGCGCCCTAGAGACATTGCAACATATGTCGGATCAGGTGCGCTCGACATAGGTATTACGGGTAGAGACCTGCTAGTGGATTCTGGTTCGGAAGCGATCGAAATCTCGGATCTGGAATTTGGTCCGTCGACATTTAGGTTTGCAGGCCCGATTGGCAAGTTCAAAGATGTAGTTGATCTGACCGGTTTGCGAATCGCAACTAGCTACGTTGGACTGGTTCGCGCATTCTTGATCAAACACAATGTGTCGGCGGAAATTATCGCACTTGATGGCGCCGTTGAATCAGCTGTCAGGTTGGGCGTTGCCGATGCTGTTGCTGATGTCGTATCGACTGGGACAACTTTGAAACAGCAAGGACTAGAGGCATTCGGTCCTACACTCCTTGAGTCAAGTGCTGTGCTGATTGGCGCAGATCCGAGCGTTCCAGGAGTTGCCACATTTGAACGACGCATGCGCGGTGTGCTTGTAGCACGCAGATACGTGCTCATGGATTATGACCTTCCGGCGCGACTCATTGAAGCCGCAGCAAAAATTACGCCGGGGCTCGAATCTCCAACCATCTCACCGCTCAAGGACGGTGAATGGGTCGCGGTAAGGGTGTTGGTTCCAAGAGCCGAGATGAATTCCGTTATGGATTCACTTTATGAACTTGGAGCAAAAGCGATTCTCGTTAGTGCCGTTCATGCGGCGAGGATCTAAATGAGCCTGCCAATTCGAATAATCCCGTGCCTTGATGTGGCAAACGGTCGGGTTGTAAAAGGCGTGAACTTTCAAAATCTCGTCGAACTTGGCGATCCAATCGAATTGGCAACGCGTTACTACCAAGAGGGTGCGGATGAACTGACCTTCTTGGATGTTTCTGCGACGATCGAGGAACGTGAAACGACTCTTGATCTAGTTCGAAAGACTGCCGAGCAAATCTTCGTTCCACTAACAGTGGGAGGCGGGATTAGGAGCGCGGACGATGTTTCAAGATTGCTCGCCGTTGGTGCCGATAAAGTCTCTGTCAATAGTGCCGCAATTGCCAGGCCAGTTTTGATTGACGAAATAGCAAATCGCCACGGGAATCAAGTACTTGTGCTCTCCCTTGATGTGAAGAGCAGCAATTCGGAGTTTAGAGTTACAACCCATGGTGGTCGCGTGATGACTGATTTGGTTGCATTTGCGTGGGCCAAGGAAGCAATTGATCGGGGAGTGGGGGAGTTGCTAATCAACTCGATCGATGCTGACGGTACCAAGAGCGGATTTAGTCTTGATCTAATTGCGCAGTTCTCAAGCGAACTGTCGGTGCCGATCATTGCATCCGGCGGGGCAGGGTCAACTCAACACTTTGTAGAAGCTGCGGCCGCTGGGGCGGATGCGGTATTGGCGGCTTCAGTGTTCCACAATGGTGAGATCACAATTTCGGAAGTTAAGCAAAAGTTGTTTGAGCAAGGATTCAATGTAAGGCGGACGAAAATTGACGACGAAAACTAGCGAAGACTTCGTTTCGAAAGTGAGTTTTGGTGACTCCGGACTCGTTCCTGCCATCGTGCAAGAAACCGCTACAAGCAAAGTTCTCATGCTTGCTTGGCAGTCGAAAGCGGCATTGGAACGCACCCTCGAGGAGGGTATCGTCACATTCTGGTCCCGTTCACGACAGGAACTTTGGCGAAAGGGCGACACGTCAGGAAACCACCTTCGGTTAGTTGAAGCAACATTGGATTGCGATTCGGATGCAATCTTGCTTCTGGTGGAGCCGGTAATTAGCGCTTGTCATACTGGTTCGCATTCTTGCTTCGATGCTGGCAGCAATGTGGTCTTGAGTTCGGAATCTGATTCGTGAAAGACACAACCTTTGAATTATTCGGGAATCTTGCAGGCGACCACGCGGTCGTGCCGGTATTTCGGACGCTATTTGCGGAAAGCGAGACCCCTATCGGGATATACCGGAAGCTTTCCCAGGGTCGTCCGGGATCGTTCCTACTGGAATCTGCGGAGCAAGGCGGAATTTGGTCGCGCTATTCATTTGTCGGTGTCTCCAGTTACGGAACTCTAAGTGAGCACGATGGTCGAGCGGTTTGGATTGACGACGGTGAATCTCAATCGATTTCGCAAGAAATCGCGTTCGGGCAAACATCGGATCTTTCACCGCTCGAGGCCGTATCAAAGTTGCATGAAATGTGGTCAAGTCCAGCAATTGCTGGATTACCTCCGCTAATGGGTGGGCTAGTTGGGTTCATAGGTTGGGATACGGTCCGCCAAATTGAATCATTGAATAACTCGCCTGCAAGCGATCACGATTTACCCATCCAATCCCTTTGTTTTGTTCGTGAGCTTGTCGTTATAGATCATCTTCTTGGTGAAGTTGTACTTGTAGTGAACGCGCTCCCAAAAGTTCAAGGTGATGGCGAGTCATGCTGGGCCAACGCTCAGGCTTCGTTGGATGCAATGCAAGCGGCGTTGGCGAAGCCGGCAGAGGCGTGGGTAGCACGGCTGGATTACGACGCCAGTTCGGAAGCTGCGCCACGAATTGATGAGGCCGCGTTCATTAGTGCTGTTGAGAAAGCCAAAGTTCATATTGGGAATGGGGACATTTTCCAAGTTGTGCTCTCGCAGCGTTTTGACGCAAAGATTGAAACCGAACCACTTGATGTTTATCGCGTACTGAGGGCATTGAACCCGAGCCCCTACATGTATTTCCTTTCGTTCGTGGGTCCGGATGGTAAACCATTCTGGATAGTGGGTTCATCTCCTGAAGCGCTAGTGAAAGTGAACAACGGGCGAGTGATTACTCACCCAATTGCGGGTTCGATGCCTCGCGGTGCCACTCCCGAATTGGATATCGAACTGGCAACTGAGTTGGTTCAAAATCAAAAGGAACGAGCGGAGCACTTGATGCTCGTGGATCTGGCACGAAACGATTTGCTCAAGGTTTGTCGTCCTGGGACTGTAGAAGTTACCGAGTTCATGCAAGTTGAACGATTCAGTCACATAATGCATCTAGTTTCTTCGGTCGAAGGTGAGCTGTTGAAGGATGCGCAACCCGTGGACGTATTCAAAGCAACGTTTCCAGCCGGAACGCTTTCCGGTGCACCGAAACCTCGAGCGCTTGAAATCATTGACGCGCTTGAGCCAACAGCTCGCGGAGTTTATGGGGGAGTTGTCGGATATCTTGGCTTCTCTGGTGACCTTGACTTGGCGATCGCGATTCGCACGGCAGTAATCGTTGACGGAATTGCCATGGTTCAAGCAGGGGCCGGAATTGTTGCAGACTCCGATCCGAAAGTTGAGTTCCAGGAAACTCTGAACAAGGCGGCTGCGCCATTACGAGCTATTGCGATTGCAAACTCGGCAATAAGAGTCTGAATATGGGAGAGCGAAACGATAGCAAGCGACGCGCCTGGCGTCGGGCAATTATTGCGGGTTGGCTATTTGCGCTGGCACTGGTGGCGATTTCGTGGTCTCAAGTTTGGTTCAGTATCAATGTGATTGGCGCGGCAACAGGTGTAGCGAACGTAACGACTGATGGAAGCCACGTACGACCCGTGATTGTCGTTCTCGTGTTGGCAGATCTTGCTTGCCTTAGTGCCCTGTTCTTGTCGAGGGCAATCGTGAGAGTCGTGTTGATTTGTATTTCAGTAACAATTGGTGGCGGAATCGTAGTCACAATTCTTTCCGCGCTATCTAGTCCAATTTCTGGCCTTGCCGATGTTGTGGGTAAAGCGACTGGTTTGACTGGCGAGTTCGCGATTTCGGAGGTTACAGAAGGTTTGATTGTTGAAGTTTGGCCCTACTTGGCGCTGGCCGGCGGGGTAATTGTTATCGTCGCATCCCTCGGGGGCTTGCTCGTGTTGCGTGATGCCGGTAAAGCTAGTTCGCGATATGAACCTATTCGGAAGAATCAACCGGAATTGAAAGTCGAACAACGAGATTGGGTTCAAGAATGGGATCGTCTGGATTCCGACGATGACGAACGAAATCCCAAGTCGACGTCTCAAGTTGATGAGTAGAGCGATAACGCTGGGTAGACTTAGCCTAAATCCAGTTCTGTTCGAGTAAGCACTTTCAGGAGAGAAATGAGCAACGAAGACATTAGCGACCCAGGTCACGGAAATTCACCTGCCGCTTGGATAGCCGTGGTGATCATGCTCATTGGTTTTGTCACCGCAGTTGTCGCGTTTTGGGTTGCTTCGCCTACTCTGTTCTTTGTGTCGGTTGGCATTATTGTGCTTGGGCCGATTGTCGGTTGGATTCTCGCGAAGGCCGGTTGGGGAGTTGCTGGTCCGCGGTTTCAACCAAAGAGCCACAACTGAACGACATTCTCGAAGGTCTAGTTCGAGGTGCCGAACTCGACGCACTCTCTCGTCAAGAGTCCAGGTCACTCGCTGAGGTTCAACGTGGGGCACTAGCGGCCACTCCTGCGCTGAATGCACTTGATTATTTGGCTGGAGCGAGCCGAATCAGAATAATTGCTGAAATAAAGCGGGCAAGCCCTTCCAGAGGCGTTCTCGCCGAAATCAAGGATGCTCGTGAATTGGCAAAACTTTATGAGCGTGCAGGAGCAAGCGCAATCAGCGTATTGACCGAGTCCAGGAAGTTTCTAGGTTCTCTTGAAGACCTCGCTCTAGTGAAATCTGTGGTCGGAATCCCGGTATTGCGTAAGGACTTTATTACGTTGCCTTACCAAGTATTTGAAGCCCGCGAGGCGGGTGCTGACATGATTTTGCTTATGGCGTCGGTGTTAGATCAACAAACACTCTCCAATTTGCATTCGTTAGTTCTCGAGCTAGGCATGACAGCGCTTGTCGAGGTGCACGATTCGGTTGAAATGGATCGAGCGACACAAATTGGCGCGAAACTCATCGGAGTGAACGCTCGGGACCTGAAGACATTCGAACTGGACCGTAATTTATTTGCAGAACTAGTTGAGTCGTTTCCACCTGACGCAACTAGGGTCGCAGAATCGGCGGTTAGGACGCCGGAAGATGTGCTCAATTATCGTCGGGCCGGAGCCGACGTTGTTTTGATTGGCGAAGCGCTTGTGACATCGGATCCCGCAGAAACGCTTCAGAAGTTTTTGGAAGTAGCGTGAATCTTCGAGAGCAGCCCGGCCCCTATTTTGGCGAGTTCGGTGGCCGATTCGTCCCAGAGTCGCTTGTTGAAGCGCTTGATGAACTGTCAGCCGAATACGAGAAGGCTAAAGTTGATCACCAGTTTCTGGATGAATTAGACCGGCTCGGTCGAAGCTACATTGGCAGACCGTCTTTACTTACAGAAGTTCCAAGATTCGCTCGGCTTGCCGGTTCAGTACGAGTATTTCTGAAACGCGAGGATCTGAACCACACTGGCTCTCACAAGATCAATAACGTAATAGGTCAAGCGCTCTTGACAAAGAGGATTGGCAAGTCACGGGTTATCGCCGAAACTGGTGCAGGTCAACATGGCGTGGCAACCGCTACAGCCGCCGCCCTGTTCGGATTAGATTGCACAATCTACATGGGCGAAGTAGATACCGAGCGACAAGCGTTGAATGTTGCCCGGATGAAACTACTCGGCGCTCAAGTGGTCGCGGTCAAGACTGGATCGAGAACGCTCAAAGACGCTATCAATGACGCGATGCGTGATTGGGTAACAAACGTCTCGACCACCAATTACATTTTCGGAACTGTCGCCGGCCCGCACCCGTTCCCCGCAATGGTACGTGACTTTCAAAAGATCATTGGAGAAGAAGCAAGAGCTCAAATGCTCGCAGTAACAGGATCGTTGCCGGATGCAGTGGCAGCTTGCGTTGGCGGTGGTTCGAATGCGATCGGGATCTTCGATGCGTTCCTAGACGATGAACCCGTAGCACTGTTCGGATTTGAAGCGGGCGGAGAGGGGATTGATACCCCTCGGCACGCTGCGACAATTTCAAAGGGTCGCCCCGGTGTGCTACATGGAGCTAGAAGCTACCTACTTCAGGATGAAGACGGTCAGACGATCGAATCGCATTCGATTTCAGCCGGCTTGGATTACCCCGGGGTCGGACCAGAGCATGCTTGGCTATCGGACATTAAGAGAGTGAAATATTCCGCTATTACCGATTCCGCAGCGATGAATGCTATGAAAGCGCTTTCGCAAACTGAGGGGATTATCCCTGCGATTGAATCTGCACACGCTTTAGCCGGAGTTCTTGATTTAGGGAAAACGCTTCCCGCCGGTTCAAATATTCTTGTCTGCTTGAGCGGTCGCGGAGACAAAGACATGGAGACCGCCGGGAATTGGTTCAATTTCTTGGAGCAAAAATGACGCCCAAGGACAAAGTTGAATCGGTTTCGGAAACTTTGGACAAGCTAAGAGAAACCGGTACTGGCGCACTAATTGGCTACTTGCCAATTGGATTTCCAAACTTGAGTCAGAGTATCGAAGCGGCCATAACTCTTGCCGAATCTGGAATATCTGCAATTGAATTCGGAATTCCATATTCCGATCCTGTTATGGATGGACCGATCATTCAAAGGGCCGCCCAAGCATCACTTGACGCCGGATTGAAGCTCAAGCAGGTTTTTGAAGCTGTATCCGCGGTTAAACAGGCAACGGAAATCCCTGTCTTACTCATGAGCTACTGGAATCCGATTTTGCAATTCGGAGTCGAACGCTTTTGTGAACAACTTGCTTCGGTTGGAGGTTCCGGAATCATCACGCCCGACCTTATTCCGGATGACGCTGCGGCATGGATTGCCGCATCAAACAACTCCGGGTTGGATCGAATCTTCCTTGCCGCACCTTCTTCGACGGCTCAACGATTGGCGATGATTACCAAGCAATCTAGGGGGTTTGTCTACGCGGTTTCGACTATGGGCACCACCGGCGTACGATCCGAGCTGGACCAAGCGGCTCGAGAATTGGTAGCGAGACTGCGTGAGGTTGGAGCTGAACGAATTTGTGTTGGCTTGGGAATTTCGACGCGGGAACAGGTTCGTGAAGTCCTGAATTACGCAGATGGGGCGATTGTGGGTTCTGCACTCGTGGCCGCTCTTGAAGCCGACGGGGTTTCTGGGCTTCGCGAAAGAGCAATGAGCCTAGTTGACGGTATTAGGCTTGGTTAGCGTTGATCGCCTCACCACGAAAGGCTTCGTTAAACCGTGATTGCAACAATTTGGGCATTGCCAGCGAGCATTCCTAGTCCCGACTATTCCTGGCAAATTTGGCGAGTTCCAATTGGGGAGTGGCTTCACGGGATTCTCCCATTCATACCGAAGCTTTATGTTCTTCAGATACACGCTTATGCGATTTGTATTATGACCGGAATAATCGCGGCAACAATTTTTACGGCATATCGCCTTAAGCAACGCGGTGCGGAACCCGGAGTAGTGCTCGACATTGCTTTGTGGTCCGTGCCCTTCGGAATTATCGGTGGCCGAATATTCCACGTTCTTACTCACCCGGATGACTATTTCGGCCCAGGAAAAGACCTGATGAAAACCCTCTACATATGGGAGGGCGGAATGGCCATTTTTGGTGCGCTCATGTTCGGCGCCTTAGGAACGTACATTGGTTGCAAGTTTGCCGGGGTTCGATTTTGGAGTTTTGCGGATGCTTTGGCACCCAGCTTGCTGCTTGCTCAAGCGTTTGGTCGGCTCGGCAACTATTTCAATCACGAACTGTTCGGCCTTCCCACAAACCTGCCTTGGGGGCTTGAGATTGAGTCGAGCAACCCAGCATTCCCGGCCGGCCTACCTGCGGGAACACTGTTTCATCCGACTTTCCTCTACGAAATCATTTGGAACCTTATCGGGGTTGGAGTACTGCTACTCATCGAACGACGTTGGAAAATCGTTAAACGGACGATTCCATTCTTCGATATTGAGGTTTCGGTTCCAAAGCCCGGCGCTTATCGAATCCAGTGGGGACGGCTGCTTGGCTGCTACCTGATTTGGTACGGAATTGGACGAAGCTTCTTTGAATCGATACGAATCGATCCAAGTGAAATATTCTTGGGAATCCGAACTAACGTTTGGGCCTCTTTTGCCGCGATCCTTGTCGGACTCGTGATCTTCTTCGTGCAGCGTCGCCGTCATCCTGGAGTCGAACCAAGCCCATACTTGCCTGGTCGCGAGTGGAACTCGTCGACTGTTGTACACTCAAAAGACGTCTACTCGGACTCCGACTTTGACGGCAGCGAAGCCGTGAACGCCAAGAAGGTCAAGGAGTCTACCCGGAGCAGTAGCTAAACGTAGCCACAAGCCGCGAAGCATTTTCTGATCCAAATGCCTTGAACTCAGGTTTACACCTGAGCCGGATTCTGTGGGCCAGCGACGTCCCTCGATTTACTCGTGAGGATGCCCGCGCATGGAACTTAAACCACTCAACCGACGATTCAGCCTCCTGCCTGATCGTGCGGGACTTTTTGATCCCGGGTTCGAGAAAGACGCTTGCGGGCTCGCTATGGTGGCAACGCTGAGAGGTACGCCCGGCCACGACATTATCGAGCTTGCGCTTGGAGCGCTCAGAAACCTTGAACATCGAGGAGCTATTGGATCGGATGCCGGAACCGGCGATGGTGCGGGTATAACCACCCAGATTCCCGATCAGTTCTTGCGTGAGGTTTCCGGACTGTCACTTCCGCAGACCGGTCATTTTGGTGTTGGAAACGTATTTTTACCTCTCGACGATGACGAGCGCGCGACCGCTAAGTCAAGGATCTCTGAGATTGCAGTTTCAGAGGGACTCGAGGTTATTGGTTGGCGAACAGTGCCAGTTAATGTTCCGATACTTGGAAACTTGGCCAGAATTGCGATGCCAGTTATCGAGCAAGTCTTCGTTCAGGCAACGGATCCAAACATTCACGGCTTGATCCTCGAGCGGTTGCTCTACCGGCTACGGCGACGCTCTGAGAAAGCGACGGAGGTCTACTTTTGTTCGCTTTCGTGTCGCACGCTTGTTTACAAAGGAATGGTCACGACACTTCAATTAGAGCCGTTCTATCCAGACTTGAGTAACCCGAAATTCGCCTCTCGGCTAGCGGTGGTGCATTCACGTTACTCCACAAACACATTCCCGTCGTGGCCATTAGCTCAACCGTTCAGAATGATTGCGCATAACGGTGAAATCAACACCGTCCAGGGGAATCGTAACTGGATGCGTGCTCGGCAAACGCAGCTGGACTCTGATGTGCTCGGTGACATCCAAGATCTCTTGCCGATTATCAGCCCCGGCGGCAGCGATTCCGCATCATTTGATGAAGTGTTTGAGCTACTCACTCTTGCAGGACGAAGCCTGCCGCATGCCTTGCTCATGATGATCCCGGAATCGTTTGAGAATGAGAATTCTCTGAGCGACTCGCAACGCTCATTTTATGAATTCCACTCCGTTCTCATGGAACCTTGGGACGGCCCAGCTGCAATGATTGCGACGGACGGAACATTGGTCGGGGCAACTCTAGATCGCAATGGGCTTAGGCCAGGCAGATACGTTGTAACGAATGACGGCTTCGTCGTACTTGCTAGTGAGGCCGGGGTTATTGATCTAGAACCCAGTCGGGTCGTGCGAAAAGGAAGATTGAGCCCGGGGAAGATTTTCCTTGTCGATACCGAATCAGGCAGATTGATCGAAGACGAAGAGGTCAAGGAATCTCTTGCCGCATCAGAACCGTGGGGTGAATGGCTAGATCGAGGCAGGATCAATCTGAAGGACCTTCCAGAACGTGAGCACGTGGTTCATACCCCATCATCCGTGGTTCGAAGGCAACGGACGTTTGGTTACACAGAAGAAGAAGTCCGTGTGATCATTGCTCCAATGGCTCGGACGGGGACGGAGCCGATTGGCGCGATGGGAACCGATACTCCTATTGCGGCTTTGTCAGAACGACCTCGATTACTGTTCGACTATTTCACTCAACAATTCGCTCAAGTAACAAACCCTCCGCTCGATAGCATTCGCGAAGAAATTGTGACGTCAATGCAATTGGCGCTAGGCCCAGAACGAAACTTACTAACGGCGACACCTGAACACGCATATCAAATCATCCTTGACTTCCCAATTATCAATAACGATGAATTGGCGAAGATTCAACACATCGATGCTTCTCCCGGAAATCGCACGACCACTACAATTCGCGGGCTATATCGCTTCGATCAAGGCCCGGAAGCGTTGGCGGATCGACTTCGTGCAATCTGTGCAGAAGTAGACGAGGCAATCTCACTCGGAGCGAAATACATTGTGCTTTCCGATCGGGATTCGAATAAGGACCTTGCCCCCATCCCTTCGTTGTTGCATTTGGCTGCGGTTCATCATCATTTAATCCGGAACGAAACCAGACTCAAAGTCGGCCTGATCGTCGAAGCTGGTGATGTTCGTGAGGTTCACCATGCCGCACTGCTAGTTGGCTATGGGGCGTCAGCAGTAAACCCATATCTGGCTATGGAAACCGCTGAGGAGCTCGTGCGAAACGGAACGATTACAGAAGTTACCGAAGAGCAGGCGGTTGCCAACATCATCAAAGCGCTCGGCAAAGGGATATTGAAAACGATGTCCAAAATGGGCATTTCCGTCGTTTCTTCATACATGGGTGCTCAAGCGTTTGAAGCGATTGGCTTGGCGCAGGAATTTGTCGATAAGTACTTCACTGGAACGCTTTCAAGGCTTGGTGGCGTAAGTATTGATGTGATTTCCGAAGAAAACCTAAAGCGCCATCGCACCGCATATCCGGATCATGAAGCGACGACCGCCCACTTGAAACTCCCAATCGGTGGTGAGTATCAGTGGCGAAGAGGTGGGCCGCCACACCTGTTTAATCCAGAGACTGTATTTCGGCTCCAGCACTCAACGAGGCAACGTCGGTTCGATATTTTCAGGGAATACACCCATCTTGTTGACGATCAATCAGCCGAACTAAAAACGCTCAGGGGGCTCTTTGGACTCAAACCGCTCAGCACCGGACCGATTGATTTGGATGAAGTTGAGCCAGCATCCGAAATCGTGAAGCGTTTCTCGACGGGGGCGATGAGTTACGGCTCTATCAGTGAGGAAGCACACGAAACTCTAGCTATTGCAATGAACCGCTTGGGGGCGAGAAGCAACACTGGTGAAGGTGGCGAGACCCTCGAACGACTCATGGACCCGTCGCGCTGTAGCGCGATAAAGCAAGTTGCGTCGGGGAGATTCGGGGTAACAAGCCTGTATCTGACGAAAGCTACCGACCTCCAGATCAAAATGGCTCAAGGAGCCAAACCTGGTGAAGGCGGGCAGTTGCCACCCGAAAAGGTGTATCCGTGGATTGCGCAGACGAGGCATTCGACACCGGGCGTCGGTCTCATCAGTCCGCCACCGCACCACGACATCTATTCGATAGAGGACCTAAAGGAACTCATTTTTGACTTGAAGCGAGCGAACCCAAGAGCTCGGATTCAGGTAAAACTTGTTAGTCAATCGGGCATAGGTGCGGTAGCAGCTGGGGTTGCGAAAGCACTGGCGGATGTTGTCTTGGTGTCCGGTCATGATGGTGGAACCGGCGCTAGCCCATTGTCTTCGCTAAAACATGCTGGAATCCCATGGGAGATTGGGCTAGCTGAAGCACAACAGACGCTCCAACTCGGGGGGCTTCGAGATCGGGTAGTACTACAGGTCGATGGACAACTAAAGACCGGTCGGGACGTAATCATTGCCGCATTACTGGGGGCGGAGGAATACGGTTTTGCGACTGCGCCATTAGTTGTTTCTGGTTGCGTAATGATGAGGGTTTGCCACCTCGACACCTGCCCCGTTGGCGTCGCCACGCAAAACCCGGAATTGAGGTCGAGATTCAGCGGAAAGCCAGAGTTCGTTATCAACTTTTTCGAATTCCTCGCAGAAGAGGTGCGGTTGCTTCTCGCGGAGCTCGGTTTCAAGAGTCTCGACGAGATTATTGGCCGAACCGACCTGATTGATCCCTCAAGTGCGATTTCGCACTGGAAAACGGAAGGTCTTGATTTGAGTCCCATCTTGGGTATTTCAAATCCTGGCCCAGTGAAGAGCCAGCGAAGCCAGCTTCACGCATTGGAATCGCATTTTGACTGGAAGCTAATTGAGGCAAGCCAGTCTGCTCTTTCGATTCAACAAGCAATCCAGCTTGAGTTCGAAGTGAGAAATACTGACCGCGCAGTTGGCACAATGCTCGGGCACGAAATCACGACTCGATACCTCGATTCCGGGCTACCGGACGACACAATCGACGTAACGCTCTTCGGGACAGCTGGTCAGTCATTCGGTGCGTTCATTCCCAAAGGACTCACACTGCGATTGGAGGGTGAAGCGAATGACTACGTCGCAAAAGGACTCTCGGGCGGTCGAATAATTGTTCGCCCACCAAGAGGCAGCGTTTTCCCGGCAGAACGAAATGTGATCGCGGGCAATGTCATCGGTTACGGGGCAACAAGTGGCGAAATTTACATCCGAGGAGTCGTCGGCGAACGATTCATGGTTCGGAACTCCGGTGCGACGGCAGTCGTTGAAGGAGTCGGTGACCATGCACTTGAATACATGACCGGAGGAACCGTTGTAGTTCTTGGTTCCACCGGTCGAAACATCGCGGCAGGAATGTCCGGCGGTATCGCCTACTTCAGAAAACTGCACCCAGATCGAATCAATCCTCAGGCTTTATCGTCTGGTGAGCTGTTGATTCAAGAACTCGATGCGTTCGATCAGGCTCAACTTCAATCGTTGTTAACGCGGCACTTGGATCTAACAGGTTCAGCTTTGGCAGAAAAAGTGCTCTCGGACGAAGCAGGATTGGCGAACCAATTTGTGCGACTCGTGCCTCGCGATTACCAAGCAGTGCTAAGCGTTCGCGAATCGGCGAGAGAGGACGGTCTAGAACTAGGCGGGGAAGAAGAATGGCGCAGGATCTTGGAGGTGACTCGTGGCTGACCCAAAAGGTTTCTTGAAGATTAGAACGCGTGAATTGCCAGCGCGACGACCCGTTCCCATCAGATTGATGGATTGGCATGAGATCTACGAGACGGCTGATCCCGAAGTTGTTAGGCGTCAAGCGACAAGATGCATGGATTGCGGAATTCCGTTTTGCCATCAAGGTTGCCCTCTAGGCAATCTAATCCCTGAGTGGAACGACCTAGTCCGTCGTGGAGAAGACCGGGATGCCGCAGAAAGGCTTTTGGCGACGAACAATTTTCCAGAGTTCACAGGTCGGCTTTGCCCCGCACCATGTGAATCCGCTTGTGTACTCGGGATAAGTCAAGAGCCGGTGACCATCAAACTCATTGAACAATCGATCATAGATACGGCGTGGGCTAACGGATGGGTGCAGCCAAAGCCACCGAGTAGGCTGACCGGTAAGACGGTGGCGATCGTAGGTTCAGGACCTGCGGGTCTGGCGGCGGCTCAACAACTCACAAGAGCTGGACACACTGTCGCCGTTTTTGAACGCGACGATCGACTCGGCGGGCTACTTCGGTACGGCATTCCGGATTTCAAGCTTGAAAAGGCACTAATCGACAATCGAATTCGTCAGATGCAAGCTGAAGGTACAAAGTTTCGCGCTGGCGTGAATATTGGAGTTGATATTAGTTGGCGGGAACTTCGCGACCGCTACGATGCCGTTGTCGTCGCAACAGGAGCGCTCAAGGCAAAAGACATCGATATTCCCGGGCGCCGACTAACTGGGGTACATCAAGCAATGGATTACCTCGTTCAGCAGAACAGAAACAATGCCGAGGAGGTACTCATCAACCAGATCTCGGCCGAAGGACGGCGGGTCGTAATCCTTGGGGGTGGCGACACCGGGGCAGACTGCTTAGGAACCGCTCACCGTCAGGGCGCACTTAGTGTGACGACTTTGGCGATTGGGGCCAAGCGTCCCCTTACCCGTCCTTCAGATCAGCCTTGGCCGATTGATCCGGCTTTGTTCGAAGTGACGACTTCTCACGAAGAAGGTGGGCAACGAAAGTTCCTTGCATCAACAATTGAATTTCTATCCAACCCAGATGGCGAGGTTCGAGGGCTCCGAGTCGCGGAAACAGAAATAGTTGATGGTAGACGTCAACCCAAGCAAGGGAGCGAGTTCGAAATCGAAGCAGATTTGGTGCTTCTCGCCCTTGGATTCATGGGAACAGAAGACTCGGGACCGCACTCGGAATTCCAATTGGCGAGTGCAACCGGCAACCTCAAACGAGACTCAAACTTTCAAACTGCGATACCAGGGATGTTCGTGGCTGGTGACGCGGGGCGTGGAGCTTCACTCATTGTTTGGGCGATTGCAGAAGGTCGGGCAACGGCAGCCGCCGTAGACCGGTACCTTGAAGGTGAGACGGAATTGCCTGAAAGCATCAAGTCGACCGAGCAGGCGTTGAAACTGTAATTTTCAAAATTTATCGACGAAACGAAAAGAAGGAAGCAATTGAGACGCGCAAAGATCGTGGCAACTTTAGGTCCAGCCACATCCAGTTATGAAAATATTCGGGCAATTATTGAAGCAGGCGTTGACGTTGGTCGACTAAATATGAGCCACGGAACCCATGAAGTTCACGAAGAAGTATTCGCCAATCTTCAACGCGCAGCGAAGGCTTCAGGGCGAGCGGTTGCGGTTCTTGCAGACCTTCAGGGACCAAAGATTCGACTTGGGAATTTCGAGAATGGCCCTTACGAACTTGGAATTGGCGACACCTTCAAAATCACCATTGATGACGTTCCTGGCACTAAAGAACTCTGTTCAACGACGTACAAGGGTTTGCCCCAAGATGTAAAGCCAGGGGATCCGCTGCTCATCGACGACGGAAAAGTGGCGCTAAGGGTTGTCTCCACAGACGGAACGGTTGTAACAACGGTCGTTGAAGTGCCGGGTGAAGTCTCCAATCACAAAGGAATCAACCTCCCAGGAGTAGCGGTCAACGTGCCTGCCATGTCAGAAAAGGACGAGGATGACTTGCGTTGGGCGCTGAAGCTCGGAGTAGATTTCATCGCTCTTTCTTTTGTGCGAAGCGCCGAAGACGCCTCACGCGTTCGCGAGATCATGACTGAACTCAATGTCAAGGTTCCTGTGATTGCGAAAATTGAAAAACCTCAAGCTGTCGACAACCTGGAAGGCATTATCGACGCGTTCGATGGGATCATGGTCGCGAGAGGCGACCTCGGGGTTGAACTTCCACTGGAAGCGGTACCGATTGTTCAAAAGCAAGCGGTGGAGTTGTGTCGCCGTATGGCCAAACCGGTCATCGTTGCAACACAAATGCTGGAATCCATGATTGAAAATCCGAGACCAACGAGAGCCGAAACATCCGATGTTGCAAATGCGGTTCTCGATGGTACAGATGCCGTAATGCTCAGTGGCGAAACAAGCGTAGGAGCATTCCCAGTTGTGACGGTCCAGACCATGGCAAAGATTATTGAATCAACCGAGGAACACGGGCTCGAGAGGATCGTGCCGATTAAGGCCAAGCCACGCACTCAAGGCGGAGCGGTTACTCTCGCTGCTGCTGAAGTA
>JAHBSS010000025.1 GCA_019639015.1 Cryobacterium sp. | reverse complement strand
CATCAACGATGCAGGCAACCAAATGGACAAGTTTGGCGCTTCCGTGCTTGCGGCTATCAAAGGTGAACCAACTCCCGAAGGCGGATACCCGGGGACTTACATCGACGATCTGGCGAAACGTGTAATTGAAGCACACCCGGAGATTCGAGAATTGTCTCCGACCGAATCGTTGGACCTTGCTCGTGAGAGTGCCTATCAATTTCAGTTGGCCGACATAAAGCATTCACTCGAGAAATTCAACGTGAACTTCGATGTTTGGTTTAGCGAGCGCACACTCCATACCCCGGATTCGGACGGCAAATCCAAAGTCGACCGCGCAATCGAACGACTAAACGCGCAAGGACGAATCTACGAAAAGGATGACGCAATCTGGGTGCGCACCACTGATTTTGGCGACGACAAAGACCGCGTTATCAAGCGAAGCAATGGAGTGTTCACGTACTTCGCCTCTGACGCTGCCTACTACCTTGATAAATCGGATCGCGGGTTCAGGCACAAGATTTACCTCTTGGGTGCCGATCACCACGGTTATGTGCGAAGACTAAAAGCGCTCGCAGGAGCGGCGGGAGACAACCCCGATTCCGACATTGAAATTCCGATCGGTCAATTGGTGAGCGTGAACGGCGCGAGGCTTTCGAAGCGAGCGGGAAACATCATCGAACTTGATGATCTTCGCGACTGGATAGGCACCGACGCACTTCGGTACTCGCTTGGTCGTTACCCAGCCGATTCCCCGTTGGCGTTGGATCCCGAATTGCTTCGAAGAAAAACGAACGACAACCCGGTGTTTTATGTTCAATACGCCCACGCACGCACTCATCAAGTAGCTCGGAATGCCGAAGCTGCGGGAATCACTAGAAGCAATTTCGCACCTGAATTGCTCGAGCACGATACCGAGAGCTCTTTGCTTGGATTGCTTGCCGAGTTTCCAAGGATCGTCGCGGTTGCCGCAAAGTTTCGCGAACCACATCGGATAGCTCGTTACTTGGAAGAACTAGCAGCTGCCTACCATCGCTGGTATGACTCGTGCAGAGTGATTCCGCTAGGGGATGACGAGATTAATGATTTGCATCGCACCCGGCTTTGGTTGAACGACGCTTCAGGTGTCGTGTTTAGAAACGGACTGAACCTACTTGGAGTGTCCTCTCCCGAGAAAATGTGACCCGGGCCACTCTTTCTGGCGTTTCGGTGAAGATTCGTTCTGGGAGATGTCGACGGTTGGTGACAAAATCCTCACATGAAAATCACAAATCAAATGGTCGTGTTTGACGCTTCTGATATTGAGGCAGAGAGCGCGTTCTGGGCGGGATTACTTGATGGGACCGTTGATCGTGACGAGGATTGGCACACCATCGTGGTCGACGGAAAGCCACACATGGCCGTGCAGTTAGCCCCAAATCACATTCGCCCCGAGTGGCCAAATGGTCAGCCGCAACAACTTCACGTTGACATTTATGTTGACGATTTGAAGCAAGCGGAAGCCAAAGCACTTGGACTTGGCGCTGTGCTCCTGAAGTCAGCCAATGGCGGAGACGAAGAACACGGCTTCCGTGTTTATGCGGATCCTGCGGGTCACCCGTTTTGCTTATGTTGGGGAAACGGCTAAGCGGTTTAGGCTTTCGAGCGTGACAGAAGGTACTGAAGACACCGAGTTCGAGTCCGCGAAGAAAGAGTCCGTTGAACTCGTAGCGCGAATTTTCGAACTTCGCGATGCCTATTATGAGCGAAACGAAGTGCTCGTTGATGACGCTACCTACGATCAGTTGATTCGACGACTGGAACAAATTGAGTCACATTTTCCTGAACTTCGCGGTCAAGACAGTCCAACTCAAACCGTTGGCGGAAAAGCTCAAACAAGTTTGTTTGATCCGGTGCAACATGCAGAACGAATGCTAAGTCTCGACAATGTGTTTTCAGTTGACGAGTTTCGTTCATGGGCAGAACGAGCACTTCGTCAGGCGAGTGAAGCGTTTCATTTTCTATGCGAATTGAAGATCGACGGTCTTGCTTTGAATCTTCGATACGAGCGCGGCCGGTTAGTATCCGCGGCAACTCGTGGCGACGGAGTCGTTGGTGAGGATGTAACTGAAAACGTTCGCCTAATACCGGGAATACCGTTTGAGCTATCCGGTGGTAATCATCCGGACCTTGTCGAAGTGCGTGGGGAGGTGTTTTTTCCGGTAACCGCTTTTCAAGAATTGAATGCTAGCCAAGTAAGAAGCGGTGAAAAAGTGTTTGCTAACCCCAGAAACGCTGCATCGGGAAGCCTGCGGCAAAAAGCTGAAGGGAAAAACTCGGGGCAACTTGACCTGATGCGTGAGCGATTATCCCGGTTGCGGATGCTCGTGCACGGAATCGGTGCTTGGGCGAACCCTCCAGTGTCGAGCCAATCTGAGACATACAAACTTTTAGCCGAATGGGGACTGCCGGTTAGCTCCCATTTTCAAGTAAAACCTAGTGTCGATGGAGTGGTCGAATTCATCGAATACTTTGGCGCCAATCGATACAGCGTCGAACATGAGATTGACGGTGTCGTCGTAAAAGTCGACGAATTAGTGTTGCACGAAGTCTTGGGTGCTACTAGCCGAGCACCGAGGTGGGCTATCGCATACAAATACCCTCCAGAACAGGTCAACACGAAATTGCTTGACATTGTTGTGAGCATCGGACGAACTGGTCGCGCAACGCCGTTCGCGGTAATGGAACCAGTTCGTGTTTCCGGATCAACTGTGCGCCAAGCAACCTTGCACAATCAGGATGTGGTTCGCGAAAAGGGAGTCCTCATTGGCGACACTGTTGTCTTGCGTAAGGCAGGCGATGTGATCCCTGAAATTTTGGGCCCCGTTTTGGAACTTCGAAATGGGACTGAGCGCGCATTTGAGATGCCGAAGAACTGTCCGGAGTGCGGGTTTGAGCTTGCCCCATCAAAAGAAGGGGATGTTGACCTTCGTTGCCCGAACACCAAGAGTTGTCCCGCCCAAGTTCGAGGGCGAATCGAACATATTGGGAGTCGCGGAGCACTGGACGTTGAAGGCCTAGGCGAAGTCAGCGCGGCTGCACTTACCCAACCCTTCTACCCAAAAGAACCGCCATTGGTCACCGAAGCTGGACTTTTCGACCTTCGATTGGAGGATTTGTTCCCGATCGAGGTGCAAGTTCGCGACGCTGAGACCGGACTGCTAAAGCTTGAGGACGGGATAGCGAAAGCGATTTCTCCATTCAAGCGGACACGCAAGACTACTGGTGCTTCTAGAGATCCTGAGCCAAATGCAGACGGGGTATTCGACGGCAATGCCGAATTTATCGTCTCGAAGGCAGCAATTGAGTTAGTTCAGAATCTGAAGGATGCCAAGTCTCGGCCTCTTTGGAGATTGCTCGTTGCCTTGAATATTCGCCATGTTGGTCCGGTTGCCGCCAGATCGCTTGCAGATTGGTTTGGCTCTCTTGAGGCGATCCAAAACGCTAGCCGAGCCGAGCTTTCAAGCGTTGACGGAGTTGGCGCAATAATTGCGGACTCTATCGTTGACTGGTTTGAAGTCGATTGGCATCAAGAAATCGTTGACCAATGGAGACGCGCAGGTGTTGAGTTCGCGACGGCTGGCCACCCCGGGCCGGGAGCAAGGGTGCAAACTTCTGGCGCCTTGAGCGGCTTGACGATTGTTGTTACCGGAAGCCTGGAGCAGTTCTCGCGAGAAGAAGCTGAGGAAGCAATAACTCTTGCGGGAGGAAAAGCCGCCTCAAGCGTGTCAAAAAACACGAGCTTTTTGGTCGCTGGGCCGGGCGCTGGTTCGAAACTGGTTAAGGCCGAGCAGCTTAACGTCAAAGTGCTCAATGAAGCACAGTTCATCCAACTTCTAAACGGTGAATTAACGAACTGAGCTAGGCACACCCCGTTATCCCATTTCGTTCGAGGTTTTCTACCCCTATTATGGGGAGGACAGTCTTTTCTCAGTGGGCGACCAATTCTTCGGTCTGGGCAACCGATTTGGGAGTTTTTAGTTGTATTCGGGGTACGCAGCTTTATTAATCGCTCTCACAATGGGTGGTGCGATTGGGAATGTTCATGCACTCTCTGAAATGGAATCGCAATCCTTGAACTCGCAGTCTGAAATCGGCTATTACACCTCGACAAACAGTCCCAATGAACCGGATGCGGTGTTGCTACTGAACGAATTGAAGCTCGTTCCAGCCGACGGGTTCGCGAGCTTTTTTGAGACCCACCAGGGCATTAGCGCGAAATTACTCCGAGCGAACATTCCAGCAGGTGAAGTACACGCTTGGTGGCAGTCACTTGATTACTCATCGAGAGCAGAAATCACGCGTCGAGCACCGGAACTTGTTGGGAATTTGGAAGGGATCGTGTATTCCGATCGCGATCGTGCTAATCGCAAATTTCTGGATGAGACCATCCGAAAGTTGGAACACGAACTGGAAAGCGGGGTTGGGCGAGGCAAAATTGTTGCCGAAAGCAATCAATTGAACATGCTCAAACAAATCAAGAAAACGCTAGATCACTCACCTCAAATTCGACATCGAAACTTGATCCAACTAGACGTGAAACTCCCCGGTGAAGTGGTGATCTCAATTGGTGACCTAGATAACGCCGACTACGTGAGCTACCTAATTCCCGGGATGTTTTTCACAGTTGAAGGCCAAGTTGGCGCTTGGGTAGACACCGCCGACGCGCTCTATAAAGCACAATCGAGTTGGCTGAATCAACTTGGAAAACCTGGCGAGTCGGTCGCCACGGTTGCCTGGATCGGGTATCAAACACCTCATTTGCTAAATGTTGGCTCTCTGGATCTTGCTCTGGAGGGTGCGAAACACCTAAGCAGGAGCATTTCGGGGTTACAAGCTGAGCGACCAAAATCACCACCGTTCCTGTCTGTCATGGCTCACTCATACGGATCAACAGCAACAATGCTTGCGTTGCAAGAAGGCTCGATAACGCTAGATGCGTTCGCCATGATTGGCTCCCCGGGAGCGCAAGCGCAAACTGTTGGCGACCTTTCGATGTCTAGCGAGAACGTATTTGTGGCGGAGGCCTCTTTTGACCCCGTGTGCAATTCAGCGTTCTATGGAAGCGATCCTGGATCAAAGGAGTTTGGGGCAAGACGCTTTGGTGTCAACGGTGGAGTTGACCCCATTACCGATCGATACTTGAGTGCTTCAGAAGGCCACAACGAATACTTTCGACCCGGAAGCGAAAGCCTAAGAAACCTAGCCCTGATCGGCATTGGAGAAGGCGCTCTGACGATGGGGTCACCAACCCAATAGATACCGTGCCTGAGAGTAGAAGGCCGTTCGAGAAGTGAAGGCTATCGAGTGAACCGGTCTCACTTAGGATTGACTGGTGTCGCAATCCCATTCGCTTGAACCGGAACAAGTAGCTCACCTCGCCGAACTGGCCAGAATCGCTTTGACGAGTCAAGAGATTTCAAAGCTTACTGGGGAACTCGGGATTATCATCGAATCGATTGCGAAGGTTTCTGAAGTTGCAACTTCTGATGTACCGGCAACTTCTCACCCGATGCCACTTACGAATGTGTTCAGGCAAGACATTCCTGGAAAGACGCTTACACCCGACGAAGCACTTGCCGGTGCTCCGGATCGAGAAGGCGACCGTTTCAAAGTTGCCTCAATTCTCGGAGATGAACAGTGATGAACTCGATGAGCAACGAATTGATTCAGCTTTCCGCAGCCAAACTTTCGGAAAAGTTGGTCAAGAAGGAAGTATCAGCGCTCGAAGTCACAAAAGCGCACCTTGATCGAATTGAAGAAGTCGATCCTGCTATTCATGCCTTCCTTCATGTTTCAACAGAAGCGCTAAAAGTGGCCGGAGAAGTCGACGGCGCGAGAAGACTTGGAGCAAAGCTCAACCCACTTGCGGGAGTGCCGGTTGCGATAAAAGACGTGCTTTGCACTATGGATATGCCCTCAACAGCCGGATCCAAAATTCTTGAAGGCTGGGTTCCGCCTTACGATGCAACCGTCGTCAAGCGATTGCGGGACGCAAGGTTGGTTCCAATCGGAAAAACCAACATGGACGAATTTGCAATGGGTTCATCGACAGAGCACTCTGCATACGGTCCAACCAAAAATCCGTGGGACCTGGAGCGAATCCCCGGGGGATCGGGTGGTGGTTCCGCCGCCGCGGTCGCAGCATTCGAGGTGCCACTTGCACTCGGAAGCGATACGGGAGGTTCGATCAGGCAACCAGCAGCCGTCACCGGGACGGTCGGCATGAAGCCGACCTATGGTGGGGTATCGCGGTACGGGGCGATCGCACTAGCATCTTCGCTCGATCAAGTCGGTCCCGTTGCTCGAAGCGTGCTCGACGCCGCGATGCTTCACGACGTAATTGGCGGGCATGATCCGAAAGATTCAACTTCTCTGAACGAAAGCTGGTCTTCATTTACAGAAGCAGCCAAAGAAGGCGCGAAAGCCGATTCGCTGAAGGGTTTGAAGATTGGGGTCGTGAAAGAACTCGGCGGCGAAGGCTTCCAAAAGGGAGTGAGCGATCGATTTGCAGCGGTTTGCGAATTGCTTGCTGCCACCGGAGCTGAAATCGTCGAGGTTTCTGCGCCATCCTTTGCGTATGCGATTGCCGCCTACTATCTAATCCTTCCGGCGGAGGCCTCAAGTAACCTTGCGAAGTTCGACAGTGTGAGGTTTGGGCTAAGGGTCAACCCGCCAGGCGGAGGAACCGTTGAACAAGTTATGTCTGCCACTAGAGAAGCCGGATTCGGGCCAGAAGTTAAGCGACGAATCATTCTCGGCACTTACGCGTTGAGCGCAGGCTATTACGACGCATATTACGGAAGTGCACAAAAAGTCCGCACACTTGTGCAACGCGATTTTCAGTCAGCGTTCGGAAAAGCCGACTTGCTGATTTCACCTTCCGCGCCTACTACCGCATTCAAGTTTGGAGAAAAGCTTGAAGATCCGCTTGCAATGTATTTGAACGACGTCACGACAATCCCAGCAAACCTTGCAGGTATTCCCGGCCTCGGCCTGCCAATGGGGCTGGCGGAAGAAGACGGGCTTCCTACAGGCTTGCAGGTAATGGCACCGGCAAAGGCAGATGCGAAACTGTACAGCTTCGGGGCAACACTCGAGGTACTGCTAAAAGAATCCAGTGGAGAGTTGATTCTTCAAGATTCCCCGCTGTACCCCGGGGCAAACAACGCATCCAGCGCGAACGGGGGTGTGAAATGAGCACCAACGCAGAGCTTATGGACTTCGAAAAGGCCATCGAACTATTTGAACCGGTACTCGGTTTCGAGGTACACGTCGAACTGAATACGAACACAAAAATGTTTTCGGATGCGCCCAACCCGGCAAGTTCCCAAGCTGAGTCCGCCACCCAAGAGCCAAACACGATGATCACTCCGGTTTGCCTTGGCCTTCCTGGTTCATTGCCCGTTGTGAATGAACAAGCCGTGAAATTCTCTATTAGCCTCGGACTCGCACTCGGTTGCGAAATCGCAAGCTCCAGTCGATTCGCTCGAAAGAACTATTTTTATCCAGACCTTGCAAAGAACTACCAGATAAGCCAATACGACGAACCGATTGCGCACGATGGTGAAATCGAAGTTGAGATCGCTGGTGGTAAGACGTTCAAGATTGAAATTGAACGAGCACACATGGAAGAGGATGCCGGAAAACTCACTCACGTTGGTGGGTCGACCGGCCGCATCCAGGGCGCAGACTATTCTCTCGTCGACTACAACAGGGCGGGAGTTCCCCTCGTCGAGATCGTCACAAAAATAATCCAGGGCACTAACGAAAACGCACCCGAAGTCGGTAAAGCATACGTAGCTACGATTCGTGAAATCGTGCTGGCGTTGGGTATCAGTGAGGCTCGAATGGAACGGGGCAATCTTCGGTGTGACGCGAACGTGTCACTCTCGCCTCGCGGTTCCGGCAAACTCGGGACGCGCACGGAAACCAAGAACGTGAACAGTCTTCGCAGTGTTGATCGAGCAGTTCGATACGAGATTCAACGCCAGGCGGCGATTATTGCTGCAGGCGGAACCATTGTCCAAGAAACCAGACATTGGCATGAAGATACCGGCACGACCTCGCCGGGGCGTCCAAAAAGCGATGCGGATGATTACCGATATTTCCCAGAGCCCGACCTCTTGCCGGTCGAACCTTCCGCTTCGTTGATTCAAGAATTGAAAAATGCACTACCGGAAGCGCCGGCAAAGCGACGCAGTCGGCTAAAGGCGGACTGGGGATTCAGTGAGCTTGAGTTTCAAGATGTGGTTAATGCTGGCCTGCTCAACGAGATTGAACAGACAGTCCAAGCCGGTGCAAGCCCAGCCCAATCGAGAAAATGGTGGATGGGCGAGGTCTCAAGGATCGCAAACGCGAAATCGGTCGATCCTTCGACTTTGGTTAGTCCGAAATCTGTCGCCGAAATTGTCAAGCTGACCGAGTCGGGTGAGTTGACTGACCGTCTTGCCAGGCAAGCACTCGAAGGCGTAATTGCCGGGGAGGGAACTCCAACTGAAGTGGTTGCAAAGCGCGGACTGAAGGTAGTTTCAGATGACGGTGCTCTCATCGCGGCAATCGACGAGGCGTTGAAATCCCAACCGGATGTTCTTGAAAAGATCAAGTCCGGCAAGATTCAGGCGGCCGGCGCAATCATTGGGGACGTCATGAAGGCAATGCAGGGAAAGGCAGATGCCGCAAGAGTTCGTGAGCTTATTCTCGAGCGAGCAACCGGGTAAACTCACAGGTTTACTTCTTGTGCTCAAAGGCACAAGTTCTAAAATTTGTTCATGTCAAATTCGCGTTCATTGTCTGGAATTCTTTCTCTTGCCGTCCCAACGCTAGTAATCGGGTTGCTTTCCAGTTGTGCCTCAGTGTCATCCCCCGGGAACAACGAGCCTTCGCCCTCCGGTTCGCCAGAAACCGTTGCAACTCCTAGCCCGAGTCCGAGCGGTGATACCGGTGCTGAAACGTTCACTGCGGGCGCCCCGAGCGACCAATGCACGACAAAGCAACTTTCGATCGCGGTAAGCACTGAGTCGGCATCCGCCGGTCACTTGCACTATTTGATTACCTTCACAAACAACGGCCCGCAGTGCTCGCTCAGTGGATTCCCGGTCGTTCAGGTCGCGAAAGCTGGAACCCCATTTGGTTCTGTCGCTAGTCAGGACACCGCTAGCGCACCGGTAACAGTGCCGATTGCCACCGGTGCAAGTGCGTATGCTCAACTCACCGTCGTAAATGTGGATCCTGGCGGAGGCCCATTGGGGAGCGCCTGCACGGTTGATCACGGCGACGCGCTATTCATTACCGCTCCGCACGGAACCATAGTCACCCCGATCCCAGTTGATTCTTTCGCTGCGTGCTCAAACAGCACGGATTGGTTTACGGTGGGGAGCATTAGCGCCACTAGCTGACTCTCGCTCGGTCAAAGAGTCTGCGTGAAAGGCATGATTACGTAAAGTTTCAATTCGTGACGGTTGGGTTACGTTGGGTTTCCGCGCGTGACTTTCGAGTTTTTTCATTACACGCGATGCGGGTTTACTTCTGTGCATGACAATCACCCAAACCATCCAAACTCCCAAGATCGAAACCAATGAACGCGCCTCGCGACTAGCAGAAGCGGGCGAAACTTGGTCCAACCGAATCGCAGCGGATCCAAACTCTGCAAGTCTTACCTACAAAGTCTCCGGCTCCGGAAGGGGCTCGGTGGCAACTCTGATCACCGCTGGGCGCCATGAATTCTTGATAGACGAGCCCGCCGCGCTAGCCGGAGACGACTTGGCCGCAAGCCCAGTCGAATTTGCACTTGGGGCGCTCATCTCGTGCCAAATCGTGGTCTACCGACTGTACGCAAACGCTTTAGGAATTGATCTCGACGAGATTGAAATCGATGCGGAAGGGGACTTGGATGCGAGAAAACTCTTCGGCATTGACGAGACCGTTCGTGCCGGATTCAGTGATGTCCGACTAAACGTTCGACTTTCAGGCACAGCGTCGCAAAATGAGTTCAAGAAACTTCAAGAAGTTGTTGACGCTCATTGTCCTGTTCTTGATCTTTTTGCCAATCAAGTTCCGGTTCGGGTTGAACTGACGAACTCGTAATTCTCAGAATTATCAACCACGTCCGAATTGCATTCCCCGATTGCGCAACCGTGCGACAATCGGGGAATGTTGTTTCGCAGAGCCATGCCAGATGATTGGGAACAAGCTAGAGAAGTGCGAATCCTTGCTCTTACTAGCGACCCGATCGCGTTTTGTTCAAGCGTTGAAAAGGAACGCCAACTAACAGAGTCTGATTGGCGTAGTCGGCTTACTGATTCCTACACAGTTCTTGGATGGAACGGAAGAATTCCAGTAGCGACGGCGACCGGAAAAGTGGATCAACACGAGGCAGGCGCTCGGGAAATGGTCGGTGTTTGGCTAGATCCGTCTAGCCGGGGTACAGATGCCGCTTCAAGGCTAGTAAAAGAAATCATCGACTGGGCAAGGGTCGAACGCGCAACCGCTCTGTCTCTTTGGGTAATGGAGAACAACGTTCGCGCCAAGCGCTTCTATCAGCGGATCGGGTTTGTCGAAACCGGTGAGAAAGAAGAAGCGAAGCCTGGAGTGTACGAAGTTCGAATGAAACGCGCATTCAACTACGCCTAAGGTCTCAGGGAATGTTTCCCGTCCTCAAAGGGTTACTTAGAGGGATCCAAGAAGGCGAGGAAATGTGGAACTTGAATTAGGTTTAGATACCTTCGGAGACGTAACGAACGATGCTGATGGGCACCCACTAAGCCAAGCGCAATCAATTCGGAATTTGGTTGAGGAAGCTGTGCTCGCCGATACTCTCGGCGTCGACTTTTTTGGTGTTGGTGAACATCACCGTGATGATTTCGCTGTTTCTGCACCCGAGGTGGTGTTAGCGGCAATCGCTTCGAGGACTAAGCGAATTCATTTGGGAACTGCTGTCACTGTTCTAAGTTCTGACGATCCAGTTCGAGTGTTTGAACGCTTCTCAACGCTTAACGCAATCTCATCCGGTCGCGCAGAGGTGATTTTGGGGCGCGGTTCTTTTACCGAGTCGTTTCCGCTGTTCGGGTTCAAACTGAGCGATTACGAACAACTGTTTGAAGAAAAGCTTGATCTGTTCGCTGAACTCATCAAGGGTGAGGCTGTCACTTGGAGCGGAGAACTTAGAGCACCATTGACCAATCAACGCGTATTTCCGCTAATCGAGCAAGGCAAACTTAAGACTTGGATTGGCGTTGGCGGAAGTCCGGAATCGGTAATTCGCGCTGCAAGGTACCAGCTTCCGCTAGTGCTTGCGATTATCGGTGGTGATCCAATGAGATTTGCCCCTTACGTCGAGCTATACAAAAACGCTCTTTCCCAAATGAATTCGGCGCTCTTGCCAATTGCCGCGCATTCGCCTGGTCACATAGCAAAGACGGATGAACAAGCACTTGACGAGTTGTATCCGCATTTCAAAGCAAATCGCGATCGAATTGGCAGGGAACGAGGATGGCCTCCGCTAACTAAAGACGACTACTTGCGTGAAGCCAGTCAAGGCTCACTTTATGTCGGTTCACCCGAGACGGTAGCCACCCGAATCGCTAACACGGCAAGAGGATTAGGACTCAGTCGGTTCGATTTGAAATATTCGAATGGTGCGATGCCTCACGAGCAATTGATGTCGAGTATCCGATTGTATGGAGAGGAAGTTATTCCTACCGTCCGGGCACTTCTAAAGTGAAAGCAAACTTGAAGCGCTAAATCTTAGTCGAGCTGGTTTCTGACTTTGGGAAGTTATTGCGTTGTTCATTTGTTTAAAACATGAGGAAAGGATGCTTTTATGAGCGACACCGTTTATCACCCAATGACTCCGGAGCTTGCCAAGATGCGGCGTGATCTAGTTCCTGAAACGTTTTCGGCTTGGGAGAACTTCAGCAAAGCTGTATTTGCTGAGGGCGCTCTTGACGAGAAGACGAAGCAATTGATCGCTGTAGCTGTTGCGCATGTCACCCAGTGTCCTTATTGCATTAAGGGGCACACAAAGCTCGCGCAGCGCAAGGGAGCAAGTGCAAAGGAGATCATGGAGGCGGTTTGGGTTGCCGCAGAGATGCGTGCCGGGGGAGCCTATGCTCACTCCGCGATTTCGCTTGGGGAGATTTACGACCACGAACATCCGTCAAACTGACGAATGTTATTGCGCTGACCGTGAAGTTCATGTGAACTGAGAAATCCAAACTAAACCGCGACTAGCATCGAGAGCACCCACCACAGCAGCACCAGGTTGGGAGATGATCAAGATGACGGGGTTAGTACCTCAACTTGATTCGGCATTGACGTCGGAGATGGAAGAGCGAGAGATAGTTCTTTACGGCGGTCGCAGTTTTGAATGTTCCGGGGAGATGGCGAGGATCTTCTTGCGCAAAGCGCGAGCTGTAATCGAACGAGGCGATGAGCAATTGGTGCCGCTACTTCACCTCGGCGGGATCGAGTTGTTGCTGATTTCGCGAAGCACACCCTATTCGCTTAGGGATCGAGATAGCGACTGAGTAGTCCTCAAAAGGCACTAACCTTGGGTTGATGCCCGAAAAGCGACCAACAGTATCAATAGTTATCCCTGCGTATAACGAGGAATCAACAATTAGAGGTTGTTTGCTCGCCGCGATCATGCAAACGGTTACTGCGACCGAGATCATTGTCGTGAACAACAAATCGACGGATGCCACAGCCGAGATCGTCAAGACAATCCAAGTCGAGCATCCCGACGCGAACTTGATCTACACCGAACAAAATGAATCTCAAGGGATCACTCCGACGAGAAACTTTGGTTTCAATCTCGCAAAAGGGGACGTTATCGGTCGGATCGATTCAGATTCGGTAATCGAACCCAATTGGGTTGAGCAAGTGCAGAAGGCGTTTCAAGATGAAACGGTTGCAGCCGCAACGGGTCCGGTTCTTTATTACGACATGCCACTTCGGCGCTTCGGTTTGAAAGCGGATGATCGAGTTCGACGAATGATCAACAAGCTCACTCGGGACTTCCACTTTCTGTTCGGTAGCAATATGGCAATCCGCAGGACCGCTTGGGAAGAAATCCGTGATGAAACTTGCCTTGACAAAGAGGATGAACTTCATGAAGATGTTGATCTTTCAGTGCACCTTGCCGAGCACAAGCTAAAGGTCGTGTATGTGTCTGCCATGGTAAGTGGCATGTCGGCGCGTCGACTTGAGGATTCTCCGCGGGACTACGCGTTTTACGTTCGGAGGTTTGAACGGACCTACAAAAAGCATGGCCTCACGAGCCCGCGGTTGAAAGCTCCAATGATCGTGTTCTTTGCCATTTATCCGTTCTTGAAACCAGTGCGAGCAATTCGCAAGCGAAAAGAAAAGAAGGCCGCCTAACATCCTTGGTCGCAGATAGCCTGAAGTCGTGGGAAGGCAAGACGGGTCGACAAGGCAAGTAAGCCTTGAATCTGTGGATAGTTCTTCCGCAACTATTTTGCATCTGGACTTGGACGCGTTTTTTGCCTCGGTCGAATTGCTTGATCACCCCGAGTTAGTGCATTTGCCGGTTGTGGTGTCGCACGACTCGGTGCGAGCAGTCGTGACGGCGGCGAATTATCCTGCTCGAAAGTTCGGGGTGCGCTCGGCGATGCCTCTTTCGAGAGCAAAACGGCTTTGCCCAACCGCAGTGATTATGCAACCTCATTTTGAGAAATATCGCTATTTTTCGAATCAAGTTATGAGCATTCTCACCGATACGACGCCGTTAGTTGAGCGAATGAGCATCGATGAAGCATTTCTGGATGTCGCAGGCGCGATGAAACTATCGGGTTCACCCTTTGAGATTGGTGCCTCAATCAGGCAAAGGGTTTTCGAAAGTACTGGGCTTACTTGTTCGATCGGTGCAGCAGCGACGAAGTTCGTCGCCAAACTTGCGTCTGGACTTGCGAAGCCTGACGGGTTGCTTGTGATTCCTCAATCAGAAACGTTGCGTTTCTTGCACCCGCTACCCGCAAGTTCGCTTTGGGGTGTTGGAGCCGCGACCGAGAAGTCGCTGCAATCGTTCGGTTTGCACACGATCCAGGACATTGCGCAAACTCCGGTTTCGGTGCTGAAGCGACTCGTCGGGGACGCCGTCGGATCGAAGCTTCACGATCTCTCTAACGGCAGAGACGACCGAAAAGTTGTCACATCCACTATTGAAAAGAGCATTGGCAATGAAGTCACTTTTGAAGTGGATGTCTCAAATCAGGCAACCTTGAAACGAGAGTTGCTTCGGCAAGCCTTCAATATCGGAAAGAGACTCAGGCAAACCGGCTTGGTTGCAAGGACGGTTTCGCTCAAGCTTCGAACCGAAGACTTCACGACTCTGACCAGATCGCGTACGCTCGACGAGCCAACCCAGGTTAGCAAGCGGATAGCGAATGAAGTAATCGACCTATTTGACAAATTGAAAGTCAACGCGCCAGTTCGGCTTATCGGGGCAAGGGTCGAGCAATTGTCCGAAGCAAGCGGCAGTAGCTTTGCGCTCTGGGACGAGGACGAAGAATGGCGCGAAGCTGAAAAGAGAATTGATGAAGTACAAAATCGATTTGGTGATGACTCATTGAAACCGGCTTCGCTACTTCGACGACCTGATGAACTTGGACCGTCAAGACGGCGACCATCTCTGTAGTGCAGTGAAACATGATCTAGTCGCGTAACCTTAAACAATGACAAATGAGCCCGGTTCAACTCCTGAAAATCCACTAGACACCGATGTTGCTTGGGTCGCGGCCCAGATTAATGGTTTCGATAATCACGCTGCAGGCCAAGAATGGCCCACTCAAGGAGGCGCTCCACTTCTCCTGATTACAACAAAAGGCGCAAAGACTGGTATCTGGAGGCGGACAGCTCTAATTTATGGCGAATCCGGCGGAAAGTATCTGATCGTCGCATCAAAGGGGGGTGCACCTTCTGACCCGGGATGGTACGCGAACCTAGTTGCAAATCCGGAGGTCTATCTCCAGGTCGAGGATCGCAAGTTTAAGGCGAGAGCCAAGACCGCGAGTGACCTAGAGAAGCCTGGGTACTGGAGCCTTATGACAAAGATCTGGCCGCAGTACGACGACTACAAATCCAAGACGGATCGCAAGATACCTCTAGTTGTCTTGGAGCCAATCGCCTAGCTTGTTCTAGACTTTGGGTACACGGGAGTTCGGTGTAGCCGGACTGAGAGGAAGCTGATCCAAGCTTCGACCGTCGAACCTGATCTGGGTAATGCCAGCGCAGGGAGGACCTTCTCAACATCCCGTGCCATTTCTAAAACAGAAAGGCACGAAAGTGACTGAATCAAGTAAGTTGGCAAAGCGTTCCCTAAAGTGTCGTGTCGTCGACATTGTCGTTGCGAGCGTGATCGCGGTCGCAAGCGGAGTGATATTTTTCGTCTGGAATATCGGGCACGATGCGGTATCACCGTTCTTCAAAGCCCTGTTGCCGGGACTGCAAGCTCTCGACGGGGGAATCTGGCTTTTTGCTGGTGTCCTTGTTGCGCTAGTTGTGCGAAAGCCAGGTGCCGCTTTGTTCGGTGAGTTTGTCGCGGCAATTGTGTCTTCGCTGCTTGGCGGACAATACGGTGCAACGGTCTTGCTGAGTGGAGCGATTCAGGGTATCGGAGCTGAACTTGTGTTCTTGTTGTTCCTATATTCGAACTGGCGTGTTTATGTTGCAATACTCGCTGGAATCGGTGCCGGGATCGCCAAGGCGGTATTTGAACTCGTGGTTTGGTACCCGGGTGTCGACTCCGCTTTTGCGATTGTGTACACGACTTGTTCGATTGTTAGCGGAGCAATTATTGCCGGCTTCCTTTCATGGATTGCGGTGCGAGCGTTGGCGAAAACCGGTGCGCTGAGTCGGTTTAGCTCTGGTCGTGAAGCGTCCGCGGAAATCTAGCGATGGGCGATAACTTGCAGCCGCAAGGCGCGGCTGTGACGATTCGCGATTGGAGTTGGCGGCACGGTTCTCGAAAACGTTGGGCACTTCAAGGCATCGATTTGCGGATCGAACCAGGGGAGCGGGTGCTTTTACTTGGAGCATCCGGCTCTGGAAAGTCCACCTTGCTTCAAGGACTTGCTGGAGTGCTTGGTGGCGACGAGGAAGGCGAGTCAAGCGGTTCGATCCTTCTAGACGGTAACGCGCCAGTTGAATCCAGAGGCAAAGTCGGATTGGTGTTGCAAGATCCTGACAGCCAAGTGATTCTTGCGAAAGTGGGGGACGATGTCGCATTTGGACTCGAAAACCTTGGGGTAGCTCGAGAGGATATTTGGCCACGCGTCCGTGAAAGTCTTGGAGCAGTCGGCCTAAACGTTGGCTTAGATCAGCCAACTTCAACGCTTTCAGGTGGACAAAAACAGCGATTGGCGTTGGCAGGGGTTCTCGCAATGCGTCCCGGTTTGCTACTTCTGGACGAACCGACTGCAAATCTTGACCCAGACGGCGTAAATGAAGTTGTCAAGGCTGTAACTGCTGTCGCTGAGCTGACTCGCGCAACTGTCGTTGTTGTTGAGCACCGGGTAGATATTTGGCTACCGATTGTTGATCGGGTGATCGTTCTTGGAGGCGATGGAACGATCCTCGCTGACGGCACGCCGCGGCAGGTTCTAAGGGACAACATCAGAACTCTCTCGGATGCTGGAATCTGGTTACCAAACTTCAGATCACCAAACTTTCGCGCGACAACGACCCCGGGGGAGTTGCTTGTCTCGACTGAAAGACTAGGCGTCGGCTGGGACAGAACGATCCTCGATGAAATTACGATTCAAGTTCGGGCTGGCGCAACTACCGCGATCACCGGCCCAAACGGGGTCGGGAAGACCACTTTGGCGCTCACACTCGCAGGATTACTGGAACCCAAGGCAGGCAAACTTATAACGGAGCCGAGGCTTCGATCCGGTATTGGCCCCGACCCGATTCGATGGAGGTCAAGCGAACTTATCAGTCGAATTGGAACCGTGTTTCAAAACCCGGAACACGAATTCTTGAGGCAAACTGTGAGATCTGAGATTGAAGTTGGGCCGAAATCGCTAAGACTAGCCGCATCAGAAGTCACGAGACGTTGCGATGAACTCCTTGAACGGCTAGGACTTGAACATCTTGCGGAGGCAAATCCGTTCACCCTCTCCGGTGGAGAGAAACGGCGCCTGAGCGTTGCGACCGTTCTTGCTTCGAGGCCGAAACTGTTGGTTTTGGATGAGCCAACATTCGCGCAAGATCAGCGGTCATGGCTCGAACTGATTGCGCTACTTGCCGAACTCGTAAGCAGTGGATCGGGAATTCTGGCGTCAACTCACGATCGCGTTTTTGTTGACAGCTTGGCGGATTCCGAGTTTGCTCTGCCAAGAAACGATTCTCAAAATGTCTAATCGCTTCGAATCGGTAAATCCAGTTGCGAAACTTGCTGCCGCGTTGCTTATCGCGTTTTGCTTGGTCCCAACAATCGATTGGGTCTCTTCGGGCGTTGCATTGCTCTTTGAACTGATTGTCATCCCATTTCTTGGACTTGGTTGGCGCAGGTTTTGGATTCGCACGTTAGCCGTTTGGATCGCGGCACCACTAACGGCGGTGACGATTGCGCTTTATGGCCAAACGTCGGGTCAGGTCTACTTTGAGTGGTTAATCATTCGGGTTAGCGACGGTTCGATCGAGCTCGCAATCGCAACTGCACTGAGGATTCTTGCCATTGGCCTACCATCGGTTGCGCTATTCGTGACAATCGACCCAACCGATCTAGCTGACGGTTTAGCCCAAACTTGGCGGCTTCCGAGTCGGTTCGTGCTGGGCGCTCTTGCGGGTCAACGTCTGGTTGGATTGTTTATCGCGGATTGGCGATTCTTGAATCTCGCGAGGAGATCCCGCGGGGTAGCTGATTCTGGTCGTATTCGTCGAATCCCGGGCCTCGTCTTCGCAATGCTAGTGCTTGCGATTCGCAGAGGAAGCAAGCTCGCAACCGCAATGGAGGCTCGAGGTTTCGGGGGGACAACAAATAGAACGTGGGCGAGAGCATCACAATTTGGCTTTACTGAATGGCTTGTCGTTTTGAGTGGACTAGCGATTGGCTTGACAGGTGATTTGGTGGCAATCGCGACCGGTCAATGGAACTTTATTCTGGGTTAGTGCTTTATTCATCGGGAGCGGCTGCCGTCACGACAAAGTCGTAAATGAAAGGCGATCCGGATGCCGCCAACGTCAGGTGATCGCCTTGGCAATTCACGGTCAAAGTGCTGTTCGAAGACAAACCGAGCTGCATTGGGATAGTAATTTCGTTGGAAACGCCACCAAGGGATTGCGTACCTTGAGCTTGGACATTGCTCGTCCAGTCTTGTGCCACGATCACATTTGTGTCGCCTTGCCAGTACCACTCCGCTGTCATCGGGCCTGATTCAATCATGTGGGTCACTAAGTCCACATCGTGCAAACTTTCACTGATATCAATTGTTAGATCGGTTCTTGCACCCAAGGTACCGGCTTCGTTGAAGTAGTAGATGATGCTCCCTGTGATGTCCACAGAATTGACTTGAGCGCCCTTAGACTCAAGCGCTGAACGCATTTGCGACTCTAGTTCGTCCAAGTCTGCGCTCCAGTTCTTGTTGGAGATGCAAGCCGTGTCTGAATGCCCTGCTGAAGTACCCCCACTTGAAACCGGCCCGGGCGTATTGTTGCCGTGGCGAGGTTCTGTTGGGTTAGCTTGACATCCGCTAAGGGCGATGGCGCTTGAGACTGCTAGCGCCAAAGTGCAAATTAGTAATGCTGGTCTTGAGGCCATTCTTCGTTCTTTCGGATCGGTTCACGATGGATCGCCACGAAAGTTCGAAGCACCCACCTATTCGACGACGTACTTGAGGCCCCTGCGGGTCTACAAGCCGTGGTCATTAGTAGACATTGGCGCAAAATCCAATGCTTCTACGAGTGAGTTCTGAAGATAACCAAGCCAGTCGTACAGGTCTTGGATTTCGATATTCTTGCTCGGAGCCTGGTCGTCTTTTTCAATTCCGAGCCGATCTGCAAGAATGAGTCTCAAATCATTCAAACAGAGCAACCAAGCTCTTGATTGCCGAGGATTGAGCACTAGTTTGCCGTTTTGAGGCATCGCCGAAAGCGACTCTTGAACGATTCGCGCATTGCTTGTTTTGGATGCCACGAGACTCTTGATGGTGAGTTCACGAAACTCTGTTGCTGCCGCTTCATCTTCGGGGTAGGCGATTGGAAAAAGTCGTTGTTTGGCTGAGTCTGCTTGGTCCTCGGAATCAATGAATTCGACAAGTTGGGAACAAAGGCTTTCAAAGATTTGAATTTCTTCTTTATTGAGGTTTGAGGTGACCTCGCCGTCGCGGGTTCTCTTGAACTGTTTCATTCGGAGGCTCTTCCAACAGTCGCCCAAAGCCCGTATTCGTGCATGGCTTCTACGTGTCGTTCCATTTCTTCACGTGAACCACGGGCAACAACCGCTTTGCCGGTCAAGTGAACTTGCAGCATTAACCGTTCTGCTTCAGAAGGTGCATAACCAAAATAGGTTTTGAATACGTATGCAACGTAAGACATCAGATTGACTGGGTCGTTGTGGACGATAGTTGTCCAAGGTTTGTCCAGATCAATCTCGTTCATGAAATCTACATTTTCTTGAACCAATGGCACGAAATAAGCCTAGGACGAATCGGTCCTAGGCTTATTTGCTTGGTTTTGTCGATGAATGCTAGCCGTTGAGCTGTTTGCGCTTTCTGGTTGCAAAGATCAAGATCGCGCCACCCGCAAGCAAGAAGCCGAACGATATTGCGATGATTTGACCCGTGAATTCACTACCGGTCTCAGCTAACTGGGCGTTTGGATCAGTTGTTAGCCAACCATCGACGAGCACTGAGAAGTTTCCAGCGCCAGGGTGGTTTACATTGTCCAGATCAACCAGAGTGTTGAAGTCAGGAGTCGCCGTTCCCCACCAGTTACCGCGGGCATCCAACACACCGAAGTTCTTGGAAAGGTCGTTAAGCACTGCCGTGGAGTCAACGGTTGGGCCGGTGATCGAGTTACCCGTGAAGGTGACCTGACTGACGTCATTTAGACCGTTGGCATCCGACGTTCTTGTCATAACGGCGGCACGTCCAGAGACATTGCTATATCCGTCGATGATGTTATCGCTGATTGTCATTGGACCTGAATATCCATATCCAAAGTAGATTGCAACATCTTCGATGTCCTTGAACGTGTTGTTGGTGAACTGTAGTCCGGCCGCTTCACCCGCAAACAGGAATCCAGCTTGCCTAGAGTCGTAGTTGTCGACGCCACTTGTTCCCGGAGTTGAGTTACCGATCCAGTTGTTCTTGATATTGCCAATGATTGTGGTGCCGTTACCTGAACCGATATTTGCGGCGAGGTAAGCGTTATCGAGCCAAACATTATTGGTGATGGTCAAGTTCAAGTTTGCGTTAGTTGACGCATTGTTTATGAACCAACCATTGCTGAAGCCGCCATTGAAGATTCGGTTGTTTGTCGCCACGAATGCTGAGTTTCCCGAAGTTGACTTGAATACAAGTTTTCCTTCAGTCGCCCAGTCTCCGCCGGTAAGAATGTTGTTGTTGAGCGTAAGAATCGCGCTTGCTGGAGCGCTCTGCCATGACAAGAACTGTTGGCCAACAGACCCACCGCCGGTATAGCCAACCGCCCCAGCCATGTCGATGGTTAGGCCGGAAATTGTGACGCTCGCTGCTGGATTGATCACCTTGAACGCGTCATTGTCTTGGCCGCTTGGTGGGTTCACAATTGCCTCGGCAACCCGGGCTGAGTTTGCGGCCGGAGGGGTCGCAGCATTTGGACTGATTGACGCGTTTGGCCCCAAAATCGTGATGTTCTTGTCGATCGTCACTACTTCGTTGTAAGTTCCAGCACCGACTGTGATGGTGTCGCCAGCGGTAGAAGCTGTGACCGCCGCTTGAATCGTCGTGTAATCGCAACCGCTCGCGCAGACCGTGTGTGTCGCAGCAGCCGCAGGGGAGGCGGTGATGAGCGTAAGTCCAATTGCGGATGCTGCGATCGCCGCGATCGACAGTGATTTCTTCAACTTCTCCGAGGATGGTCGGGAAATGGTCATATTTCTCACCCTTTGGTTTCTCTTTGATTCTTAGTTCTGATCCGAACAATTGCAGGGTTGCAAGTGCTTTCACTTTGACTCACCGTGAAATGGGTATCGATTCCACGAGAAAGTGAAGGCTACTCAAGATGTTAAGGTAGACCGATCGGTTCAGGCAACACTCAGGAACGGGTTTCACTACGGCAAAACGTAATCACCGGTGGGCCCGGGATTCGTTGCGATCTCCCATCGGAAGCCGTCGGGGTCCGCGAAGTAACCGGAGTAACCTCCCCATTCCCTGCGTACCGCCGGTTGTGCGTTTGCGCCGAGAGATCTGGCAAGCGCAAGTACGTTGTCGACTTCCTCTTCTGTTGCGTAATTGTGCGCGAGCGTAATCGGCGCAAGGCCACGCGAGGGGGCCTCGCCGATTTCCTCAGTGAAGCCGGCGATGTCCCAAAGTGACAGTATGAGATGCTCGCCAACCGGGAACATGATGACATCGTCAGCCTCAAACATGGGTTCCCATTTGAGTCCGTCGACGTAGAACCTGCGACTTCGGAGGACATCTTCGACGGCAAGAGTTATGAAGCTTATGCGCTGGTCCATGGAATAACCATAGTCATGCGTGCCTTTGACGCAATTGGGGTGGTCGACGGGACTCGAACCCGCGACATCCGGCACCACAAGCCAGCGCTCTACCAACTGAGCTACGACCACCAAGCGCTGGGCAAGACCCAGCATCGACATCCAATGCTATTACAACTGATTGGCGAATTGCTCTACGACCGCAGCCGCGATGATTTGGGTTTGCTCTGTCGTTGGGCCAGGCTCTGCAACAAATGCGGCACGCCGGTAATACTCGAGTTCGCGGATCGATTCGCGGATGTCAGCAAGAGCGCGATGGCCGCCATCCTTTTCTGGAGCGTTGAAATAGATTCTCGGAATCCACCTGCGAATTAGCTCTTTAATTGAGGAGACATCCACATTTCGGTAATGCAAATATCCGTCAACTAGTGGCATGTAACGAGCGAGGAATGCGCGATCGGTGCCGATCGTGTTGCCCGCGAGTGGGGCTTGTTGAGCGCCGGGCACGAAACGCTGGATGTATTTCAGTATTTGCGATTGAGCGTCAGCTAGTTCGAGTCCAGAGGCGATTTCGTCAATGAGCCCCGAGGATGAATGCATTTGCTTTACGAAATCAGACATTGCTTCAAGCTTCGCTGCATCCGCCTTGATTACGACATTGAGTCCCGGATCCAGAATCTTTAGTTCAAAATCGGTAATTACTACTGCAACTTCTAGCAATTGATCTGTTTCGACGTCTAGACCGGTCATCTCACAGTCAATCCAGACGAGACGATCATTACTAGCGGCCATTGCTGAATTCTAACCCGCACCGCTGACCCAACCGGTTGTAGCAATCGACCATTGGGTGGTAATAAGAGTTCATGAGCAACGAGACTCCGAAGATCCCGCGCGGGCAAGAGTACATTGTCATCTTCTCTGGTGGACCAAATGACGGGAACACAAGCAAGAGAATAAGCACTGACGGTTCATGGGATGACGAGATCACCGTGATAACCGCTGTCGATGGTAAAGAGACCATGATTGACTACAACGCGGCCGAGTGGCGCGAAGTGGGTGGTACCTACCACGTGACATATGTTTACGATCAAGCGGATAGCGAACCGGTCGAAGACCCCGAAGATCGCGGCGGGCGCCAGTAGTATTCCGGGGCTAACATCCGGTTGTTGTATCGTAGATGAGCGAATTGCCCTCGTAGCTCAGAGGATAGAGCAGGAGCCTTCTAATCTCTTGGTCGCAGGTTCGATTCCTGCCGAGGGCGCAAAATGTGATGAGTCAGGTTGTCGTCACGGTTCGTCGAGTTTTATCGCAAGGTCGGCATCAACGACTTTGTCGATTCGCGCGGTTTGAGCAAGCACGATACCCGGTAACACAACTGCCGCTCCGGCTATTTGCACGGGATTCAAAGTTTCGCCCAGCCAAATCCACGCAACCAAGAATGCAAATATCACCTCGGCGGATGCCACGATTCCTGCTGCGGTAGCGGTCAGATATTTCAGGGCGAGCAGCGACAAATAGAACGGCACAAAAGAACCCAAAACCACGTTCCAAGCAAGCGGGACCCATAGTGGCAGGTGAATAGCATCGAGATTGCCGTTTAGTGAGACCGGCGTGACAAACAGTGCCGGATTGATTCGCCACCATCCGCTGAAAATGAGCCAAAACACGGTGCTAGTTGACATAGTCCAGAACGCGACCGACATCGCAGAGGATTTACCGACCTCACGCTCGCCAAGTAAAAAGTAGATCGCAAGACAAACGGCGGCACCGAATGCCATTAGCACCCCAAACGGCAAGAGCTCGCTTGCCCAAATTTGAGCGACGACTGCCAAGCCAACGAGCACCAATCCGATTGCAATCCAAAGTCTCGGCCGCACCTTCTCTTTGAAAAAGAAGAACGCAACAATGGCAACCATGAGTACGGCCGTGTACTCAATTAGCAAAGTGATTCCTATCGGGAGCAGTCCAATTGCCACCGCGTAGGAGTATTGCAATAGTGCAACACCAAAGATTCCGAGAATGATCAGTCGCAGGAGTTGACGGCGAGAAACTTTGAATGCCGCTCGATTCCTAAAAATGAGGAACAGCGCCGCGAACAGTGCGGTGCCTCCAACTCGAAACAGTGTTAACTGGGCCGGCTCAAGGCCCGCGCCAATTACGACCTTGGTGACGCTACCGTTAGTGCCAAACAGAAGGGCCGCACAAAGTGCGAGTATGTAACCCAACGGCTTTCCATCCAATCTAAAACTACTGCCGTGATTTAGCCGCGGGTTCGGCCTCTATGGCGCTCTTGAATAAAGGTTAGTTGACACTTGAGGTAACTCAAGCGCTGTAACTAAACCCTGCCGATAGCCTACGACTGGAATGCTTGGCGCGTTCACGCTGTTGTAGGTTCTGCGGGCACTGATTGGCGCAACAATTGCGAGGAGTTGAAAATGGAAACGTATGTTCTGGCTGGCGGTTGCTTTTGGTGTTTGGATGCCGTGTACCGAACTCTCAAAGGCGTCACCGAAGTGGTCTCTGGGTACACCGGCGGTACGGCAGTTTCTCCCAGTTACGAAGAAGTTTGCACAGGCAAGACTGGACACGCTGAGGCGGTGGCTGTCACGTTTGACCCGGCCGTGATTCCCGCGGATGTAATCCTCGACGCATTCTTCACGCTTCACGACCCTCGCCAACTGAACCGACAAGGAAACGATCTTGGCACTCAATACAGATCTGCAATGTATTTCGCGGACAACAAACAGCGCGAGGTATTTGAAGCCGCGCTTGAACGCGCAAAGGGACACTGGGACGGGGAACTGGTAACCGAACTTGAGCCATTGGGTGAGTTTTATCCGGCGGAAGAGTACCACCAGAACTTCTTCGCAAAGAACCCTGGCCAAGGGTATTGCTTGGCTGTTGCGGTACCGAAAGTAAACAAGGTGCGCAAAGGATTCGCAGAGTACATTTTGGCTTCGTAGTCTTCTCGGCCAGTTCACGGGTTTTTGGGTCGACTCCTCCACCAAGTCGTCAAAATGCGGGAGTTCTCATGTCTTAGCTTTTCGAATTTTCAATTCACTCGGGCATCCAGTATTTCCCCATGACAGATTCAATTTCAATTACTGGTCTTGTCGCTACAACGCCAAGGCACTTGGTGACATCCGAGGGGCTAGCAGTAACAAGCTTCAGGCTCGCCTCAAGCATTCGTAGATTCGATCGAGCAAAGAACGCATGGGTGGATAGCGGCACAAACTGGTACACCGTAACCTGCTACAGGCAACTGGCAATAAATGTTGTTGGTTCGATTCAAAAAAGTGAGCGCGTTATCGTGACCGGTCGGTTAAGAATCCGCGACTGGGAGAGCGGCGAACGCAGTGGCACCAACATCGAAATTGATGCCGAGGCGCTTGGCCATGATTTGAGTTGGGGCAAGGCAACGTTCACAAGAGGAATTCAAGGCGTTGCCTTGGATGCCGGCTCAACCGAAGACTCCCAAAGTGTTCCAGAAGGGGATGCAGAAGAAACACCGCTCGAGCCGGAATTGCAGGATGCGGTGGTTCCGTTCTGATCCTTCAGGATTCGCATTTAGACTCATGATTTGACTTGCGAATTCAAGCGACTCAGCAAAGGAGGAACCGCACATGAGTGCGATCACTCCAAGAACAGAGAAACGAATCCGAGTTTCTCGGGTCGCTTGGACGGTTGGTGCGATCACACTGATCGGGTCACTATCAATGGCGTTGGTGGGTTGCGCGCCGGAGCGAATCATCCCCATGCCCGTACCGAGCTACACATATACGCCGAGCCCGAGTGCAAGCGCGAGCGCCATACC
>JAHBSS010000024.1 GCA_019639015.1 Cryobacterium sp. | reverse complement strand
GCTTCACGGTTTGCCGCCAACCCTGCCCGAAATCCCTGCTCATAAGCTTCGTCAGTACCGAGCCGAAACAAGTCTTCTTCAGCTGGCCTGATTATTGAGCTTGCTCCAGTAGCTTCTAGTCCGGTCACAAATTGAGTCAAGCCTCTAATGACTGCTACCGGGTTTCCGGAGAACTTCCCTTTCACCAATTCGGCCGCCGACGCTAACTCATCGGCGACAGCAAGCACGGTGGCTTCAAGTTTGTGACCAGATGGATCGGTTTGACCCCTCAAATCACTCAGCACCGTTACGCCGGCAGCGCCGATTGCAATGTCAGTTTGGCCAAGCCTCCAAGGCCTGCCGAGAGTATCCGAAATTACTACCCCAATCGCCGCTTCTGAATTTTCGGCCCGCAAACGCTGACAAATTTTTCGGGCTGAATCGTCAGGATCGATTGGCAGCAACAAGATTGTTCCCGAAGGCGCGTTGCTTGAATCCACCCCAGCGGCGGCCATCACCAGGCCTTGTCTATTTTCAACGATTCGAGTAACACCGCCGGGGTGCGACTTTGAAGCAACGAGCCTTACGGTTTCGCTAGTGATCGCTTCTTCACGATCAGCGGCCAAGACTTGTCGCCCCTCTGCTTTAGACACGATTTTGCTCGTGACTACAACGATGTCGCCAGCTTCGAGAGGGCCAATCGCGTTTGAAATGATTCCCGCAAGATCGTCACCCGCTTGAATTTCGGGGATTCCTTCAACGGCCCAGACTTCAAATTTCAACGCCGGAGTCCCAATTTCGGCAAAACGTCTCGACCGAACACTTCAATCCATTCCTCTTGATTTCGCCCAACATTGTGCAAATAAACCTGATCGAACCCCAAATCCAAATACTTCTGTATTTCTGCCCGATGCTCATCTGGGTCGGATGAAATCGTCATCTTTCCCTCAAAGTCTTCGTCGCGAACCATTTTTGCCAATTGTTCGAATTCAAACGGTGAACGAATATCCGACCTCGGAAACCGTAGCCCGCCAATTGGCCACTGCTCACGGGCATTTCGCATCGCCTCTTCGGTAGTACTGGCCCAACTCAGATGCAAGCGAACCGCCATGTTCCCAGGCTTCTTTCCAACTTCGTGAGCTCCGTCTTGAAATTTTTGAAACAACTGGGGAATGCGTTCTATCGGTGCGCCGTCGATCAACAACCCGTCGACGTTTCGACCCGCTCGTTTGGCGGTGACCGGTCCGGATGTCGCAACGAGAATTTGTGGCGCCGCCAGCGGCATCGTCCAAAGTCTGGTCGATTCGAGCTTGAAATACTTGCCGGAATGTTTGGCATCGCGGTCTGCAATAGAGGCGTTGAACAGTTTTTGGATAATTTCTATCGACTCGAACATGCGGTCTATTCGCTCAGCGGTTTCCGGCCAATATCCGCCAACAACGTGTTCATCAATTGCTTCTCCGGAACCGATCGCGAGAAGGTGGCGACCGGGAAACATTGCAGCAATGGTTGCGCTGGCTTGGGCAACCAAACTCGGGTGCCAACGATAACCGGGAATCGTCGTACCGCTCATCAAGTTACCCGTTGTGTTCATCCCGAGAGCGCCGAGCACACTCCACGAGAAGGAAGCTTGACCTTGCGCGGGTACCCAAGGTTGTGAGCGCTCAGAAGCGAGCACCCCTTTGAACCCGTTAGCCTCCGCTTTCGTCGCGAGCGCGATCGCGGTTAGCGGATCAAGTTGTTCAAGAGCGGCAGCAAATCCGATCGATTGGCCTGGTTCGGATTGAACTTGCGCTTGTGATGAGTTCTTGGTCATTTCACCTCAAAGGTGGATCGGACAATTTTGAATCCCAAGAGAGATCCAGCCAATTAGGCATCGTTTTTCTTTTTGCGCTTTTTAGCAGCAAGTTCAGCTTCAAGCTTTCGAATCCGATCAGCCTTTTCGCTTTCTTCTATTTCGCGTTCAAGTGCCGCTAGTTGTTCTTCCGTGCTGCTCATGGATGAATGGGTTGCCTGCGTTGGCCTGGGTGCGGGTGCACGGTATTGGGGGGTGCGCTGTGCGTATTCGTGACCGATTATGAACCAAATAATGGCTCCAACGGGAGGTACGAGGACCACCAAAATGATCCAAACGAACTTTGGCAAGTGTCGGATTTGGGAGTCGTCTTTCGGAATGATGTCGACCAGCGCACCGATCATCAGTAATAAAGAGATGACCCCGAAAATCATTGGCATACAAGCATCCTAGGGAATATTGCTGAACAAGCGGTGTTATACCCCCTGGGGGTATAGTGATTCTAGAAAGGAACATCATGACCACTCAGACCTACAACGTGTCCGGAATGACCTGTGGACACTGCGTCCAATCCGTCTCGGCTGAAATTGGAAAGCTAGAGGGAGTCGATTCTGTCGACATTGATCTCGCCAGCGGTGCTGTCACCGTATCCGGTAGCCAGGAACTTGAGACCGACGCTGTTCGCGCTGCGGTAGAAGAAGCTGGATACCAACTCGTCTAAACCCGTCGGTTTGACAAACTCAATCAAAGAAGGTCAGTAGTGGTTGCACAATCGAAGCTCGCCGACGTTGAGTTATCAATCGAGGGAATGACCTGCACTTCGTGTGCATCCCGAATTGAACGACGCCTATCGAAGCTTGATGGAGTGAGTGCGACAGTCAACTACGCAACTGAGAAAGCTCATGTGGTTATACCCAAGGGCATAACAACCGAGCAAATCATCGCCGAGATCGAACGCACCGGGTACAAAGCAAGCATTCCAGTTCCCGCGGTTGACCTTCAAGAAAGTACCGAACTTTCGAGATTGAAATTGCGATTGATAGTCGGAGCGGTGCTGACGCTACCCGTGCTGGTTATCGCAATGATTCCGGCATTGCAGTTCGACTATTGGCAGTGGGTTTCACTCGTGTTGACTTTGCCTGTCGTGATTTGGTCGGGTTGGCCGTTCCATCGTGCGACGCTCATCAATTTGCGACACCGAGCCGTCACAATGGACACTCTCATCACGGTCGGTACCGGTGCAGCATTACTTTGGTCGGTTTACGCTCTAGTGTTCGGAAGTGCTGGCGAAATTGGGATGCGCCACGGCTTCGAGTTCACACTTAGCCCAACCTCAGGCGGTGGGAATGTCTATTTTGAAGTAGCAGCAGCCGTGACAGTATTTGTGCTTGCCGGGCGATACTTTGAGAAGCGATCCAAGCGAACTGCTGGCGCAGCACTCAAAGCGCTCCTGAATTTGGGTGCGAAAGACGTCGCGATCCTTCGAGACGGTATCGAGCACCTCGTTCCAATCGATGCTCTAAATGTTGGTGACGTCTTTTTAGTTCGGCCCGGTGAGAAAGTTGCCACTGACGGTGTGATCGTGAAAGGCCGATCGGCGATCGATCAATCGATGCTCACTGGTGAATCCCTGCCGATTGAGGTAGCAGAAGGTCATCACGTTACCGGTGCCACGCTAAACGCGGGCGGAAGTCTCGAAGTTCGAGCGACAAAAGTAGGAGCAGACACAAAGCTTGCCCAAATGGCAAAACTTGTTGAGGACGCCCAAACCGGCAAAGCTCAAGTGCAACGACTCGCAGATCGCATCTCAAGCTACTTCGTTCCCGCCGTAATAGTCCTTGCGCTTGTTACTTTGGGTGTCTGGTTGCTACTTGGAAGTTCGCTCGAACTTGCAATGACGGCGGCTGTAGCGGTACTGATCATTGCTTGCCCGTGCGCGCTCGGTTTGGCGACCCCTACCGCGTTGCTCGTTGGAACTGGCCGCGGAGCGAGCATGGGAATCCTAATCAAAGGTCCAGAAGTGCTCGAGTCAACCAGAAAGGTCGACACGATCGTGCTCGACAAAACCGGCACAGTGACTTCAGGTGAATTGCGAGTGTCTGGAACGGTAGCTTTGCAAGGCGAAACTGAGTCGCAAGTCCTCTCAATGGCGGGTGCACTTGAGTCCAAGTCGGAGCATCCCGTTGCAAAAGCAATTGTGTCTTCCGCCAAGGCGCTAGGTGGCATTTTGGAAGTTCAAGACTTCCAATCAACTTCGGGACTCGGGGTCAGCGGAACCGTTAGCGGAACCAAGGTGATTGTCGGTCGCGCCTCTTACCTCGAACAAGCAGGCATCCGAATCTCTGAGAGCATAGTCACCCAAATGCGCGACCTGGAATCGAAAGGCAACACGGTAGTTGTTGTTGGCTGGGCGGGAGCGGCCAGGGGCCTCATTTCGGTGAGCGACACGATTCGCCCGACAAGTGCAAGTGCAATCGCAAAGTTAAACGCCCTTGGCTTGGAGGCGATCTTGCTCACGGGTGACAATGAGGCAACCGCAAGATCTGTCGCAGAAACTGTCGGAATCAAAACCGTCATCGCCGAAGTGTTGCCGGAACACAAAGTGCAAACAATCGAACAACTTCAATCACAAGGTCGAGTTGTTGCGATGGTTGGTGACGGAGTGAATGACGCTGCAGCTCTCGCGCGTGCGGACCTGGGGCTCGCGATGGGTAGCGGAACCGATGTCGCAATCGAATCAAGCGATTTGACCTTGGTACGAGCGGATCTGTTCGCCGCAGCAGACGCGATCCGGCTTTCAAGGCGAACGCTTTCAACAATAAAAGGAAACCTGTTTTGGGCGTTCGCCTACAACGTCGCGGCGCTCCCGCTAGCCGCACTTGGGTTGCTTAACCCGATGATTGCGGGCCTCGCCATGGCGTTTTCGAGCGTGTTCGTTGTCAGCAATAGCTTGCGCTTGCGCAGGTTCCGTTGAAACACGGTTCGGCTAGAACCTGATCGTCAGAGTGCGCGGAGCCTTGGAGCTAGATCATTCTTAAATAATTCTTGAAACCTAAGTTGATCGTGCCTTGGGTCGTGGAACACAAGGTGGTTTAGGCCAGCATCAAGATACGTCTTCACTTGGGAGACAACCGCGTCCGGATCAGAACCAACAATCCAACGGGAGGCTATCTTCTCGATCGGCAAAGCATCCGCCGCTCGTTCCATTTCCATCGGGTCCGTGATGTCGTGCTTTTGCTCCTTGCTCAAGGCAAGTGGCGCCCAAAATCTGGTGTTTTCCAAAGCCACTTCAGGATCAGGATCATAAGAAATTTTGATCTCGATCATGCGATCAATCGTTCCGGCATCTCGACCCGCAAGCTCGGCACCTTCATTTACCGCTGGGATCAATTGCTCTGTGTAAAGCTCCATCCCTTTACCGGATGTACAGATAAAGCCGTCTCCGGCTCGACCTGCATATTTCGCAACTAGAGGCCCTCCGGCCGCGATGTAAATCGGCAGGATCTTTTCTGGTCGGTCATAAATTGAAGCATCGTGTGTTGAGTAGTACTCGCCCTGAAAATCGACGCTCTCTTCGCTCCAGAGCCTTCGAATCAAATCAACCGCTTCGCGCAATCTAGCGAAGCGCTCTTTGAACTCAGGCCAGTCTTGCGCTCCGGCCCCGCGAAACCCGGTTGCGATTTCGTTGAGCGCCTCACCAGAGCCAACTCCGAGCATGACTCGGTTCGGATACAAACACCCCAATGTTGCAAATGCCTGAGCAATTACCGCGGGGTTGTAGCGGAAGGTCGGTGTCATTACAGAGGTTCCGAGTTGGATTTTCTCGGTGCGCTCACCTACCGCAGCTAGCCAAGCAAGCGAAAACGGGGCGTGGCCGCCGGTGTGGCGCCACGGCTGAAAGTGATCACTAACCGTGACACTTTCAAAACCGTTCGCCTCAGCGGAAACAGCGATCTCAACTAACTCACGCGGGTCAAATTGTTCTGCGGATGCTTTGTATCCGAGTTTCAAAGGAAGCATAGGTTCATCCTGCCATCTACAACTCTCGAATGAGAGCCACGAAAGCTCGGACTCAATTCGAGCGCTCGGGTGTCCTTAAGTACTCCGCAACCGCGGCAGGAACATAGGGCGCAACATCGCCTCCCAAGGAAGCAACTTGCCTGACGAGGGAACTGGAAACATGTGCGTGGGCGGGATCCGGTAGCAAGAAGATCGTCTCAACTTTCGCCAGATTTCGATTGATAATCGCCATTGGGGTTTCGTAGGCGACATCCACTTGGGATCGCACTCCCTTTACAAGTACGCTCGCGCCGACATCCGTGCAGTAATCGACAAGCAAGCCAACACTCCAGGATGTCACCCGAATGTCGCCTTTGATTCCGGCATCCCTGATTGACTTCTCAATCAGCTCGACTCGTTTAGCGACCGGAAGGAGCGCGACCTTGTCTGGGTTGTGAACGACAAGCACATGCAACTCATCGAACAGTCCAGCGGCGCGATCAATGACGTCAAGGTGTCCAAGAGTTATCGGGTCAAAAGAACCCGGAGCCACGGCGATCCTGCGCATGCTCCAACCATATCTAGAGGTCGGTGCCGGTCGGGTTACGATTTCGACAGAAAATCGCGCTCTTCGGGTTGAAGTCGCCGATCCACCGCTTCGCGAAGCGCACTATTCTCAGTCAACTTCGGATCTGCGACCAACAGTTGCTCGGCCGCTGCTCGAGCCTCAACGATCATGTCGGCGTCCTTTACAACTCTCAAGAGTTTCAAACCGGAGCGCCCTCCCGATTGGGAACTACCCAAGACATCCCCTTCGCGTCGCAATTCGAGGTCTTTCTTGGCAAGCTCAAACCCGTCAAGAGTAGTCGCGACCGCCTCGACGCGTTGCCTGCCCAAAGTACCCTGTTCCGCTTGGGTGACTAGTAAGCACAGTCCCGGTACGGTTCCTCGACCAACTCGCCCTCGCAATTGGTGCAATTGTGAAACGCCAAACTGGTCAGCATCCAAAACCACCATGACGGATGCGTTGGGCACATCGACGCCAACTTCTATCACGGTCGTCGCCACGAGCACATCAATACGTCCTTCTGCGAACGCTTGCATGATCGAATCTTTCTGTTCGCCAGAAAGTCTCCCGTGCATTGCTTCGATTCGCGCGGTCTTCAAGTCCGGATGTTCGCGTAACTGTTCCAGTACTTGATCAACACTCGCCGTGACCTTTTGCGTCTCTTCAAGTTCGCCCTCTGTGTTTGTTGCGTCAATTGCGGGACAAACCACGAATGCTTGCCTGCCGAGAGCGAGTTCTTCCGACATTCGCTTCCAAATTCGATCAGACCAGCCAGGTTTTTCGGCGAGTGGCACGACGAATGTTTCGATCGGCAGCCGCCCGACTGGTAGTTGCGAAATCGTTGAAATTTCGAGATCTCCGAACACTGTCATTGCAACCGTTCTCGGAATCGGTGTTGCAGTCAAAACAAGTAGGTTCGGCGGGGTTTGCGCTTTTCTACGCAATCGTTCACGCTGCTCGACACCGAAACGGTGTTGCTCATCGACAACAACCAACCCGAGATCGAAGAACTCCAAATTCTCATTCAGTAACGCGTGCGTTCCGATCACGATTTTGGCATCGCCGGTTACAACTGCAAGTGCCGCTTTTCGCCGTTCCGCAACTCCAAGAGAGCCGGTTATGAGGGTTGGTCTGAGTTTGGCGGACAATTCCGGTCCAAGTACTTTCGACACCGAACGCAAGTGTTGACCTGCAAGGACTTCCGTTGGTGCAAGCAGTGCTGACTGGCCACCGCTTTCCGCCACGGCCAGCATCGCCCGCAACGCAACAAGGGTCTTGCCAGAACCAACCTCTCCCTGGAGCAATCGGTTCATCGGCACAACTGATGCCAAATCCGCTGAAATTTGCTCGCCGACTTCGACTTGCGCTTGCGTTAGTATGAACGTGAGCCCTTCATCAAATTGCTCTAGCAACCCCTCAGGCATTGCAACTCTTGGATTTGAAGACTGTTGCCTAGAGAGCTCCCGCTGCTCCAATAGCGCGAGTTGCAATACGAACGCTTCCTGAAACTTCAGGGCTTTTCGGGCTTCATGCCACTGCGGATCTTCCGTTGGCCGGTGGATCTGCTCAAGCGCCATCCGGTATTCGATAAGCCCGTGACTTTCACGAATCGAATTCGGGATCGGATCGGGCAACTCGTCTAGCGAATCAAGCACAACTCCGATCGCCTTCTGAATCTGCCAACTCGCAACTGTCGATGTCGCCGGATAAATCGGAATCGGTAACTTCGCCCAGCTAGCAGCATCCGTCGAGCTTGGTTCGGAATCGACATCAAAAAGCTCATAATCAGGATGAGCGAGCTGCCTTGTTCCTCGATACTCGCCGACCTTACCGGCAAAAATTCCTCGAACCCCTGAGCGTAACTCTTTGCTTCGCCAGGCTTGATTAAAGAACGTTAGAGTGAGGAGCCCTTTCCCGTCGGTAATTATTACCTCGAGGATGCTCCCGCGTTTTGCCCTCATTGGTCGATCGTGAACTGAAACAACTTCCGCGACTATAGTTACCGATTCATCAAGTGGCACATGGCTAATGTCTGTCAGTTCTCCCCGATGCGCGTACCTTCTTGGATAGTGCGCCAGTAGGTCGCCAATGGTTTCAAGACCGAACGCGCGAGAAAACGCCGCAGCAGTTCGACCGCCAAGTACATTACTTAGCTTCTCATCCAAAGGAGAACCCACATTCAGAGGGTACCTTTGCAGAGTGACACGCATCATCGCAGGCTTCGCAGGTTCACTCAAACTTGCAGTTCCCGAAACTGGCACTAGGCCAACGAGCGACCGGGTAAGAGAAGCGATATTTTCAAGTTTGAATTCAAGACTCGAATTTGTTGGATTGAATGTTCTTGATTTGTATGCCGGATCGGGTGCTTTAGGGCTTGAAGCGGCGTCGCGAGGCGCTTCAATCGTCACATTCGTTGAACAGCACAAAGGCGCGGCTAGAACCTGCAAACTCAATTGTGAACTGGTGTCGCGAAGCCACCCAGCCAATCAGAACGTTCAATTGCAAGTTCATGTGCAATCGGTTCGACAATTCCTGGAGTCAACGACGTCAAAGTTCGACTTGGTGTTTTTGGATCCACCGTACGAACTTCCAAATACGCAATTGGAGCTCGATTTCGAACAATTGCATTCAGCGCTGAATGCTCAGGCGCTAGTTGTTGTTGAACGGGCAAGTCGGACCGGTGCATTTAAGTGGCCGAAAGGGTTTGAGGCCGAACAATCGCGACGCTACGGCGACACGACTATTTGGGTTGCTAGCGCCGGCTAAACCGACCCGTTCAAATATGGATCCCAGCCTTGAGTCGAATGCGGTTTGCCATCCAGCGAGATTCCTCGACCCTCTCTCACAACCCCCACTTTGCGAAATGCTCCAGGCAGTTCGGTCCCGGCTTCGAACGTCGCAAGAAGACTGTGATCCTCTGCGCCAACTAGCGCGAGTTCGGGGTCCTCACCAAGTAGTGAGCTTTCAAAATCTATGCAAACACCACTTGCGTCAGCAATTCGGTTGGCATCTTTCGCTAGTCCATCGCTAAGGTCAAGCATCGATGTTGCGCCGGCTTTCGCGGCCAACACTCCGTCTCGAATTGGTGGCCTGGGTGCCAGTTGCGCTCCCGTAAGTTTGCGCAACGCAACGGCCTTTTCGTGACTCGGATTACCGTCGGCATCCATTGCTTGCGCGAATAACACGCGCAATGCCTTAGCAGCTTCGCCAAGAACTCCGGATACGGCAACGATCTGGCCGGGGACTGCGCCACTACGAAGAACCGGTTTGCGACCTTGAAGGTCACCAAATGCGGTAACCGCAATAGTGAAGGTGTCAGATACCGATAAGTCACCACCGACCACCCCGCAATCCGGAGAAAATTCTAAGCAGGCATCCCGGAACCCATCTGCAATACCTTCCAGTTCAGCCACGTTCGTTGAGGCCGGAGCCGCTAAAGCTACAACCAACCCAGTCGGCACCGCACCCATCGCCGCAACATCCGCAAGATTCGTCACGGCTGCTTTCCAGCCAAGATCGTGCGGCGTCGACCATTCGAGGCGAAAGTCTGGACCGCAAACCATGAGGTCGGTGGTGACCACAAATCGTCCATCGCTGGTTTTGAGTACCGCCGCGTCATCGCCCGGTCCGATAATGGTCGCAGAAGCGCTCGGAAGCCTCGGGAAGATTCTCGCCAAGACCGCGGATTCCCCTAGCTCTCCAAGAGTTTCGAAATTGTCGGCCATTGAATTACGGTAGCGGGTTCCAGCCGGGAGGCACGCTGCGTCGGGTTCGACTAGCCTGAGATGGATGCGTACTTCGTCGCGAATTTGGTTGACTGCCGTGACTGTACCGGCTGTTTGTGTGTTCGTGCTCAGCGGGTGCGCACCGATCGTTGCGATGGATGCGGCAAAGGATGCCAACAATCCGCTTTGCGCAGACGTAATCGTTCGCTTGCCGGATGTAATCGAGGACTCCGCCAAACAAGACAAGGGAACTGACCCGGCTGGAGTCTGGTTGAAGCGTGAGACTGACGCTCAAGCGACGGGTGCTTGGGGTAATCCAACCTCCGTCTTGCTAACTTGCGGAGTGCCTGTTCCTGGGCCTTCTACGCTCCCCTGTGCGACCGTGAAAGGCATTGATTGGCTGCGGGACGACCAGGACGCCCCCAACTACATTTTCACTACCTTTGGACGCGACCCCGCAGTGCAAGTAGTGGTCGACGGAAGTCGCGCCTCAGGTACCGCCGTGCTTGAAGCGCTAAGCCTTGCGGTAGGTTCGATTCCCGCTACCGGTCAATGCACGAACCCGTTGGACCCCCTTGGTCCTTGACTACCTGACTGTCTCAAGTCCCAATTCGATCAACTCGGTGATGAGTTCTTGATATGTGAAGCCGCTTTCAATCCAGCATTTTGGAAACATTGAGATCGGAGTGAAACCCGGCAGGGTATTAATTTCGTTTAGCACGAAACCCGTTTCTGTGAGGAAGAAATCAACCCTCGCCAACCCAGAACCGTCAATGGCATCAAATGCTCTCGCGGCGAGATCTTGTAATTGCTCGAGTTCCGTTGACGTTAGGTTTGCCGGGCAAACGAGTTCAATTCCCGGAGTGTCAAGGTACTTTGAAGCGAAATCATAAAAGCCACCAGTACGAACGATGACTTCTCCCGCAACTGAAGCACGAGTGGCGCCACCTGCTCTGCCGCTAAGCACTCCGCATTCAATCTCTCGACCGACGATAGCTTGCTCGACTAGAACGTTCTTGTCTTCTTGGAGCGCTTCTTCCACAGCATCCGCAAACTTCGCCCAATCATCGACCCTGCTAACCCCTACAGAGGATCCGGCGCGTGCAGGCTTTACGAAGCACGGCAGCCCGAACGCTTCCGCTTGCCGGCGAAATTGTGCAGCATCCGTTTTCCAATTGGCCGCTGACACGGTGAACCAGGGTGCAACGGGAATTCCCGCTTGGCTTAGTACCGACTTTGTGAAGTGTTTGTCCATTGCCAGAGCAGATGCGAGCACCCCATTTCCAACATATGGAGTGTCGGTTAGCTCTAGCATGCCCTGCAGCGTGCCATCCTCGCCGAACCTTCCATGCAAAATCGGGAATACAACGTCCACGTTCCCGAGAGATCGCGATGAGCCATCCGCTTCGATTACCCGCATTTCGCGAGAATTCGTGCTACTGGGAAACTGAATCCGGGTTCCGTTGTCTTGAACTTCGGGAAGTGCTTTTGGGTCGAGTTTGAATTTCTGGGAATCGTCTTGTTCAAGTACGAATGCGCCATCTCGGGTTATTCCGATTGGAATGACCTCGAACTTTGATCGGTCGATCGCTGAAAGCACGCCACCCGCTGTCGCGCAACTAATTGAGTGTTCACTTGAACGACCGCCGAATACAAGCGCTACTCGAGTCAGGTTTGTCATCAGCTCTCCGGTTGTGGTTCTTCGCCGCTCGAGGTCAAGTGCGGCGCAATGCTTCTTGGGTCGAGCGTGCCCGCGAGAACTTCGGCAACTTGGGAAACGATAGGCATTTCGACGCCTTTGGCCATCGCGAGTTCAAGAATCGGAGCAACCGAGGCTAACCCTTCCGCGGTTTGATTCATTTGGGCGACGACATCCTTGAAGCTGTACCCCTGACCGAGTAACCTGCCTGCGGTGTTGTTTCGAGACAATGACGACTCACAAGTTGCGATCAAATCCCCCAGGCCAGCGAGCCCCGCCAGAGTCTCGGCGCGACCGCCATACGCGACTGCAAATTCAGTTATTTCCACTAGGCCGCGAGTGATGATTGACGCTTTCGTATTTTCGCCGTAACCGACTCCGTCCACAATTCCAATTGCAACGGCTATGAGGTTCTTCAGCACTCCACCAAACTCGGTGCCGATGACATCAGTATTTGTGAAAGTTCGAAGGTAATCCGTTCGTGCGGCTAGCGCCACTTGACTTGCCGTAGCTTGACTCTCGGATGCTGCAACCGTCGCGGTCGGCTCCTCACGAGCAATTTCCAAGGCAAGGTTCGGTCCAGAAATGACCGCGACTTGGTTCGGTGAGATTTCGAGTTCCTCAAGGATCACTTGGCTCATCCTCAATGCGCTTCCGCGTTCTACACCCTTCATGAGGCTCACAACAATCGCAGGTTTCGGAATGATGTCACGCACCGCCACCAAGTTTTGCCGAAGAGTTTGGCTCGGAACTGAAATGAATACCATTTCGGCACCTTCAAGCACTTCTTCAACAACCGGACTTGCCCAAAGTGACTTTGGAAGGTTCACGCCAGGAAGGTAGTTGCTATTGCGTTTGGCTTCGGAAATTTCTTTGGCAAGTTCTGGCCGGCGAGCCCAAATTGCGACATCGGAACCGCCGTCGGCGAGTACTTTCGCAAAACTTGTTCCCCAACTGCCGGCACCCAAAACCGCAACCCTGCGAGCACCAGGAGTCGTGAGCCTGATTGGCATGGTGTTTGTCACTTGCGCTCCTCGAAACGACCGGTTTCGGATTGGCCCTTCTTGGCTGGATCCCAACGCTTCTTTGGTGGAGTTTCGCCACGCATTTCTGCAAGCAATTTTGTTATCTCGACCATGACAAGATCGGTCGCCTTTGCCAAACTAGCCGCATCCAACGGTTTTCCCCTGAAAGCGGCCAAGTCAACCGGTGGTCCAAACCGTACTCGGACATCCTTGCGCGGGAACAAACTGATTTTCTTGCCATAGCGAGGAAGGATCTTTTGAGTACCCCAGTGAGCAACCGGGATTAGCGGAACATCCGCTTCTAGAGCCAGTCGAACAGCGCCGGACTTGCCTCGCATTGGCCACATGTCTGGGTCTCGTGTTAGTGTGCCTTCCGGATAAACCACGACAAGAAGTTGCTTTTCAACTAATTGGTTTGCAGCTTGGAGTGGGTCGGTTCCGTTCCTCGGTGAGTGGCGGTCGACGGGTATTTGGTCTGACTTTCGAAGCAACCAACCGAGCACCGGAATTTTGAACAAGGATGCTTTGGCAAGGTATCTCGGGGTGCGTCCGAGTTTCCAAATTGCGACCCCTATTACTAGAGGGTCGATCTCGCTATAGTGGTTCGGTGAAACAACGACCGCTCCAGACTTGGGCAAGTATTCGCTTTGCTCAATCTTGTAGCGTCCAAGCAAGTTCATTATCGGAAGCACGATCGATGCAAGAAAGCGAAACATCGCTGTACGTTCCGCTCTCGTCGGCTTAGCTTTTTGAACCGTGTTCTTAGCCGGCTTCGCTTTCTTGGACTCGAGCTGCTTTGCCACGCGTCAGTCCTCGACCTCAAAATCAGCCCCGAGATCCGAAAGCTTGTCGACGAAGTGTTCGTATCCACGGCGAATCAAGTCAACATTGCTCACTCGTGAAACTCCCTCGGCACTCAAAGCGGCAATCACATGACTGAATCCGCCACGCAAATCAGGAACACGAATGTCTCGCGCTTGCAACGGAGTTGGACCGGTAATAACGGCAGACTGTTCGAATTCTCGGCGCGCAACTCGTCTTGGAACTCCCTCCAAACCGTGCGGATGAACCACAATATTCGCACCCATTTGAATTAGAGCCTCGGTGAAACCGAAACGGTTCTCGTACACGGTCTCATGCACTATCGAGACGCCATCGGCCTGAGTCAAGGCGACCACTAGCGGTTGCTGCCAGTCAGTCATGAACCCGGGGTGGACATCCGTCTCGATGGTTACCGGGTTTAGTTTGCCGCCGGGATGATAAAAACGAATGCCTTCGTCTTCAACATCAAATTTGCCGCCAACTTTGCGGAACACGTTCAAGAATGTGGTCAATTGGGGTTGTTTCGCACCGGCAACGAAGATGTCGCCGTTGGTGACGAGAGCAGCGGTCGCCCAACTCGCCGCTTCATTGCGGTCAAAAATTGCGCGATGACGATAACCCTCGAGACGCTCGACGCCCTCAATGAGAATCACGCGGTTCGGTTCAACGGTAATGACCGCGCCCATCTTTTGAAGGATCGCGATGAGGTCCATAATTTCCGGCTCAATCGCTGCCCCACGCAATTCAGTGGTGCCCTTCGCCATGACAGCAGTCAAGAGCACTTGCTCAGTCGCGCCAACACTCGGATAGGGCAACACGATGCTCGTGCCAACTAATCCAGTTGGTGCAGTTAGGTGGATTCCTTCGTAGCTTTTATCAACTGTGGCACCAAATGCTCGCAACGCATCCAAGTGATAGTCGATTGGGCGATCGCCGATTCGGCATCCGCCGAGGTCTGGAATGAATGCCTCACCGAGCCGGTGCAGCAGTGGGCCACAAAACAATATCGGGATGCGGCTTGAACTAGCTAGAGCGTCAACTTGGGCAAAGTGCGCCGTCTCGACATTGCCCGGATCAAGATCGTAAACCCCAGGCTCCGACTCGGTAACTTTCACACCGTGTACTTCAAGCAGGCCTTTAACGACCGCAACATCACTGATGTCTGGAACATCCATGAGCGTGCTCGGGGTCTCCCCCAAGAGGGCCGCAACCATTGCTTTCGTTGCAAGGTTCTTCGCGCCTCGAACGTCTACCCGGCCGCGAAGCGGATTGCCACCACGAATGACGAGAGTGTCCCCTGTTGCTGGCATTTCCACACCCGCCTTCCTAAGTTCGTGGCAACCGACTTTCCAATCTACCGGCTACTTCGCGGGTAACGTCTTTGGCAACCAGTTCGCTCTCGAAGCTTCAAAACTCGAAATTTTCGCCTCATCACGCAGCGTGAGACTTATGTCGTCGAGTCCTTCTAGTAGCCGCCACCTAGTGTAATCGTCGATTTCGAACGGCACAGAATGCGAACCGATTTTCACGGTCTTTGAATGCAAATCAACTGAAGCCTGGATTCCGGGTTCGGCGTCAATTAGCCGCCAAAGTGCTTCCAAATCCGCCTCAGAAATGATCCCGGTCAGCAGTCCTTGCTTGCCGGAGTTCCCCCGAAAAATGTCACCAAATCTTGGGCTGAACACTGCCCGAAAGCCAAAATCACGCAAAGCCCAAACCGCGTGTTCACGACTAGAACCGGTGCCAAAATCCGGACCCGCAATTAGAACCTTGGGATGCTTGAATGCAGGGTTGTTCAATACGAAAGCGGGATCCTGCCTCCAGGCGTAAAACAGTGCGTCGTCAAAGCCGGTCTTTGACACGCGTTTCAGAAACTCCGCCGGGATGATCTGGTCGGTGTCGACATTGGAACGTTTTAGCGGAACAGCGACTCCTTCTATTACTGTCACTTTCTCCATCAGGCGACCTCGACTTTCACGGTTTCGACGGGTTCCAAGTCCCACGGGCTAGAAAGCGTTCCCCTAACTGCAGTTGCTGCCGCGACAAGCGGCGAAACCAGGTGAGTTCGGCCCCCCTTGCCTTGACGACCTTCAAAGTTCCTGTTGGACGTCGATGCGCAACGCTCGCCCGGTGCGAGTTGATCGGGGTTCATTCCCAAACACATTGAGCAACCCGCGAATCGCCATTCCGCACCGAACGCTTCGAACACTTTGTCAAGGCCTTCGGCTTCAGCTTCAAGTCGCACTCGCGCGGAACCGGGAACGACCATCACCCGAACGTTGTCTGCTTTCTTGCGGCCCCGAATCACCGAGGCAAATGCTCGCAAGTCTTCTATCCGGCTGTTTGTGCAAGACCCCATAAACACCGTGTCAACCTTGATGTCCTTCATGCGAGTGCCGGGTTTCAAGTCCATGTAATCGAGGGCCCTTTGCGCCGAAGCCTGCTCGTTCGGATCGTTGAAGGTTGATGGTTCTGGGATTGAGGCAGAAAGTGAAACCCCTTGCCCCGGGTTCGTGCCCCAGGTTACGAAAGGTTCAAGTGCTGAAGCGTCAATGTCAACCTCCGCGTCGAACTTCGCGTCTTCGTCGCTCGGCAAGGTTCTCCAATATGCGACCGCGGCATCCCAATCCGCGCCTTGCGGAGCGTGCGGTTTGCCCTGCAAATAGGCGAACGTTACATCATCGGGAGCAACCATTCCCGCCCTCGCACCGGCTTCAATCGACATGTTGCAAATCGTCATCCGACCTTCCATGGTCAGTTCACGAATTGCACTGCCGCGGTATTCGAGAACGTAACCTTGACCGCCACCAGTGCCGATCTTGGCAATCACGGCGAGAATAATGTCCTTTGCACTCACGCCATCCCGAAGTTCACCCTCGACGTTGATTGCCATCGTCTTGAACGGTTTGAGTGGCAGAGTCTGGGTTGCCAAGACGTGTTCGACTTCGCTTGTGCCAATTCCGAAGGCCATTGCGCCGAAAGCTCCATGAGTGGAAGTGTGACTGTCGCCGCAAACAACCGTGATTCCCGGCATTGTTAGTCCCAATTGCGGTCCGACTACATGGACGATTCCTTGTTCTTTATCTCCGAGCGAATGTAGCCTCACGCCGAACTCTTGACAGTTCTTTCGCAAAGTCTCGATTTGAAGGCGACTCACCGGGTCTTCGATTTGTTTCGTGATGTTGATTGTCGGAGTGTTGTGGTCTTCTGTTGCGATCGTCAAGTCGGGTCGATGAACCGGGCGGCCCGCCATCCGAAGTCCGTCGAACGCTTGAGGTGAAGTCACTTCATGAATTAGGTGCAGGTCGATGTAGATGAGATCTGGGGAGCCTGCTTCCCCTTTTGAGACGACGTGCGCGTCCCAGACTTTCTCTGCCAGAGTCTTTGGCATTTGCTGATTCCTTTTCGCTTGAGTCCGTCCCAGCCAACGGTCAACCCGCGACGAGGAGGCCGAGCGTTTCAGACCCCGTCGCGGCTAAGAAGGAGAACTCCCCGAACGAGCACCGTTTCAGATTATCACTGTGCCGTACCACGAGTTTTGCCCGGCACTTTCAAAAGGCGGCTTGCTTGGACGTCCGACTAAACTGGCAACTGGATGCTAGAGACCCTTGCATCCGTAAATCCAAAGCCCATAAGGCCAGCACACCGGAGTGTTTCCATGTCATCGACTGCCGTTCGAATTGAAGATGTCCCATTCGATCACGAAAAGGTGGTGATGGTTACTGGCTCTCGAAGTGGGCTGCCGATTATTGTTGCCGTGCATTCGACCGTGCTCGGTCAGGCTCTTGGTGGAGCGAGAGTGTGGGCGTACGCGCATTGGACTGATGCGTTGACCGACGCTTTGCGCCTGTCTGAAGGGATGACGCTCAAGAACGCTGCTGCGGGCTTGAATCGCGGGGGCGGTAAGTCGGTTGTTTGTTTGCCACTTGGCGCTTCGCTAACTCTTGCCGAGAAAGAGGACGCAATGCGCGATCTCGGTGATGCTGTTGAGAGCCTTGGTGGTGCATACATGACTGCAGAGGATGTTGGAACAAGCGCAGAACTCATGGCGGTAGTTGCCGAGCGAACCACCCATGTTTGTGGATTGCCTGCAGATCAGGGCGGTGTCGGTGAACCGGCAGACGCGACGAGCGAGGGCGTGCATTCGAGCATTCTTGCCACTCTGGATGCGCTTTACGGATCACGCGAAGTCTCCGGTCGCAAAATCGTGATCTCGGGCCTCGGTCAAGTCGGCGGAAGACTAGCTCGGCGTTTGGCTGGCGAAGGTGCCGCGCTAACAGTAACGGATGTGAACCTTCGAAAGAAGGAACTAGCCGACGAACTTGGTGCGACATGGGTAGGGGTCGATGAGGCTTTGACGGTTGAGGCTGACCTGTTTGTTCCGTGCGGTCTGGGCGGAGTCTTGACCTCCGAGGTCATTTCAGCACTACGGTTCAAGGGCGTAGTCGGCGCCGCAAACAATCAACTCGCCTCGCACGACGGCGCTGCTGCTTTGGCTGCTCGCGGCATCCTTTGGGCGCCTGACTTCGTCGTAAACGGAGGGGGCGTGATCTACCTTGACATGGCGATGCAACCCGGTGCGGATGCCGCAGCAATCGCCAAGCGCGTCACCCAAATCGGCGAAGCCGTCGCCCAGATTTTCGCGGACGCAAAGGCCAAAGGAATTACGACACTTGAGGCCGCTGAGCAGTTGGCGATGGCACGGCTTAAGAGCGCTTAGGTCGCGACGCGCTTTTCGCTATCCAGCTTCTTGTCACGACCAAGCTTGATGAGGCTCGCGACAGTAGCAACGAGCATTGCGGCAACGATTACACCCAGTGAAACCCAAGTGCTGATTTCCGGTGCCCACTCAATCGGGTGTCCTCCGTTTATGAACGGAAGCTCGTTGGTGTGCATCGCGTGAAGTACTAGTTTTACGCCGATGAAGCCGAGGATGAAGGCAATTCCGTAGTGCAAATAGACGAGCTTTTCGATCAAGTCGCCGAGTAGGAAGTACAGCTGTCGCAGGCCCATTAGCGCGAACACGTTTGCGGCGAAGACCAAGAACGGGTTTTGAGTGATACCGAAGATCGCGGGAATCGAGTCGAGCGCAAAAATCAGGTCAGTCGCGCCCAAGGCGACGATCACTACGAGGATGGGGGTGAACATCCGCTTTCCTGCGACCGTTGTGCGGAGTTTTCCGCCATCGAACTTGTCGGTGACCGAAAAACGCTTCCGAATGAATCGGATGATCGCGCCCTCTGTTTGCTCTTCATCCTCGTATCCAGTGAACGCTTGCTTCCACGCTGTGTATAGGAGGAATGCACCGAAAATGTAGAACACCCAGGAGAAGTTCTCGATCAGTTGCGCTCCGATGATGATGAAGATCGCCCTTAGGATGAGCGCGATAATTATGCCGACCATGAGCACTTCTTGCTGGAACTTTCGCGGCACCTTGAACTGGCTCATGATGATCAGGAACACGAACAAGTTGTCAATGCTCAAGCTGTATTCGGTGAGCCAACCAGCGACGAATTGTCCAGCAAATTCAAGATCAGCAAACCAAAACAGCAATCCGGCGAACCCTAACGCCAACGCAACATAGAACCCAACCCAAAGCGCACATTCTTTCGGTAAAGGAATGTGCGGGCGCTTATACGCTAGAACAAGGTCGGCAAGGATGATGAGGCTCATCACGGCAAGAGAGCCGATCTCGAACCATAGTGGGATCTGAGGTTGCAAAGGCGGTCCGTTCGGTTGAGCTCAGCACGTTGCAGGATTGCAACGCACTGTTTGATCGATACAGATCCGAAAGTCTCTCCCGTGCCATGAACGACACCAGCACATCCGGGTCGAACTTCCGACCGTCTTGACGAATGCGCTGAAGTGGGATACTCCCCTTCGCTAAATACATGCTAGCCGACGATTCGCAAACAAATTCCACAGATTTCAAGTCTGAGAAATATAAGGTGACCCCAACCGGATTCGAACCGGTGTTACCGCCGTGAGAGGGCGGCGTACTAGGCCACTATACGATGGGGCCGTAGTGTGTGACTAAAAGAGTATGCCATATTTGAGTGGTTGAGTAATAACCGTATCCGAAGAACTAGGCAGGGATACAAGGAGTGTTACATGCGTAATCGGGTTCTTTTGTTAGCTATTGCTGTCGTTGCGACGAGTGGAATGTTGGCGGGATGTTCCCTGCTGGATCCGGGTCCGCCTCGTGGGGCTGACGGTCAAGTTACTAAGGCGACGAAGATTTCCGCGCAGGATTTGAAGACGAATGATTGCTTCTCATTCAATTCAGCGGATGGATCCGTTGTGTCTGAAGTGACTGTGAAACCCTGCACAGAGAAACACGACTACATCGTGATCGCAGAAGGCACTTTGACCCAAGCCGAAATTGCCACCTCTTCAAGTTTGCAGGATGCCATCTCGGCGGCATGTAGCGGACCGTTCGAAAAATTCAAGAGCGGGGTGAAGAGCGAAACCCGACCTGAGCAACAGTTCATGGCGTTTCCGGACTCTGACAAACCGGACGCGAACCAGTCGTTTTACTGCCTAACAACTGACCCAGATCAGTCCGCCAATTCGACCCCAACTGTTTCGACTCCGGAACCGACCGTAGCTCCAACACCCTGATCGGCGAGACATTCGACTTGTTACGGTGCCAATACTTTGAGTGCACCGGGAACCATTTCGATTTCAATCGGTAGCTTGCCAACCCGCTCACCATCCGCGTACGCGACGATGCCCTCGGCATCCACCCTCACCCTTTTCGCGCGACGAATTGAAACCTTTGGGTCGGTAACGTGCGTTCCTTTAAATACGCGCGGAAATATTCGCAAGAACGCGAGTCGAGAAAGCGGTTCGACGAGCAGGACATCAAACAGCCCGTCGTCGAGTGAGGCATCCGGTGTAACTTTCATGCCACCGCCAAACGACAAATTGTTCGCGACAGCCACTAATACCGCCTTCTGGCTAACGTGTTCGCCGTCGATTTCGAGGTCATAGCTGATCGGGTTCAACGCAGCGAGTTCTCGGAGCATCGCAAGGTTGTAGCGTTGACGTCCCTTTGGCCAGCGCATCTGATTCGCGCGTTCGTTCACGATCGCATCGAAGCCAGCCGAAAACACACATGCGAACCAACTGGTACTGCCATCTAATTGCGTTGCCAGGCCAGCATCAATCTTGCGCGGCTCACGCTTGAGGCTTGCTTTTAGAAGCTCGATTGCCGCGCCCGTGTCGTGGAATGGGATGCCGAGACCGCGAGCCATATCGTTACCGGTTCCCGAAGGCACCAGCCCAAAAGGAATGTCGGATCCCGCAACGAGGTTTGCGGCAAGATTCACCATGCCGTCACCGCCAACTACAATGAGTGCGTCCGCGGACTTGAGTGCGTTCGCGGTTGTGACCATTAGGTGATCGAAATCCACCTCGATTATCGGCGTCACGTCGTAACCAGCGCTTTTCAGCGAGGCCACCACTTCCGGCCCAACTTTGCGACTTCTGCCAAATGACGCTTGGGGGTTAATGGCTACAACGATTCGCCTGATCTCTCGGGTAGTCATGCCATGATTATGGCGGAAACTGCGTGCCCAATTGGCGGCCTCTCAGCGCAATCTTGTTTTGCGAAGCAATTGCGCGTTCAAAGCGACCACAATCGTTGAAACCGACATGAGCACCGCACCGAGCGCTGGCGAAAGCAGGATGCCGAATCCGGCTAGCACACCGGCCGCAAGCGGCACCGCAACCACGTTGTAGCCGGTAGCCCAAAACAGGTTCTGTTGCATCTTGCGATAGGTCGCCTTCGAAAGTGCGACCGCTTTGGAAACACCGCGCGGGTCGCTGGATGCCAGCACGATTCCCGCGGACTCGATTGCAACATCCGTGCCAGCACCGATCGCAATTCCGATGTTCGCTTGGGTCAGCGCAGGCGCATCATTCACACCGTCACCAACCATCGCAACGCTCGTGCCACCTTGCTGCAGTTCTTTAACAGTGTCAGCTTTCTGGCCAGGCAAAACTTCGGCGTAAACCTCACGAATCCCGATTGAGTCCGCGACGGATTGTGCAACATCGTGCGAATCACCGGTGAGCATCGCAACCCGAATACCCCGCTTGCTGAGGGATTCAACCGCTTGCGATGACTCCTCACGCACGACATCCGCGAGTGCAAACATGCCTAACACTTGTTTCTTGTCGATCAAGAACACAACTGTTTGACCTTTGGATGCCGCATCAAGTGACGAATGAACGAGACTCGCATCGAGCTTAAGCGCACGCTCGTTGACAACACGCCTGCTCGCAACCGAAAGTTCCCGACCGTCAACGATAGCCGTCGCACCTCGACCAGCGAGTGCCTGAAACTTTGTGGCTTTCGCGATTTCAAGGTTCCGCTCACAGGCTGCAGCGACGATTGCTTTGGCGATCGGATGTTCGGCTTTGGCTTCAACCGCTGCCGCCAGTGCGAGAACTTGCGACTCGTCCCCACCGGCAGCGACAACTGACACAACGCCTTGTTCACCTTTGGTAAGTGTGCCGGTCTTGTCGAACAGCACGACATCCACAAGCCTTGTCTCCTCGAGTGCCCTGCGGCTTCGGATCAGCAACCCGTTTTTTGCTCCAAGAGTTGTTGAGATTTGGGCAACAAGTGGGATCGCGAGCCCAAGAGCGTGCGGGCACGCGATCACGAGCACAGTGACAACTCGTTCGAGCACGAAACCCGGATCGTTCGGGCGAATCAGGAGCCACACCGTGAGAGTGATGATCGCAGCCGCTACAGCTAGATAGAACAACAAGGCGGCCGCTCGATCGGCGAGCATTTGAGTTTCGGACTTGCTTGCGGATGCCTCAGCGACCATCCGCATGATCCCCGCGAGCGCAGTGTCGGCACCGATCTTCTCGACCCGGACCTTGAGCGAACCAGCACCGTTGACGCTCCCGGCAATAACACTTGCGCCTACCTTCTTGTCGACCGATTTGGATTCGCCTGTGATGAGCGACTCATTCAAGTCGGACTCACCCTCGATGACGATTCCGTCTATCGGTACTCGCGCGCCCGGGCGGATGAGTACCTCATCGCCAGCTTTGAGATCAGAAACTGGGACAGTCATTATGTGGTCGCCGTGAGCGAGTTCAGCTTCATCCGGAAGTAGCTTTGCTAGCTCACCAAGAGCGTCTCGCGCACCGTAAACCGCCGAGATTTCTAGCCAATGCCCAAGGAGCATGATTGTGACGAGACTTGCGAGTTCCCACCAAAAATCCATGCCATGCAGTCCGAGAGTGACGGCAAGCGAGTAACCGAACGCGACGAGGATAGCGAGCGAAATCAGGGTCATCATGCCCGGTTTCTTGGCTTTGAGCTCATGCAATGCGCCCTTCAAGAACACCCAACCGCCGTAAATGAAGATCGCGATACCGAATACTGCAGGGATGTATTGGCTCCCCGGAAAACGCGGTCCGCTTAGCCCCAAGATTTCTTGTAGCCCGTGTGAGAAGACAAGGGTTGGAATCGTTAGAGCCAGGCTCCACCAAAACTTGCGGCGAAAAGCGTCAGGGCTGTGGCCTTCGTGGGATGCGTGGCTAGCGCGGGATGCGTGACTATCGTGGGAGAGGTGATCCGCGTGGGACGCGTGGGACTCGTGGCCCGCGTGATCTTCATGAACCGAACTCACAACTATTCACCTCGGATGTTGGCTAGCTCATAAACTTTTAGCAACTCCGAGACCGCGTGCTCCTTTTGCTCGCCGCCCTCGGCAAACATGTCGCTCACGTGAGTCCTCAAGTGATTTTCCACAAGGAGTTTGTTGAGGCTGCTCAATGACTTCTGAATTGCAAGGGATTGCGTGACAATGTCCATGCAATATTCTTCGTTCTCGATCATCTTGCCGAGCCCCCGGAGTTGGCCTTCGAGGATGCTCGCTCGATGCATTGCGCGTTTCTTCAGATCTGAAATCATGCCGCAAGCATACCCCCTGGGGGTATTCAATAGGCGAGTTCCGCTCTAGGCTGAATCCATGAAAATCACGAAGCAAGAACACTCCTGCCTGGTCATCGAGAAAAACGAAAAAGTGCTCGTGATCGACCCTGGCTCGTTCACGACACCACTTGACGGCATCCGCGATGTTGTTGCTGTCGTGATCACCCACGAGCACGCTGACCATTGGACCACCGAGCAACTTCAACGCATTCAAGAGTTCAATCCGGATGCCAAAATCTTCGGGCCATCAGGCGTCGCCAAAGCCGCCCAAGATTTCGACATCGAAGTAGCCGAAGCTGGCACCACAGTAATCGTGGACCCGTTCGAATTACGCTTCTTCGGCGGAAAGCACGCCGTCATCCACCACTCGATTCCTGTCGTCGACAATTTGGGGGTGCTTGTCGATGGTGAACTTTATTACGCAGGTGACTCGTTCACGATTCCAGAAGGGATAGAAGTGGGGACGCTTGCAGCGCCCGCCGGGGCGCCGTGGCTCAAGATTGGTGAAGTCATCGACTACGTAACCGCAATTGCCCCAAAGCGTAGTTTCCCAATTCACGAAATGACGCTCTCGGTTGCGGGGAAGCAAATGTCAAACGCGAGAATCAAGGCCTCGACCGAAGCAGGTGGTGGCACCTTCTACCCGTTGGAGCCAGGAGAGTCGATCGACCTCTAGGAGCTTTACAGTTCACGGATCCGGTAAACGCGAGGTCTCGCTAAGCCTTCAAGTTGTCGACCATGGTTTGGGCAATCTTTGTCACTACAGCATCCAACTCATCCGTGAACTGGAGCGGAACCTCGAAGCCGTAAGTATTGGTCAACTTGAAGTTAATCCAACTCTTTCCAATAACTAGATCGACATAGCACATCGTTTTTTCTTTATTACAAGAAATTTGTGCCGACTCGCCCTTCTTCAAACCTTGAAGGTTTAGCGGTTCAAATTCTCCGTCCGCGCGGTCCCTTGTTAGAGCATCGTGTTGGGCCCACATCCCGCCAGTCAGTGCAACGATTTCTCCAGCCCTCAAAGGTTGATCCGCCACGTTAGGCGAGTCCAGGAGAATTGGACAGCGTGCAACTGCCTCGTTATTCTCGTCGCTTGCCAACCCTGGAACAGGATCAAAAACGTATCGCGTCTCCAGCAACTTTTGGCGTAAATCTGATTCAATTGCCAACAGCCCAACCCCCGTTGCCTCGGTTAACTGGGCTGAGGTTATGTAAGCCGTGCACTCATCACTCGTGGGTAGCACCAATGTGTCCTTCGGCATTTGCCAAGGTTTCAGTCGATCAGCATTCTCGACCTTTTCTTTCACGTTCGAAACCAAGCCGTTGAAGGATTCGGTGGCAGTTACCGCCAAGGTAACGTCGATTCCGTCGACATGAATGCGCACCCAATCTTTACCTACAAGACCCTCAAAATCGCAGCCTTTGTAGTAGTCACCTTCGAGATCGCAGGCGGGGGTCGTCGCGACGGAATCTGAGCCCCTGTAGTCCAAATACTCGTTGAAGGTATTCTCCGCATCCGGTCGGATACTTATTTCAAGATTGCGATACCCGTCGATACCGCCGAGATTATTCGTACCCCATTTACCGACTTGCCAATAACACGATTGCCCGCCCAGCAAGTCGAGAGCGTAATAAGTTGGAATGCCTCCGACAGCGCCCATAATCTGCTCATTAATGCTTCCGAACTCGGCGGGCTCGGAATAAAACGCTTGAAGATCAGCCTCACTAACTAGCTCCTTGCACGTCAAGGCAATCGTTGGATAGGGAGGGATATCCGTTTCAGCTTTCGGCGCAACGGCCTTCGGTTGACAACTCACAAGGATTGTCGCGACTACGGCGATCACAACGACCGCACTCCCGATCGAAATCATGAGAGATTTTCGGCTCATATCGTCATCCTATGGGCGAGCCGTAGAACTTCAAGGACTAGCTTGATCGTGTAAATTCAAACTCGTTCAATGGTGGAGTCGATTTGAACTCAAGCCGTATCCTGTAACACGAACCCGATCAGGTTCGCTCGCAGCTTGGCCCGGTGCGCGTCATTCGGGCCGGCGGCATCCACCCTCTCGATCAGCACCTGTCCCTTGCCGGGCTTGAGCATGAGACCCAGCAGGTAAAGCAGGGTCGACTTGCGGGCCCGCCAGGGCGCCCTGGCTAAAGATTGGTGAAGTCATCGACTACGCAACCGCAATTGCCCCGAAACGTAGTTTCCCAATTCACGAAATGACGCTCTCGGTTGCGGGGAAGCATTAATTGCTAAGCCGAAACCTTCGTTGGTGTCTCATCGTCCTTCAATATTTGCACCCGCGAAAGCGCATAGACGATATAGCCGAATAGGATTGTTACCGCCGCAATAATGATGCAATAAACCGCGACCTTCAAATATCCGGTCTCTGGATTTAGGAATGGGTATGGCACCCAACCGTCCGTTGCTCCACGAACTAGGATGACCCCCAGCCACACGATCGGATAAACAAGCATGTACCAAAGGTTTGGGAACGGCAAGATCTTGCGATCGGCGAAAAACACCCAATCGATTACAGCATAAATCGGTATCCAGAAATGCAAGATGTCATTGGACCATTGCAAGTTGAAGGAGTTCTCTAACGCTGCGTCCACCAACAAGGTGTTGTAAACAATTCCGACGATTGCAAGAACTACCGTGGCCAGGGCGCGTAGATAGCTAGACCATATTGGTTGCGACTTTTTTCGGAAGATGAAATATGCGGAGAGAAAGAATGCAATTGCGCCGATGATATTGCTTTGAATCGTGAAATATCCGAAAAAGTTGAAAGGATTTATCGCCGTTCCCGACGCGGTCTTCATGAACTGGCCAACGATAGCAACCACGATCGCAACTCCGGCGATCGTCCTAAGCGCGGCAAACAAGTACTTCACGGCGATTACTCCATTCCCAAAGTTTCGGAAACTCTATCGGTCTAATCTAGTGACCTAATTCGGTCTAGTGAACAACAGAAAGGAATGGTACTGGGATCGCGACCGGACCGGCGCCGTAGACCACGATCACGGCGGCGAGCAGGATGACGAGGATGTCGTACTCCCATCCGCCCTTTTGCGCCCAATACTTTGTGTGCCAAACGAAGATGTACATGCTGATCGTGAAGAGCATGAGCAGGATCACGCCGAGCCCGGCGACTTGGGAAAGGATGCCGGTCGCGAACGAAACTGCTGCGGCAGCCTCGGCAATCGCGACTATCCAAGAAAGCCAAAGCGGCACACCGTCATTCTTTGAGAACGCTTTCATGTCCTTGAACTTTTGCGAACTTTGGTAAACAAAAATGATTGTGAGTACGAGCCGAAT
>JAHBSS010000023.1 GCA_019639015.1 Cryobacterium sp. | reverse complement strand
GTAGTCGGTGATTCAGGCCGGGGTCGCACTCAAGCAAATGGGTTGCTGAGGTGATCGCGTGATCGGGTATTTCCACGTGTTCAACATCGATTTCGCCGGCGGAAATCAGCCAAGCGTCGGAAAGCGAGACTGAAACATGGGCTCTGCGGTCGACAGCCATCACTAGGGCTTCTCCGCCGTAAAGTATTGCGTATTCGCCGAGTAAGTACAGCTTCCCGGGCGCCGAAGCTTCAACGATTCTCACTTCGGATTCACCAGTTGAGCGTCAGGGCCAAGTCGACTTCGGCGAACTTCGACGACCGCAGGCAGTTCGGAAATAGCTGAAACGATTGAAGCGCTATTGGCTGGTTCGCAAATGATCTTGACTTGGGGCCCAGCATCTATTGTGAAATAGCATTCAGTCCCGCTTGCTCTTAAGCGCTGAACCTCACGGATCACCGAAATCGTCCCCTCATTCCAATAGATGAGCGAAGGTACCGTGGTGAACATCAGGGAGTGCATTGCCAAGCAGCTCTGCTCGGTGAGTTCACCGACGTGCTGAAAGTCCAGCGCCAATATCGCCTCACGCATTTCGGCTACTTTCGCGGGGGCCGAATTCACCCACGAGTCAAAAAACGGTGAGGTTCCCGCTGTGGACAACATTCCAGTCGTTGACGAGGTTGCTTTCTTGCCAGACTGCGTGATCGCCACGACAACTTCTAGAGGCCAGTCTTCCCTGTCGAGAATTGGCTCTGCGAAAGAGTCGGAGCCATCCTGTTGGCTACCGGCGTGAAGTTCTACGAAGCCGCCAAAGATCGATCTGGCAGCGGATGCCGACCCCCGTCGAGCGATCATCGAGAGTTCTTTTCGGGACAGATCCAACCCTGCGGCGCTGGCGGCAGCGATGGTCAGTGCAGCGATTCCTGAGGCTGATGATGCAAGGCCCGCACTTGTTGGAAAGTTGTTTGAAGATTGAATCCTCGCCACATCCGTGATCTTTGATTGCGTTCTAACTAAGTCCAAGACCACTGAAATCTTTTCGGTGTCGAATCGTTCTCCGTCGATTTCAAGGCTGTCCCCGCGCGAATGAGGGTCGAAAGTGACCGAGGACTTTGTTGCGAGCGCCTCTAGTGTGATTGAGATTGAACTGACCGCCGGAATGTTCAGTTCCGAGTTTCGCTTACCCCAGTATTTTGCGAGCGCGATATTGCTGTGTGCTATCGAATGCGCCGATCGCAATTTAGGGTCGCTCTCATTCACTCAGTTGCTCCCAACGGCGCAGACGAATGGTTTAGCGCTATGGGTTGACTTGATTGCGCTACGGCATCCAGTTTAGACGCTGGGCGCATTGGTAGACTCTGCCTGCATCCTCGTCGAAGCAAAGGAATTGAGTTGTCTGTCGGAATCAGTGGTTTATCTCTGTATCTGCCTCCGTATCGAGTTCAACTTCAGGACTGGTGCGCTTGGAACGACGAATCCTGGGAGAAGACTCGAAGCGTCGTTGGTCAGAGTTTTAGGATGCGTGGGCCGGGCCAATCGGTGTACACGATGGCTGCTACCGCGGTACTGCGTTTGATTACCGAGTTTGAAGTTGATCCTCAAGATGTCGGGATGCTAATTCTCGGAACCGAGTCGAGTAGCGACAATTCGGCGGGAGCGATCATCGTCAAAGGGATGGTCGATGATGCATTGGTGGCATCCGGTCGCGCTCCACTTGCCAGGGATTGCGAAGTACCGGAGTTCAAACATGCTTGCCTTTCGGGTATTTACGGTCTGAAAGCGGCGATCCGTTATCTTTCTGCGGATGGTGCCGCAAGGAAAGCAATCGTCGTTTGTTCAGATATCGCTGAGTATGCGCTAGGTAGCACGGGAGAGCCGACCCAAGGCGCAGGAGCAGTGGCGATGCTGATTGATGGTGAGGCAAGACTGCTGGAAGTTGATTTGGTGGGATCCGGGAGTGATTCCAGCTATCGGACCGTCGATTTTCGCAAACCGTTTGCACGTTTTCGTCAGCCACCGCGTGACGACGGGCAAATGCAAGACTTGCCGGTTTTCAATGGGCGCTATTCGACTAGTTGCTACATTGACGCCACCCGTCACGCCATGGCGGCAATGCTTGCCAAGCGAGGTGGACGTCAATCGGCGTTCTTCGCGGAGATTGATCGTGCGTTTATGCATCGGCCATACAACCAAATGCCAACCACGGGGTGGGTTATGGCCTATCTGTTTGCGTTGGCCTCTGACGAATCTGGCCGCAAGCAACTCCTGGAATACTGCGATGCTGCCGGGATCGCGGGCGACAAATTGCTGGCTGAATTGGACAATTTATCGCCGTTTGACGAGAGTGTGATTTCAGGTGAAACCGATGGCGATGTCTATCCGCTTTCTCGAAAGCTACGGCAATACCTTCGCGGCTTGGATCTTTGGCAAACCCTTGTTTCAGAAAAACTGAAACTCGGATCGAATTGGATGCGAGACCTCGGCAACCTGTATTCGGGAGCTTTGCCGGCATGGCTCGCTGCTGGATTGCGTGAAGCTGTTGACTCGGGACTTGACCTTTCTGGAGAACAGTGGGTCGCGCTCGGATACGGTAGCGGAGACGCGGCGGAGGCGATCCCAATGCGTGTTTCCGCACGATGGGCGCAAACCGCCACTCGGATCAACTTTCCTGAAGCGCTTGGCAATCCGACCGACCTCACCGAAGCGCAATATCTCGCACTTCATGAAGGTAGGACGGGCGACTTGCAACCGGTGGCATCCCACGCAGAATTCGTCGTCGATTCGGTCGGCACGCAAGATCGCCCCGACTTTCAAAACCTCGGCATCGAGTTCTACCGCTACATCCCCTAATCCCTGCTCGTAATTCAGGCAATCGGTATCACCCTCCCCTTCGGCTTGTTCGTAATTCAGGCAATGTCCCGTTCGAATGGATGGCATCCGCCGGTTTTGCGCGGATTTGGCGGCTAACGAGTTGGATTTGCCTGAATTGCGAACAGTCCGAAACTGCGATCTGTCGGTGATGCCTGAGTTGCGCACAGGTGTCGGGGGCGGCGAGTTCTGAACAGAATGTGTTCTTGAGGGGCACTGTGTTGTCGGGCGCTCGATGCTCTTCCCATGGCTGAACTCAAATATGACCGGTTACGGGTAAACACCAGAAGGCAATTGCTCGCTCGGGGTTGGACACCCAGACGACTCGCGGCGGATGTTCACTCGGGTCGACTCATCCGAATTAGGCGGGGCTACTATGCCGTTCCGTCCATACCCGCCACGACTTTGCAAGCGGTTCGGATCGGCGGTCTACTTACTTGCGTCTCAGCCGCGCGTAACCTAGGCATTTGGTCGGCGGACTCAGTTGGTACGCATGTCAACTTAAGGCATGAAGCATCCAGGATGCGCACGCCGGACGATCGATTCACCCGACTTACGAAATTCAATCGCGCCGGTTGTGTTCTGCACTGGACGAGATTGATCGAGCCTCACCGAGTGAGCATGGAAAGCGTCGGGGTGCTTGATTGCCTTGCCGAAATAATCCGTTGTCAGCCGAAGTATCTGGCGATTGCAGCGATTGATAGTGCGCTCAACCAAGGCATAGTGAGACTCACCGACGTAAAGCGTATGTTTCGCCACATCCCCCGCGATTTCCAGAGTTACCTTCAGCTAGTCGACACTCGCGCAATGTCAGGAATTGAAACAATTACACGATTACTCGTACAAGAAGCGAATTTCGAAGCAATCCCTCAAGTACGCATTGAAGGTGTCGGACGAGTTGACCTGCTCGTGGACGGATGTGTTGTCATTGAAACCGACGGACGCCTCGGGCACGAAGACATCGAAGGATCTTTGCGAGACTATGACCGCGATGTGAAGCTCGCAATTAGGGGTTTCTCGGTGCTCCGATTCAATTATTGGCAAGTCATGGAAACTCCCGACCTAGTAGTCCGAGCGGTCAGTGCAGCGTTGTACGCGAGGCGTTTCGCCAAACCAACAGGTGTCACTTGACGCGCTAGCGCCCAAAGACACGGCACCGCCATGCCGACCCCAACCTCCTAATCGGATGACCACCCTGCGCGAAACACGAGCATCCTGTTCGTAATTCAGGCAAATTGCGAATAGTCCAACAGGGAGGCACGGTGTTTATTTGGCCAAGCCATGTCATCCGAGGTTTTTGCCTGAATTGCGAACAAGGTACGAGGGCGGCGCCGGACAGTACGCGGGCACGGGTACACGCGTTAGTGCGGGTGCTCGGGCGAGGCTAGACGCGGGGGAGCAGTCCTACTGCGTTGTAAGCCGAGTCGAGTGTTGCATTTGCGACGCTCGAGGCGCGTTCGGCGTTTCCTGCTAAGACTCGATCCAGTTCGGCGGTGTCTTCAAGTAGTTCCAACGTCCGCGCGCGAATCGGGGCGAACGTTTCGACGACCAAGTCGGCCAAGTCACCCTTGAGGTCACCGTAGCCGCGACCCGAATAGTCTGCTTCAAGATCCGAGATGGTCTTTCCGGTTAGGGCAGAGAAAATCGAGAGCAAGTTGGATACTCCCGGTTTTGCCTTGCGGTCGTACCGGATTTCGCGATCGTTGTCCGTGACTGCGGAACGAATCTTCTTAGCCGTAACGGAAGGCTCGTCGAGCATCCAAATGACACCGGCGTCGCTTGCGGCCGATTTGCTCATTTTGCTTGTCGGGTCCTGAAGATCATAGATTCGTGCGGTTTCTTTGAGAATTACAGCCTCTGGCACTTCGAACGTCTTACCGAATCTTGAGTTGAATCTCTCGGCGAGATCACGAGTGAGTTCGACGTGTTGTTTCTGGTCGTCACCTACCGGCACAACTCTTGTTTGGTAGAGCAAAATGTCGGCGGCCATGAGCATTGGATAGGCGAACAACCCGACTGACGCCGCGTCTTTTCCTTGCTTGGCGGTTTTGTCTTTGAATTGCGTCATCCGACTTGCCTCGCCGAAGCCGGTGATGGTGTCCAGAATCCAGGCCAGCTTTGGGTGGGCATCCACGTGCGACTGCACAAAAAGGGTGGACTCAGCCGGGTCTATGCCAGCGGCAATGTATTGCGCGGCGGTGCGGCGAGTGGACTCGCGAAGGGCGGTCGGATCTTGTGGCACGGTCAGGGCGTGAAGGTCAACAATGCAAAAGAAGGCATCATTCTCTGCCTGCATCTTCTTCCACTGCAGCAGCGCCGATGCGAAGTTCCCGAGGTGGAGGGAATTGGCCGACGGCTGCATGCCGGAAAACAATCGAGGCTTGGATGTCATCCGTCAATTCTTCCAGACTCTCGGCTGCCGCCGGTTCGGATTGAGAGGTCGTAGTCGACAACGACCGGCGCGTGGTCCGACCAGCGGGTATCCCATGACGCCGCGCGATCGATCGCGTAGTCGCGCACTCCGGCAGCCAGTGCAGCAGTCGCCAGGTGGTAATCGATTCGCCAGCCGGTGTCGTTGTCGAACGCTTGGCCACGCTGCGACCACCAGGTGTATGGGCCGTCGACTTCGCCCGCCCAACGCCGACCGACATCCACCCAACCGAAACCAGCACCGGCGTTGTACAACGTCTCATCCTCGGCGCCGAGGAACTTGTCGAAATACGCTCGTTCTTCCGGAAGAAAGCCGGATTTCTTCTGGTTACCTTTCCAATTTCGGATGTCCAGTCGTCTATGCCCAACATTCAAGTCCCCGACAACGAGCACCCTCTCTCGCGAGGAGGCGAGTTCTGGCAACCGCGCAGTCATCGCGTCGAGGAAACGGAACTTCTCCACCTGCTTCGGGGTGTCAACTTCTCCCGCGTTGACGTAGGTGCTTACCACGGTAATTCGCGAGCCATCAAAGTTGAAGTCAGCCTCAAGCCAACGTCCGGAGCTGTCAAAGTCTGATGGTCCAAATTCGGTTGCATGTGCCAGCGCGGGTATACGACTTGCAATTGCTACCCCAGCACGCCCCTTGGCCGATGCGGCATCGTGCAGAACTTGCCACTCGGGACCGAGCAACGAAACGAGGTCCGGGGTTTCGGCCCGAACTTCTTGGAGCGCAAGAATATCGACCGAACGGGAGGCGAGCCACTCGGCCATGCCTTTGCGGTAGGCGGCTCTGACACCGTTTACGTTGACCGTGGCTATGCGAATTGTCACAAAATCACACTAGTAAACAGGGGTGACAAAAAACGGCTTACGGTTTCCCCCGCAAGATCGCTTGCTTAACTTCGCCGATGACCTTGGTAACTTGGATTCCTCTAGGGCAAGCATCCGTGCAGTTGAAGGTCGTACGGCAACGCCACACGCCCTCTTTGTCGTTGAGGATGTCCATGCGAACCTGAGCGCCCTCGTCTCGCGAGTCGAAAATGAATCGGTGTGCGTTCACGATCGCCGCTGGCCCAAAATATTGACCGTCAGTCCAGAACACAGGACAACTCGAAGTACATGCCGCGCAGAGAATACATTTGGTGGTCTCATCGAAAATTTCGCGTTGGGCGGCGCTTTGCAAACGCTCTTTTCCGTCTTTAGGTTTGCTTGAGGCGATGAGGAACGGTTGCACAGCGCGGTAACTGTCGAAGAACGGTTCCATATCGACGATCAAGTCCTTCTCAAGCGGAAGTCCTTTGAGCGCTTCAATGTATATCGGCTTTGAAACGTCCAAGTCTTTCAAGAGTGTCTTGCACGCCAGTCGATTCTTACCGTTGATGCGCATCGCGTCCGAGCCGCAGACTCCGTGCGCACACGAGCGTCTGAACGCGAGCGACCCGTCGATCTCCCACTTGATCTTGTGCAGCGCATCAAGCACGCGGTCGGTTCCGTGCATCTGCAAGTCGTAATCAACCCAACGCGGTTCCTTATCCACCTCCGGGTCAAACCGGCGAATAATGATCGTCACGGGAAAGGTTGGAACCTCCCCGTGTGCGATCGGACCACTCTTTGCTGCAACCGCGGATGCCATCAGTACTTTCTTTCTGTCGGCGGATAGTTTGTAACTACGACGGGCTTCCACTCGAGTTTGATGTGATCGGATGCCACAGCAGACTCTGGATCACCAGTCAGGTAAGCCATCGTGTGAACCATTAGGTTCTTGTCGTCGCGCTTTGGGTAGTCCTCGCGCATGTGTGCTCCGCGGCTCTCTTTGCGGTTGCGCGCTGAATACACGAGCACTTCGGCCAGGTCGAGTAAGAAACCGAGCTCGACAGCTTCAAGTAGATCCGTGTTGAAACGCTTTCCCTTGTCCTGAATCAACACGTTCCGGTAGCGCGCACGCAACTTCTTGATCAAGTCGCCAACTTCGCGAAGTGATTCGTCGGTACGAAACACTTGAGCGTTTCGGTCCATGGCATCCTGCAATTCCTTTCGGATAGCGCCAACGCGCTCAGAGCCGTCGCCACTTCGAACGTGGTCAAGAATCTTGCGCACGCCCGCGGTCGGGTCATCCGGCAGTGGCACCCAATCAGCTTTTTCTGCGTAGGCAACCGCGTTGTTGCCGGCACGTTTTCCGAACACGTTGATGTCAAGCAGAGAGTTTGTGCCGAGTCGATTCGAACCGTGAACGCTGACGCAAGCGCACTCACCGGCAGCGTAAAGCCCGGGCACGGTTTCGGTGTTGTTGCGTAACACCTCGGCGTTGTTGTTTGTCGGTATGCCGCCCATCGCGTAATGCGCGGTTGGTAGCACCGGCACCGGCTCCGTGTAAGGTTCAACGCCGAGATAGGTGCGAGCAAATTCGGTGATGTCGGGCAACTTCGCGTCGATGACCGCCGGTTCAAGGTGTGTGATGTCAAGGTAGACGTAGTCCTTGTAAGGTCCAGCGCCGCGACCTTCGCGAATCTCGGTCGCCATTGAGCGGGCAACAATGTCACGGGGAGCTAGGTCCTTGATGGTTGGCGCGTAGCGTTCCATGAAGCGCTCACCGTCGGCGTTGCGCAAGATCGCTCCTTCGCCGCGGGCGGCCTCAGACAGCAGGATGCCGAGACCCGCGAGTCCGGTTGGGTGGAACTGGAAGAACTCCATGTCTTCGAGCGGCAGTCCCTTACGCCAAATGATTCCAACACCGTCACCGGTGAGAGTGTGGGCGTTGGATGTTGTCTTGAAGATTTTGCCGAATCCGCCGGTTGCAAAAATCACCGACTTTCCTTGGAATACGTGCAAGTCACCAGTGGCCAGCTCGTATGCGACAACGCCCGCCGGTCGCTTCACACCTTTGACATCCACCATGAGCAAGTCGAGCACGTAGAACTCGTTGAAGAAGTTGATCCCAAGCTTCACGCAGTTCTGATAAAGCGTCTGCAAAATCATATGGCCCGTGCGGTCCGCCGCGTAGCAGGCTCGACGAACCGGAGCCTTGCCGTGTTCGCGAGTGTGACCACCGAAGCGGCGCTGGTCGATACGACCTTCAGGGGTGCGGTTGAACGGAAGCCCCATGTTTTCGAGATCGATTACCGCGTGAATTGCCTCTTTCGCGAGAATTTCCGCGGCATCCTGGTCGACTAGGTAGTCGCCACCCTTTACGGTGTCATAGGTGTGCCACTCCCAATTGTCTTCCTCGACGTTCGCGAGAGCCGCCGCCATTCCACCTTGCGCAGCACCCGTGTGCGAGCGGGTCGGGTAGAGCTTCGAGATAACGGCAGTGCTCGCTTTGGGTCCGGCTTCTATCGCGGCGCGCATCCCTGCTCCACCGGCACCAACGATTACTACGTCGTGCTTGTGGTAGTGGACACCATCAATAATTTCGCCTTCGTCAGTTTTCACGCTCACACCCCCGCACAGAATGAGGGCAGAAGGTCTGCTGGGGATCCGGCCGGGCACGGGTCAAAGGTATAAATCACGAGAGTCCCAAGAGTTAGTAGAACGATGGTTGCTAACAAGATGAAGCTTTTCAAAACCACGCCGACCAAGCGGTTATGTGCGTAGTCGTTGATGACTGTGCGCATACCGTTGGCACCGTGAATTAAGGCAAACCAAAGAAGCAGCATGTCCCAGACTTGCCAGAACGGGTCGGAGAACTTGCCGCCGACGAACGCGAAATCCAGCGCCTTAACTCCGTGCCCGATCATGAGGTTCACAAACAGGTGGCCGAAGATCAAGACTACGAGTAGCACTCCGCTCGCCCTCATAAACACCCAACCCCATTTTTCGAGATTGATTCCTTTGTGGTGTTTTGTTGTGGAGGCGCGAGGTGAATCGATTGTGACTGTCATGTTCTACTCCGAAAACACGTTGATCAGGTGCCGAGGCACAAACCCGATGAGCAAAATGATCCAGAGGGCCAACCCAATCCATTGCAACAATTTTTGATGCTTCATTCCCCAAGCCCAAAAGTCGACCAAGATCACCCGAAGGCCGTTCAGCGCGTGAATCCCAATCGCGGCAACCAGCACGACTTCACCGAGTCCCATGATCGGGTTCTTGTAAGTGCCGATCACGGCGTTGTATGCCTCTGGGCTAACGCGAAGCAGCGTGCTGTCGAGAATGTGCACCAACAGAAAGAAGAAGATTGCCACTCCGGTGATGCGATGTAACACCCAAGACCACATCCCGACATTGCCCCGATAAACCGTCCCAGCTAATGCCTTCGGTTTAACGATTTTTGGCAACGGGTATTTTTTTTGTGGAGAAGCTACGGTGCTTCCCGTCGACTTGTCAGGCACGACCTGCCCTCCTGCAGTAGATATTGACGAATCGAAAGCAGCATGATTCACTGCCGACAATGCCACTCTATTCCCGGGTTCGCTAGTCTGAACGCCATGGCCCACCGTTTAGCGGTACTTGACCGCTTTTACAGCATCATTCCCGCAGGCGGGATTGGCTCAAGATTGTGGCCGCTTTCAAGGGCGGATGCCCCAAAGTTTCTTCACGATTTGACCGGTTCCGGCAAAACTTTGCTTCGAGCCACTTGGGAGCGGCTTGAACCCATTTGTGGCGGCCAAAGAATCATGGTTGTTACCGGCAGGGCACACCGAGCCGCAGTTGAGGCCCAAGTACCTGAACTTGCCGACAAAAATGTCGTGCTTGAAAGCGAACCGAAAGATTCGTCGGCAGCTATCGGACTTGCGGCGGCCATCCTTCAACAGCGTGAACCGGATGTGATTGTCGGCTCGTTTGCGGCGGATCATGTGATTTCAGATCAGCGCGGATTTGCCAGAGCGGTCTCAGAGGCGGTCGTCGCGGCGGATGCAGGGTACATTGCAACGATTGGTATTACCCCGACTGAACCCGCGATCGGTTTCGGGTACATCCACGCTGATGGCAACCTAAATATCCAGGGCGCACCTAGTGCTGTGAGAGCAGACCGTTTTGTCGAGAAACCGGACCTCGCCGTGGCGAAGACCTATTTGGCGGACGGAAATTACCTGTGGAATGCGGGCATGTTTATTTCTCGTGCCGATTTGCTGCTTGAACAGCTTGGTGAAAGCCAGCCAGATTTACTTTCCGGAATTCTTGAACTCGCGCAGGCGTGGGACACTCCGAGCCGTGGAGCCGTAGTCGATAAGGTGTGGCCGAAACTCACTCGCATTGCTATCGATTATTCGGTGGCTGAACCGACCGCCCTGAAAGGCAAGCTTGCCGTAGTCCCTGGAGCATTCGATTGGGATGATGTTGGGGATTTTGCGGCGATCGCAAAACTCCACTCAGGCGGTCGCAAATCTGACCTTGCAATTCTCGGTGAGAATGCCCGGGTCCTCGCTGACGCATCTAGCGGCGTTGTTGTCAGTCAATCGGGTAGATTGATCTCATTGATTGGCGTTGAAGACATCGTTGTGGTCGATACTCCCGATGCTCTTTTGGTGACAACTAGCGCAAATGCGCAAAGAGTGAAGTCTGTAGTGGACGCTTTGAAGCTCTCAGGGCGCAACGACATCCTCTGATCTGGGGTTTTTCTACAAACTAGTCCCTATTGCAGGTTGGTAACCTTTGGCTTCCAATGCGTCGTTTCGCTTGTGAACAAGAACGTAACATTAGGTAATCTTGACAAAGATCGCCGTAGCTAAAGTGTTGCGGCAGCACCTTGGAGGACACCTTGAGTATCACCACTCGCAAGACCGCGTTGAGCGGTCTAGCGTTGGCCGCAGTCAGCAGCATGTTGCTCGCTGGTTGCTCGGCCGCGCCAGAGCAAAACAACGGAAGCAAGTCACCAGCAGCTTCCAACTTCATCCCATGCATGGTTTCAGACACCGGTGGGTTCGACGACAACTCGTTCAACGAGATCGGCAAGCAAGGACTTGACGACGCTGCCAAGCAGCTCGGCACCAAGGCCAACGCTGTTGAGTCTCAAGCTGAAACCGACTACGCGTCGAACATCAACAACCTGGTAGATCAGGGCTGTGGAATCATCGTCACGGTCGGCTTCCTACTTGCGGACGCCACCAAGACCGCGGCCACGGCAAACCCGGATGTGAATTTCGCCATCATTGACGACAACTCGATTACCTTGCCAAACGTCAAGCCAATCGTGTTCGACACCGCACAGGCTGCGTTCCTCGCCGGATACGCTGCAGCCAGCTACTCGAAGACCGGAATCGTCGGAACCTACGGTGGTATCCCGATTCCTCCGGTAACCATCTTCATGGACGGCTTTGTTGACGGCGTGAACTACTACAACTCAGTCAAGGGCACAAGCGTTAAGGCTCTTGGTTGGGATGTCGCAACTCAGACCGGTGCTTTCACCGGTGGTTTCGAAGCTAACGACACCGCAAAGAGCACTGCCAAGAACCTGCTCGACCAGGGTGTTGACGTGCTACTGCCAGTTGGTGGCCCAATCTACAAGTCAGGTGCTGAGGCCATCCGTGACTCCGGTAAGGACATTGCTCTTATCGGTGTTGACGCGGATGTCTACAACACTGACCCAAGTGTGAAAGACCTCCTGCTCACTTCGATCATGAAGGCCATGCAGGTTGGTGTGAAGGATGTTGTTATCGGCGCCTCGAAGGGCGACTTCGACAACACTCCATTCGTTGGAACATTGAAGAACGGCGGTGTTGACATCGCTCCGTTCCATGATTTCGCATCGAAGGTCAACCCAGACTTGCAGGGAGAGCTTGACGCCCTCAAGGCTGACATCATCAGCGGCAAGGTAAAGGTCGAGTCTCCTTCTTCACCGAAGTAGAACTCAAGGCCTTACATTCGCAATAAGTGAATTCGGGGAGGTCAGCATTGCTGACCTCCCCGATTCCGTGAATACTTTCTTACGCATAGATTTTGCATCCGGCAGCGTTGCCGGAAACATAGAGGACCCGATATTAGATGAAGCTCGAACTCCGCGGTGTAACCAAGCGTTTTGGAACTCTAGTCGCCAACGATCACATTGACTTGGTTGTTGAGCCTGGGGAAATCCACTGCTTGCTAGGTGAGAATGGCGCCGGCAAATCCACTTTGATGAATGTGCTTTACGGCCTATACAAAGCGGAAGAAGGCGAGATTCTGCTCAACGATGAAGTTCAACACTTCAGCGGTCCCGGCGACGCGATGGCGGCTGGTATCGGCATGGTGCACCAGCACTTCATGCTTATTCCAGTGTTCACCGTTGCAGAAAATGTGATCCTCGGTCATGAACCGACACGATTTGGTGGCCAGTTGGATCTTCCAGCAGCAAGAAAACGTGTCCGTGAGATTTCAGACCAGTTTGGCTTCGACGTTGATCCAGACGCACGCGTAGAAGACTTGCCAGTTGGTGTTCAGCAGCGTGTTGAAATTATTAAGGCGCTTTCTAGAGACGCCCAAGTTCTTGTGTTTGACGAGCCGACTGCTGTGCTTACACCCCAAGAAACCGATGAGCTAATGCTCATCATGAAGCAGTTGAAAGAAGCCGGCAAAGCAATCATCTTCATTACCCACAAACTTCGCGAAGTTCGCGAAGTCGCTGACAAGATCACGGTCGTTCGATTGGGCAAGGTTGTCGGTCAGGCAAGCCCGACCGCTTCGAACGAAGAGTTGGCTTCAATGATGGTGGGCCGCGCAGTTGAATTGACTATTGAAAAAGGCAAAGCGAAGTTGGGTGAGCCTGCCCTGGTTGTGCGCGATTTCTCGGTGATTGATCCAATCGGTCAACTCGTTGTAAACAACATTAGTTTTGATATCAAAGCCGGCGAGATTGTTGCCATCGCAGGGGTACAAGGAAACGGTCAAACCGAACTTGTCGAGGCAATAATTGGTCTGCAGCCGAAAGTTCGTGGCGATATTAGCTTGAACGGTTCAAGCCTTATTGGTGAATCCGTGCGAGAAATTCTCGACGAGGGGGTCGGTTATGTCCCGGAGGATCGCAACGTTGACGGTTTGGTTGCGGAGTTCACGATCGCAGAGAACTTGATTCTTGATCGAACAAATGGCGAGCCATTCGTGAAATTTGGGAGTCTGCAACTTGGCTTGCTCGCCGATTTCTCAACCGAAAAGCTCAAGGAATTCGATATTAGGGCGCAAGGAATCGGAACACGCGCTGGCAATCTTTCGGGTGGAAACCAACAAAAGGTTGTTCTTGCTCGAGAGTTGAGTAGAGATTTGAAGTTACTTGTAGCCGCACAGCCAACAAGAGGATTGGATGTCGGCTCGGTCGAATTCGTTCACTCCAGAATCGTTGAAGCACGGGATGCCGGCGTTCCAGTACTCGTAGTGTCCACAGAGCTCGATGAGGTTGTTGCGCTCGCAGATCGAATAGCCGTCATGTATAGAGGCGGCATTGTCGGAATCGTTCCCGGCGACACACCGAGAGATCAACTTGGACTCATGATGGCTGGCGAAACTCGAAAAGGAAATGGGAAAGCAGCATGACCACCAAGAAGCAAAAGATGGTGGAAAACGCCAAGTCAAGCAAGAAGGCCGGATCCACTGATGTCGCGACTGAGCCCAATGTAGGTCAGACCGACTCTCGTTGGACTGGTGCTTTCAGGGAGATACTTTCCGGTAGCGCCGTGATGTCCGTCATGGCTGTCGTGGCATCGATAATTATCGGTGGCATTCTTATCGCCGTAACCGATTCGCGAGTTCAAGAAACCGCTGGATACTTCTTCGCCAGACCAGGCGACATGTTGCAGGCGATTTGGGAGTCCGTGTCGGGTGCTTATTCATCCTTGTTCCAAGGCGCAATTTACAACTTTAGGCGCCCGGGATTCTTGAACGGAATCAAACCGCTTGCCGAAACGCTCTCATTCGCAACTCCTCTGATTGCAGCGGGACTTGGCGTGGCTCTCGGATTCCGCGCTGGATTGTTCAATATCGGTGGTCGCGGTCAAATGTTGTTTGGAGCTGCAGCGGCTGGTTGGGTCGGCTTCTCATTCGATCTGCCTTACGGCATCCACCTAGTTGTTGCCTTGATCGCAGGAATTGCCGCTGGCGCGCTTTGGGGTGGAATCGCCGGGTATTTGAAGGCGAAGACGGGTGCACACGAAGTCATCACGACGATCATGCTCAACTACGTCGCGTTCTATTTTGTGTATTGGATGCTCAGCACTCCCGGGATGCTTCAAGCACCGGGTTCGAACAACCCAAAGACTCCCGGCATGAAGGACACCGCGATTTTGCCGCAACTGTTTGGGCCGAACTTCCAATTGCACGCCGGATTCCTAATCGTGGTTGCTGCGACGGTGTTCGTATGGTGGTTACTGAACCGCTCGAGCCTCGGATTCCAGTTCCGTGCGGTTGGCTTCAACCCGCACGCCGCAAAAACGGCTGGTATGAACGTGAACCGGATGTATTTCTACGTCATGTTGTATTCGGGCGCCCTAGTCGGGTTGGCCGGTGTCATTCAAGTGCTCGGAACCGTTACAACCGGTTTCAGTTCGGGAATTGACGCAGGAATCGGATTCGATGCAATTACAGTTGCGCTTCTTGGGCGCTCAAAACCTTGGGGGGTCTTTGCTGCTGGATTACTATTCGGAGCGTTCAAGGCAGGTGGATTCTCGATGCAGGCGGCCCAGGGCATCCCGATTGACATCGTGCTTGTTGTCCAGTCGATGATCGTGTTGTTCATTGCCGCACCACCATTGGTGAGGGCGATGTTCCGATTGCCAAAACCTAGCCTTGAAGCAACTGCTGGGGCTTCAAACGTTCAAGGCCGTAAGGCGGTGGTGTCAAAGTGAGCACTTCAGTTGCAACAAGCTCAACAAGCGGCTCGAAAGTAGCGCTTGAGAAGACCGTAGTCAAGAGTTGGAAGACCCCAATCGCATTAGGGTTCTTTGCGCTCGTATCCGTTGTGTTATTTGGCGTGTTTGGTCGCTCAGGTGTCACCCAGTTCAGAGTCTCGACTTCAGCCGACTTGATTCAGATTCCGGACATGTTTGTGCCATCCGATTTGACTTGCTGGGTTCTGGCTATTGTTATGGTGGCTCTCGCGGCGTTTGCGGCTTGGCGCGTCAAAGTCGCAGCGAAGGTGCCGTTGTGGTTGACAATTGTGTTCGCGATTGTGTTCGTGTTCGCGTTCTTGACCTGGGCCGCCGCGGGTGCACTAATCCCGATCCCGGGTCTACTGATTGGTGCTGTGAGCCTGAGCGTTCCGCTCATTTTCGGAGCTCTAAGCGGAGTGATTTGCGAACGCACTGGTGTAGTCAATATTGCAATTGAGGGTCAGCTCCTGGCGGGTGCGTTCACTTCAGCGATCGTGGCATCCGTCACTAAGCAACCGTTTGCTGGGCTAATAGCCGCAATGGTTGCCGGAATGCTCGTATCGTTTGTGCTTGCCGCGTTTGCCATCAAATATCTGGTTGATCAGATCATCGTCGGTGTTGTGTTGAACGTGCTCGTAAGCGGCCTCACCGGGTTCTTGTTCTCAAAGGTGCTTTCCCCGAATGAGCAACTACTGAATCACCCACCGCGGTTCGACCGGATCGATATTCCAGTGCTCGGGCAAATCCCGATCATCGGACCGGTCTTGTTCAACCAAACGATCATCGTTTACATCATGTACTTGACGATTGCGGTGGTTGCATTTGCTCTGTTTAGGACTCGTTGGGGGCTTAGGACCAGGTCGATTGGTGAATATCCGCAAGCCGCCGACACCGTCGGTATCAAGGTGAACACGACGCGATTCTGGAACGTTTCTTTGGGTGGCGCGATCGCAGGTTTTGGTGGCGCATACTTCACACTTGGCTCAGTTGGACTGTTCACCAAGGACATGACCGCCGGTGCCGGATTCATCGCACTAGCTGCGGTGATCTTCGGTCGCTGGGATCCAATTCGTGCAACCTTGGCGGGACTCCTGTTTGGTTTTGCAACAAACTTGCAAAGCGTGCTTGGGGTTATCGGATCTCCGGTGCCTAGCCAGTTCATGCTCATGCTTCCGTACGTTGTGACAATCTTCGCGGTCGCCGGGCTTGTCGGCATGTCAAGACCGCCTGCTGCTGACGGCAAGCCGTATATCAAGTAGATCGGATGACGAAACCTAACCCAGTGGCGGGCTCGCTGCGAGGTAGTGTTTGGGCTGCAATCGCGGTAGTGATTGTTGGCCTGAATCTGCGGCCGGCGATCGTTGCCGTCGCACCGGTGTTTGATGTGTTGCGAGTAAGACTCGAGTTGAATTCGTTTCTCGCTGGAGCACTAGTCACCCTGCCCGTGCTGTGTTTTGGGGTGCTCGGACCAATGGCACCGGCGCTTGCCAGAAGGATCGGATTTGAAAAGAGTCTCGCGCTCGTGCTGCTTGCAATCATCGGCGGATGCGGACTGAGGCTGATTCCGACTTCTTTCGGGCTATTTTCTGGCACGCTTCTTCTAGGTGCGGGAATCGCGATTGGGAACATCCTGCTTCCGGGACTGATAAAGCGAGATTTCGCCCACAAGTTGGGGATCATGTCTGGCTTGTTTTCCGCCTGCCTTTCGGCGGGGGCAACCCTTGCTGCGGGAGTGACGCTGCCAATTGCCAATGCCGCCGGCTGGGAATGGAATGAAGCGCTCGCGTTTTGGGGGATCTTTGCCGTGTTCGGGCTTGCCTGCTGGCTTCCGTTCGTTTTGGCTGGTGACGTGCGGGGCAAAGCAACCCACACGAGTCGGATTCGGCTCGGCTCCGATCGGATTGCTTGGCTCGTTACCGCGTTCTTTGGCTTGCAGTCACTGAACTTCTATTCGACAACGGCATGGTTGCCAACAATACTCATTGACGGAGGTCACGATCCGGTTTTTGCGGGGCTAATGCTTTCGCTTGTAAACCTTGTAAGCATCCCTCCCGCGTTAGCGATCCCAATGTTCTTGGATCGCCTAAAGAGCCAGGCGGGATTCGCAATCGCGATTAGCGTTGTCTACTTTGCGGCATTCGGTGGGATGCTGTTCTATCCGCAACCAGTTGTGCTGTGGATGGTGTTACTTGGAATCGCTCAAGGAGCTGGACTAGGGGTCGGGTTAACTCTCATTGTGCTCAGAACAAAGAACTCCGAGCAGGCGACCGTGCTTTCCGGAATGGCCCAAAGTTGGGGTTACCTATTTGCCGCTGCTGGGCCACTCGCACTTGGCGCGCTAAGGGATGCGACTGGCAGTTGGCAGGTCCCGCTGACGGTGCTGTTCGTAGCGCTCGTTCCCATGCTTATTACCGGTTATCTCGGTGGCAAGCCTGGTTTTGTTCGACCTACAGTGGCAAGTTTAGGAACAGGGACTTCCGCCGGTGTTTCGAGCGGGGATGTTAGAGAGAGTGAACTAGAAGATGTCTGAAATGGATTGGGACGGGCTTCGGGACGTTGCAATGGAGGCGATGCACAAGGCATACGCACCATACTCAAAGTTTCCCGTCGGGGTAGCGGCAATGGTTGATGACGGTCGTGTTATTTCGGGTTGCAACGTAGAGAATGCTTCGTACGGACTAACCCTTTGCGCTGAGTGCGCGCTCGTATCGAGCCTGCACATGACCGGCGGTGGAAAACTAGTCGCGTTCACTTGCGTAGACGGTCACGGCAACATCCTCATGCCTTGTGGTCGTTGCCGGCAGTTATTGTTCGAGCACTCGGCACCCGGAATGTTGCTTGAGACTGTGTCAGGAGTGCGAACCATCGACGAGGTGATCCCGGATGCATTCGGGCCAAGAACGTTGGAGGACTACAACTCATGAGTGCTATCGAACCATTCGACACGGTGGACCTCATTCGCACCAAGCGTGACAAGGGGAAGCTTTCGACAGCTGAAGTTTCTTGGCTTGTTGATGCTTACACTCGCGGTTACGTCGCGGACGAACAAATGGCCGCAATGGCGATGGCGATTCTTCTAAACGGTATGGATCGCGAAGAAGTTCGGGATCTAACCTTGGCGATGATCGCGACTGGCGAGAGACTGAGCTTTGACGGACTTAGCCGCCCGACCGCCGATAAGCACTCGACCGGAGGTGTGGGCGACAAGATCACGTTGCCGTTGGCTCCGCTCGTCGCGAGTTTCGGCGTCGCTGTACCGCAGTTATCCGGTCGCGGTTTGGGGCACACGGGTGGGACGCTCGACAAGTTGGAGAGCATCCCAGGCTGGAAAGCCAACCTCAGCAACGAGCAGATGCGTAACCAACTTGAGTCGGTTGGCGCCGCGATTTGCGCTGCAGGCTCAGGACTGGCGCCAGCCGACAAGAAGCTTTACGCGCTTCGCGACATTACCGGCACCGTCGAATCAATCCCACTTATCGCATCCTCGATCATGAGCAAGAAAATCGCCGAGGGTACATCAGTGCTCGTGCTCGACGTGAAGTTTGGTTCAGGCGCGTTCATGAAAGACCTCAAGCGAGCAAAGGAACTCGCCAAGACCATGGTTGCCCTGGGTACGGATGCTGGAGTGAAGACGAGCGCGCTACTCACGAACATGAATGTTCCGCTAGGGCTTGCGATTGGAAACGCGAACGAGGTTCGTGAATCGGTCGAGGTGCTCGCGGGTGGTGGACCTGCGGACGTAGTCGAATTGACGCTGACTCTTGCCCGAGAAATGCTTTCGGGTGCGGGACAGCCGGATGCGGATGTTGAGAAAGCACTAAAGAGCGGTCAAGCGATGGACACCTGGCGTGCGATGATTCAAGCCCAGGGTGGAGACCCCGACGGGCCGTTGCCGAGAGCAAAGGAAAGCCGTCAGGTTTTGGCGGATCGTGACGGAGTGCTTGTGGAAATGCAGGCACTTCCGTTCGGGATTGCAGCTTGGCGACTTGGCGCTGGGCGCGCTCGCAAGGAGGACCCGGTCATCCATTCCGCCGGAATAGACCTAAACGTGAAGCCAGGTGCTTCGGTGAAAAAGGGTGATTTGCTTTTCACGCTTAGCGCAGATGAGCCGGAACGTTTCGATCGGGCTCTAGCTGCGCTCGAGGGTGCCTATCGCATCGCAGACAACGGCACCCCACTTGCCAACACCGACCCACTCATCGCCGACCACATCACCGCCGCCTAGCGTTCGCAATTCAGGCAATTCGGGTCGGGATGTTAGACCGACCCCAGCAAACACGTGGGTTCGTGCCGTCTGCCATCCACAATTGCCTGAATTACGAACACAAACGCGGGGTTAGGGGATGCGCGAGATCGCGTCAGTCACTAAGGCCCAGAACTTAGGGTGGTCGAGTTCGGTTGCAGCGTAAGTGTTGCAGTCCGCTGGCGCCTCGGCGCGGAAGTCGGCCACTGTCATGCCGAGCGTCAAGGTGCCGGTGAGTTCGACATCCAGTGGGACTTTGGCGACTTTCATTACGGTTGGGTCAATGACAAGTGCGACAGCGCACGGGTCGTGCACGGGCGGGTAGTCGAACCCTTGAGCGTTCCGGTAACTTTCCGTGAAGAAATCCAGCAACTCGAGCACGAACTTCGCTGGTTTCGAATCGATTGCCTTGATCGACTCAACAACCGCTGGGGTCGCAAGCGCCTGATGTGTTAGATCCAGCCCAACCATTGTCAATTTCCAGGACTCGTTGAACACGATGTGCGCGGCTTCAGGGTCGATCACTATGTTGAACTCGGCGGCGGCGCTCCAGTTGCCAACGTGGTAGCCACCACCCATGAGTACGACCTCCCTCACGCGCGGGACGATCCTGGGTTCCTTTCGAACAGCCAGGGCGATGTTGGTCAGTGCGCCGGTCGGAACGAGCGTAATTTCACCTGGCTCGTGATTCATGATCGTCTCGATGATGAAATCGACGGCGTGCCTTGGGTCGAGTTCGACTGTCGGTGTCGGAAGCACCGGCCCATCAAGCCCAGAGTCACCGTGGATGGACTCGGCAACTTCGCTCTCACGAACGAGCGGTCGGTGCGCACCAGCAGCAATTGGGACATCAGTAATACCGGCGATCGTTGCAACGGCGAGGGCATTGCGCGTGACTTTTTCGATCGTCTGATTGCCGTGAACAGTAGTTATTCCAACCAGTTCAATTTCGGGATTCCCATGCGCTAGCAGAATGGCTACCGCGTCATCGTGTCCAGGGTCGCAATCGAGGATGATCTTTCTAGTCATGAATTGAGCCTAATCCAAATTCAAAAAGTTGCAACGTATACAAAAATAGTATTTGTATATGAAATATCGAAAGCTAGACTGATGACATGGATGAACTCGCCGAAGCAGGAAGAAACAGGATCAATTGGATCCGATCACGAATGCCGCTCTTGGCCGAGGCGAGGAGACAGTTCGAGACTTCGAAACCGTTTCTGGGTCACAAAATCGGCATGTCCCTTCACCTTGAACCGAAGACAGCCGTGTTGCTTGAAACGCTCACCGCTGGCGGTGCGGAAATCGTCGCGACGGGTAACCATGGTTCAACCCAAGACGACGTGGTCGCCTACTTGCGCTCCTGCGGCATGACAATCTTTGGCGGCAGGGCAGACTCGCTGGATGATCACAAGCGCAACTTGGCAAGCGTGCTCGCACACGAACCGGACGTCCTCTTGGACAACGGCGCAGACCTCGCCTTTGGGGTAAGTGAGTCTCGAGCAACACAAGTGATCGGTGGAACAGAAGAGACGACTTCTGGCGCATTGAGATTGAGGGGCGAGCTAATGGGCAAAGTTCCGTTCCCGATAATTGTGATCAATGACAGCATTCTGAAGTCAATCGGAGAGAATCGTCACGCGGTCGGTCAATCCGTTGTTGAGAGTTTTATGCGAATCACGAACCTAATGATCCCGGGTCGCAGGTTCGTTGTTGTTGGTTACGGTTGGTGCGGGCGCGGGGTCGCGCAGTATTTGCGGGCGCTCGGAGGTAAGGTCGCAGTCGTTGAAACGGATGAGTTGGTCGCCTTTGAGGCGGCGTTAGACGGCTACCGGGTTGACACGATTGAAGGACTCGCCGGTTGGGGTGAGGTGTTCATCACCGCGACTGGGCATCCGGGAATCATGGGCTCCGAGACATTTCCTTTGCTAAATGACGGCGCCGTTTTGGCCAATTGCGGCCACTTCCCTTGGGAAATTGATGTTGAGGCTTTGCGGTCGATGGCTTCGAAGATCGAGACAATTGACAACGCCATTGAACGGGTCGAGTTTGCTGACGGCCGTCACATCATTCTTATTGCCGAGGGCAGGATGATGAACCTTGCCGGCCGCGAACCGAAGGGTAACTCTCTTGAATCGATGGATATTGGATTCTTGCTTCAGGCGCTTTCGCTCGAACAGATTGCACTGAACGCCGCGGCACTTCTAGATGGCGCTCAACCGGTGCCAGATGAAATCAATCGCAAGATTGCAAGACGGATGCTTGAAACGATGGGTGCCTCCAAGTGACCGATAGCGGGCCGGACTATTCGGTACCGGCTCTCGACAAAGCTTTGGATGTGCTCGAATTGTTGGCGAACCAAAGCGGTGGCCTAACTCAGCAAGAAATTGCTCAAGCGATAGAGCGCACTCCGAGCCAAGTGTTCAGAGTGCTACAGAGACTCGAACGGCGCGGTTGGATCGTGCGCACTCGACCCGCTGGTTTGTACTTACTGTCTACGAGGATGCTTGACCTCGCCAATCGGCAACCAAAACTTCGAGGGCTGGTTGCGGTTGCAGAGCCCGTGATGCGTGAATTGTCTTTGGCGACCAAACAGTCCTGTAATTTGAGCATCCTGGATGCGGCAAGCGTGGTCGTTATCGCCCAAGTTGAGACTCCTGCCGATTTCGGATTTCGAGTGAGAGTCGGGGCGAGTTTTCCGTTGGAGACTCCCGCTGGACAAGTCTTGACGAAACATATCTCTGGCAAAGTGCTTCAGGTTGCGGATGCCGTCCAACCCGGGATAACCGACTTGGCCGTCGGTATTACCTCGCATTCCGGCAGCGTAATTGCCGCACTTACATTGCCGTACATTGCGACCTCTTACAGTGAAGTGAGCGTTCCACGCGCCCTCGAATTGGTAGCAAATGCCGGTGCAACAATTTCGGCTCAAATTGTTGGAGAGGAAGTCGTTCCGTAGTCAGCGGCCGAGCGCACTGCAGGCTCGCTCCGCCTCGCGGTTGAATTGCGGGTAGATTGGCGAAGTGAGTGAGTCAACGTCGAACACAGAAGATCAAGGGTTCTCTGTCGGGGGTATAGATCTTCGCGAAATCCCAAAAGTTTGCTTGCATGATCATCTAGATGGCGGGCTAAGACCGGCAACAATCGTTGAACTAGCCGACGAACTAGAAATTCAGCTTCCCGAAACGGATCCCGAAAAGCTCGGCAAGTGGTTTTCAGAAGCGGCCGATTCCGGATCTCTCGTCGACTACTTGAAGACGTTCGAAGTGACTCTCTCGGTAATGCAAACTCCAGAGGGTCTGGCTCGGGTTGCCAAGGAATTCGTTGAAGACTTGCACGCTGACGGCGTGATTTACGGCGAAATTCGGTGGGCTCCGGAACAGCATTTGCATCGAGGACTCAGTCTTGATGAAGCGGTGGATGCCGTGCAAGGTGGCCTCGAAGACGGAGTCGCGGCTGTCTCTGCTGCAGGAGGTAGCATCCGTGTCGGCCAACTGATCAGTGCGATGAGGCAAAACGATAACGGGCTCGCGATCGCTGAACTCGCTGTACGTCACAGAACGAATGGCGCAGTTGGCTTCGATATCGCCGGACCAGAGGATGGCTTTCCGCCTAGTCGAATGCACACCGCGTTTGACTATTTGGCATCCAAATTTTTCCCGGTCACTGTTCACGCGGGGGAAGCCGCCGGACTGGAAAGCATAAGAGGCGCCATCGTAGACGGGCGCGCTCTAAGGCTTGGCCACGGGGTGCGAATAGCTGAGGACATTGAGATTGGTCCAGTGGAAGGTGGCTCTAGCCTCGTCACGGTCGGTGTTTTGGCGCAGTGGGTGAAGGATCGTGAGATCGCTCTTGAGTTGAGTCCTAGTTCCAATTTGCAAACCGGCGCTATTGCCGCTTGGGGAAACGAAATGGCGCAACACCCATTCGACTTGCTGTATCAACTCGGATTCAAAGTGACCGTCAACACCGACAATCGGCTAATGAGCTCGACCACCCTGAGTCGAGAATTGAGTTTGCTTAGCGAGGCGTTTAGTTACGACCTGGGCGATTTAGAAGTGTTCCAACTCAATGCTGCAAGCGCAAGCTTTTTACCTCTTGAAGAGCGTGAAGAGTTGGCGACTGCAATTTCGGCAGCTTTCGCTCGCGTTTGAATCGAACTAGCTAGAACCTAATCGCAAGTAGATCGGGTTTCCCCAAATCGGATGAAGCTCAACGTAGCGTCCCCATGTGGGCGAATCCAACATCATTCCGTCACCTGCATAGAACGCGATGTGTTGGCCGGGGTACCAAAGCAAGTCACCAGGTCTGGCATCCTCGGGTGAAATTCGAACCCCGAAGTGTGCTTGAGCGTTGGCGGTTCTAGGTAAATAAATACCAAACCCTTTGAGCACGTACTGCGTGAACCCATCGCAACTGAAACTCGTCGTTGGGCTGTTTCCCATGCCGTATGGAACGATTCCGACGAACTGCATTCCATAGGCAATTACGGCCTCCCCGCTATACGACTGCGCTGGCGGATTCAAGTTCACAAACTTGTTCACAGCGACCGTGTATGTCGGCTTCTTTGTTGCGCTGTAACCATCGCGGGTTACGGCGAGTTCGGTGCTTAGCGAAGGGGTCAAGAATGTTTGGTCCGCCACCTTTGCCACCGCAATTTGTTTCACCGGGGTGGTAGAACTACCGGTTACCGCGTAGGCGGGAATGGCAAGCGAGAGTACAAGTCCCCCGGATGCTGTGATGACTGCCGCCTTCGCAAGTGGCTTGCGCGCGCTCAAGAAATTCAAACTTTAAAACCCTTCAATTCCAACGGCCAAAACGCTTGCCGTTGGCAAACCCGCATTCCATGCTACCGAAATCGAGGTTTTGACCGAATTCTGAGCAGACTTCCCAGCACATTCTCAGGACGCCCTTGAGTGCAAAACAGGTGGTTAGCGGCGCATTAGATCGAATCTGGCGAGAGCGTCAGCGTCCCTCGAAAGTGTCGCGGAGCGTCTGGCAATGTCTAGTGCGGCGACTGGATCGGACTCCGCAGCGGCAACTTTCAATAACCGGTCAGCTTCGGCCAACCGCACTCTCGCTTCCGCTCCGACGCCACTCCTTCTCGCGTTGATGTAGTCGTCAGTTGCAGCAAGTTGGCTCTTTGCCGCAACCATCGCACCAACGAGAGCGGTTCGCGCACCCTCTAGTCGACGTTGCTGATTTCGAGCTCCAGCCATGCTCGAATCCAGGCTTGCATTGGCGGCTCGCAGCGTTTCCAGGGTTGCTAATGGGTCGGCAATTTTCGGATCTGTTGCGAGTGCAGCTTCGACGAGCTTGATGGATTCAGCGATTTGATCACTGGATGTCGCATCCGGTGGTGCATCGCGAAGTGACCGGGCCTCGGCAAGGTTGGCCGCAGTCGAATCCTTCAGGGAGCGAACTGCTGCAACCGCTTCTTGAAGTTGACTATCCAAGTGTTCAATTGCGGAAAGAAACTCCTCTGACTTACTTAAGTGGATGCTCGCTGATTGAATCAATTCTGGAACTGTTGGAGATTGGGATTCGGATTCCAGGGCTCCACCAGCCTGTTTGGACCGTTTCGCAAGTTGTTTGCTGGCCTTGGCCGCCAATTCCTTGGCTGCAGAAAGTTCCTTCGCGGACAATTGAAGATTGTCGGCGATCGAAGCGACTGCCGCAGGGTCGAAATTGCTCCGAAGTTTCCCCGCAATTGTTTCGACCGAGTTTGATCGTTTCGAAGCGGCGGCGATTGCGGTCTCAAGATTCTCTAAGCTCTCTGGTGCGTTTTCCTCTTGACCCCTCAGCGTTACAAACGCTTGTTCTTGCGCTTGGATTGAGGCTCGCGAGGTTTCGCAAAGATGAATTATCTGTGAAATCCAGTCTTGACGCTTGATTTCTGAGTCCGGGAACGCGTCATCCAATTGCTGTTGAAGGCTGAATGACTTGGCAAGCGAGATCTTCGCTGTGTCGATTGCCGCCTTGAAGTCTCTGGTTCGAGCCTCACCGAATTGTGCGAACGCAAAGTCCAACTCGTTGGCGGCATCCTTCACGAGGTCGTCGACTTGAACTAGCAGGATGTTTGCTCGCTTTTGCGAGTCAGTCGAGGGGTTTGCTGCACTCTTTCTTCGCGAAATCAGCCAGAACCCTCCACCAACCAGTGCAACGAACACAATGAACGCCGCCAAACCGACAATCCAAGCAACAGTTGAGAGATGCCCACCCATGGGCGATAGTCTACGGTCGCGTTGCCACCGACAAGTTTCAAAGCAATTCAAAGGTTCGAAAACGGCCTCGCCTCCCCGTATTTCCGGCCTTTTCCGCTTAAGGTGGCAACGTGTGGAGGGCCGGAAATCACGAAGACGACTTCCTCGACGGGTTAGACGCGCCCGTCGATGAGTCGCCCGCTGTCGAGACGCAGTTAACTGCGCCCCACATTTTGAGCGTTGGGGACCCGAGGTTTACTCCCATCAATGTCGCTGACGAAGCACGCGATCGGTGGCGGGATGAACTTGCTTCACTCGGTGGCCCTAGCCCGCTATTGCACTTCGTTGAAACCGCCGAATCTTTTATCGAGTTGGCGACAACACATCCTGGTGGACTTGCGCAATTCATTACCGGCAAACCGACCAGGCTTTCAAGTCTCATCCGTGAGGATGCAGCACTGCGCTTGGCCAAACGCGCGGCACTTTCGATAACGCTTCGGGATGCTGAACTGTCTACTACGCGCGGCATCGACTCCACAAAGTTGGCGATTGGCTTTGCGGAATGGGCCATTGGTGGGAGTGATTATCGGGCACCGATCTTGCTTCGACCTCTAGCGATCCGCCGTTACGGCAACGATTTTGAATTGCGGTTGCGCGGTGAAACCGAATTGAATCCCGCGCTAACCAAAGCGTTGGCGTTGCATTTTGGGATTGAGTTGGATCCGAGCGCGTTCGTCGCTCTTGCCAGCCGCGAAGGCGCGTTCAAACCGAACCAAGTAATCGATCGACTTCGCGGACTAACTGGTCACCTCGATCGGTTCAACGTTAGACCGAGGCTTGTTGTCTCATCCTTCGCCGAGGTTGCTTCTCGGATGCTAGAAGACTCGGTTGAATTGGAGCACCCGGTGTTGGATGCTGTTGCCGGCAATCCAAGTGCTAAATGGACTCTGCAAGAAAGCCATCGCGAAGTAACAATCCTTGACTCCGATTTGAGGGCGGCGGATGTTGACTCGCTAATTCTTGATGCCGACGAGGAGCAAGAACTTGCGGTGGCGAACATTGTTGCTGGCAACAGTCTTGTGCTTAGGACTCTGCCCGGCACGGGAGCAACTCAAACGGTCGTGAACGCGATCGGTGCCTTGGTGCGTCAAAACAAGAAAGTGCTCGTAACATCCGCCAGGAGTGCAACGCTTCGGGAAATCGCTGCGCGTTTTCAAAACATTGGTCTCACTGGCATTCCTGCGCGACCGTCGCAATTGAGGCGTGACTTGATTCGTTCGATTAGTCGAAACGAAAAAGCAACCGGTCCGAAGTTGGCCGAGGTCGATGAGGCGTTGGAGCGTTTACGTAAAGTCCTGCTCGACTATAGAGGAGCGATCGAATCAGTAAACCCCGAAATCGGCGTGAGTGTTCTTGATTGTTTGCGTGAGATTTCCAGACTTTCATTGCTCCCAAACCCGCCAGCAACTACTTGCAGATTGAATCGTGAAGCGGTTGTAAGCCTTTCGAATTCACGCGAGTCCGCAGCGGATGAAATTCGTCAAGCGGCCGAACTCGGCGAGTTCAAATATGGCCCGCAAGATTCTGCTTGGTATGGGTGTAGTTTCGACTCCACGGAGCAGGCCGCGAAGGCACATGCAATCGCCAAGCAACTGTACTTTGTTGAATTGCCAAGGCTTGTGCAGTTCGGCAACAACCTAATGGCGAGCGTGCAATTGGGGCCGTATGTTTCGATCGCTGAACTTGGCCAAAGACTCAGGTTGTTTTCTGACTTGCGTTTGACGCTTGACCGGTTCCACCCATCCGTGTTCGATCGGCCGGTTGATGAAATGATTTTGGCGACCGGATCAAAGCGGGATGCCGCAAGACTCACAAGTACCAACCGCAGGCGACTCAAAAAATTGGCGCAAGAATACATTCGACCGGGTGCCCACGTTTCTGACCTCAACGAAGCGCTATTAGGTATTAGAGATCAGCGCAACCAGTGGCTTAGCATCGCCCCTCAAGGAGTTCGACCGCAAGTACCCAACGGGGTAGCCGATTTGCAGGTGGCATTGCAGCAAGTGCTAGCTGATTTGGCGTTCTTGGATGTTCCGCTCGGAAACTCAACTCCGGATGCCGCGCTCGCGAACATGAATTTGAACGATCTCGCCGCGAGAATGGTGGGGCTTGCCTCGGATTCGGATTCGCTTCAGAACCTTCAAGAACGCGCTGCGGTTGCGTCACGGTTGAGAGAACTTGGACTAGAGCCGCTAATTGCCGACCTCGCCAGGCGTCACGTCCACACCGAGAATGTGACCGCTGAACTCGAACTCGCCTGGTGGCGTTCAGCCCTTGAGTTCCTGCTCGAATCCAATCGCGCGTTGCTCGGTGCAAACACGGATGTGTTGTCAAGACTCGAAGCTGATTACAAACTTGTCGACGAAACCCATGCTTCAGGCAATGTCGCTCTCCTTCAATGGCAATTGGCGGAGGAATGGAGTATTGGGATCGTGGACTGGCCAGAAGAGGCTGAAGCACTTCGGGTCATGCTTCGAAACGGTGAAGTCGATTCAGTGGGTCTGCAAGAATCCTCGCCGCACTTGGCGCGCATCCTTGCCCCGGTTTGGCTTTGTAGCACATACGACGTGCCCGAAATTAGCGACTCAATGAGGTTTGACACAGTCCTGATCCTTGATGCGGCAGCAACTACTCTCGCCGAGAACGTTCCATCGATTCGCCGGGCCAAGCAAGTAGTGGCTATCGGCGATCCAGTTCTTCAAGCGCCATCCAAATTCACAATCGGAATTGGTGCAGTTCACGAGGCTGATTTGGAGCATGAAGCGAAGTCTTGCCTTGA
>JAHBSS010000022.1 GCA_019639015.1 Cryobacterium sp. | reverse complement strand
AACCCAGTATCGCCCACCAGAGTATGCTCATCGGGTGATCGCCCCGACCTCAGCTGAGACGAACGAAGCCAGGCTTCGCATCAAGCGACTGGTACTTATCAGGTTCGGAATTTCCATGGGGTTCGTTGCTGTCACTTTGACCGGCCTCGCGCTCGGCGCAACACTGCATATGCCAATTCTCGCCATGATCGTGTTGTTGATTGGTGTGGCATTTGTCATTCTTAGACTCTTCTTCACCCGGCATATTCTTCGTTTAGTCAGAGACTGGAATTACAAAGCACAAGCTCAATCTCGGTGGTGGTACGTGAGGGAAACTGGGGCCGTTGAAGAAGGAATCGCTCCTCGTGGTCCCCGCCGGAACGGCCCTTATCGCACAAGGGACGAGGCACTGCGCGCGCCGGAGATAGCAAAGCAGCGCGCGACAGCTTGGAATAACGAAAACGATTGACTCGCGCGTTTCAGTCGAGCGAAGTTAGTCGCGGACAATGATCCATTCGGCGAGAGCATGCCACCCGTCGGGGACTTCAGAAGTGCCTTGGGGCAGATACTGCAATGAAATCGGTTCACCGAGGCCAGCGACAGAATTGCCGATGCCGTGGCCGTAGCTAACAACTCGGTGGGTGTCAGGGTCAACGCTGATGATATTGACCGTGTACTTTCCCGAAACTCCAAGATAGACATCCCAGTCCTCCCACCTCCCCTCGAACCGAGTCGAACTTGGGTCGATTGAAGAACCCTCTAGTTCATCAACGGCGAGCATGTCGCTTTTTTCCTGGGGTTCATTGAGGAAGGCCGGTATCGTCGAGGAATCGATCGTTGTCGTCATCAAGGCGTCTGTGGCGCTAGTCGTCGGTACTGCTGCGCACCCTGAGAGCGCGATAGAACTCAAGGCGATAAATACGAGAATCCCCCTTCTCACATGGGGATCTTAACCCTCTTGAATCGTGGTGTAAATGCAAGGGTTTCATCGCCCCGCGTTCGGGTTCAAATTTTGGCGCTGGGTCGACCCAGTATCGCCCGCCAAAGTTCTTCTCCAATCAGGAGTGACTCGGTAGTAGCTACTTCTCGAACCCCACGCTGACGCCGCCTTGGTCATCAGTAATAGTTACAGTGATTCGGCTAATTGTCCCGTCTTTTGCCTTCGCCGTGCAGAGCACTTCGGAGCCGCGCTTAGCCGGAATGGTCGCGGGACAGTGAACCGAAACCAGATCGCCGGTCTGATTCTTGATATACGTCTGGATGTTGGTTTCCAACTGAGATGTATCAATTCGAGTATCAATGACTGTGTAGAACGTGAAAGTTGTGACGAGTGCAAGTATTCCCAGAACAACGCCGGTGATCGGGGTGGCTTTTGAAACACCAAGCCGGTCCGAAAATGCGATGCCAAGAATTCCAACAACAATGGCGCAAGATCCGACCAGGTAGGAAATCATCTGGCCGAGTTCATAGGGTGCGTCAACGAGCAAGAAGATCACGAAGAACGGTGCGATCGCAAGGCAAATGGAAGCGATTCCCAAGAAATTGTGTTGGATTCTCCTGGCGCGTGAACTCGATTTTGGCATTAGTAATGCTTTCCTTTGCTTGAACGATTGCATTTCTTGCCTTGTGACCGCGGTCGATGCAGACAAAGGCAGGGGCTCATCGGGGTGACCTGTCCGGAACAGTATTGCAGGCTGGCTAGTCGTACCACCTGATCGGTGTGTCCCGATGTGTAAATGTGGACCGTAAGCGGCATCGCCTAAATTGCGATCGCTTTGAACTCGCTTTGAAATTTTGGCGCTCGCTAAACCGTTCTCGGGCGAGCCTTTTGATTCGTTAGTTGCATACAAGTTTTCTTGATCGCTATCCCAAATCTTGGCTGTGGAAATTCAACATTGAAGCTCTTGGTGGTCGCAGTCCTAGACTCGGCATTGTGACCGAATACGACGCACACGGCAGACCCAACACACCAATCGAGGGCAATGAACTTGAGACCTTGCTTGGGTTTTTGGACCACTACAGGGCGACCCTGCTATGGAAGGCATCCGGGCTCGGCCAACCAGAACTCAGTGCCAGGCTTTCGCCAAGCACCCTAACCCTTGGCGGATTACTAAAACACATGGCGTATGTTGAAGAAACTTGGTTCTCGGTTCGATTGTTGGGACACGACCCGAGCGAGCCTTGGTCGAGCGTCGATTGGCAAAGCGACCCCGATTGGGACTTCAACTCGGCCGTGGAGGATGGTCCGGAGTACTTACGCGAACTTTTCAAAGAGAAAATTGAACTGGCCAGAAAATCAGCATCGACCACTCTGAGTACCGGAGGGTTGGAGACGGTGACCGCCAAGCCTCGTCGAGACGGACAGCATCCAAGCCTTCGATGGATCTTTGTGCACATGATTGAGGAGTATGCGAGGCACTGCGGTCACGCGGACCTAATTAGAGAATCAATCGATGGAAGCGTCGGCGATTAGTTTGTCTCGGCCCGCCTATAACTCAGACTACTAATGACCGCCCCGCATAGAAGAGTATCGTTCAAATTGCGAATAGGAGCACGTCAAAACGTTGCTGTAAGACGCAGCCAGCGAGCGTAGGCTGGCATGGTACTTCGAAGAGGTGAGCCATGATGAAGTTCTCGCCGCCGGTGCTTTTAGGCGCGATTGTTGGGGTCATTCTCACTGGCTGCACAGCGTCCCCGCCGCTGAAAACGGTACCGTCTGCTACGCCAGCAGTGTTTGATGGTACCCCTCGCGAGTACAGCGTATTGTGGCGTGCTTGCCTGGACGACTTAGGGTTTGTGACTACGGATTTGTCGCCAAGCGACCCCGGTTACGGTATCGGCTTCGGTGTTTCGATTGAAGGTCACACTGACGAGGAGCTGGACACTGCAAACAAACGCTGCCGTGCAGAGCTGGGTGAACCAAAAATGCAAGACCTGTCTGACAGTGAGTTGAGGGAGCGATACGAAACTCGCTTACAGCAGTTTGAATGTTTGCTAGATAACGGGATGATCGAGGGGGATCCTCCGACTTTTGAGACTTTTGTTTCGGACTACAACAGAAGTGGGCAAAAGGAATTATGGCAACCGACGCTTCACGCAACTTCTATTGAACGCGATGGGGTCATGTATGGCGCATCGGACATTTGCCCAGAAAGTGCCGACGTATGGTGACCTCGCCTTTGCCTTCTCGGTGGAGAGTGCACGCTGCATGGGTTCTTGTCGTCGTGCTTGTTTCTGCAGTGACGTGGTGGGCGACTTCGACTGTTTTGGCGCCGAGCTCGTCTGATCTCAAAAGTGCCCCCTTGTCGCCGACCTATACCGCTGTAACAGGTGAAGTGGGAGTCAACACGGTGGTTCAGTCCACAGTCGCGTTCATCGAAGGGCCTGCGGTAATGGCTGGTTCGGGTGGTACGTTGACGTCGCTCAATGTTGACCCGGCTAAAGAGATTAAGGCAGGAGATATTCTTGCATCAGTAGATTTAAGACCGGTAGTTGCCGCGGTTGGTAAGGTACCGGCGTTCCGTGACCTTTCGTTGGGTAGTCGCGGTGTGGATGTCAAGCAGCTTCGTGCTTTCCTGGGTAATGGTTCTTCCGATTATTTTGACTGGGGGACGAGAAATGCCGTGCGGGCGTGGCAAAAAAGTCTCGGCATGACTCCGGATGGAGTCGTTCGGCGTGGTGATATTTTGTTCCTCCCTAACCTTCCCGCTCGTGGCTATGTCGCCGACGACATCGCGCTCGGTGTCGTCGTTTCTCCTGGACAGAAGCTGATCCATACGGTGTTACCGGAACCAGACATTCTGGTACCCGGATCCTCTGGGGGTCGGCAGATTTCGGCGGGCATGAGTGCACATCTGGCCGTCGGTGATCTGACACTCACCGGTACCTTGGAGGGGCCAACCCGTGGTTCCGACGGTCTCTTGAGCTACCGCGTCGTCGACAGTTCAGGGGCATCGGTGTGTGACATGAGCTGCGCCTCTCACTTCAGTATCGTCAATTCCAGTCAGATTCCCGTGCAAGTTGACATCATCCCCACTACGAAAGGGGTCGTTGTGCCTGATGCCGCAGTCGGTATGCGACCTGATGGGAGAACTATCGTGCAGACGCCAAAAGGGGTACCTATTGTCGTGACCGTCGTCGTCAGCGGTGAGGGTCTCACTGTTGTCAAGGGTCTAGCTGTCGGCACCGTTGTCAAACTATTTGCCGACGCCGCGCCATGATCGAACTGAGGGAACTCGGATTCGGGTATCGAGGCGGCCCCGACATCTTTAGTGATCTCGATACATCCTTCGAGCCGGGTACGATCTCCGCTCTGGTGGGCAGATCTGGATCAGGAAAGTCGACCCTGCTGTACCTGATCGGGCTCATGCTCACACCCAGGACCGGGGCCATCATCGTAAACGGTATGGATGCCGCACAACTCCCCGACTGGTCAAGGGCGGAAATTCGAGCCCAAATGATGGGATTCGTTTTTCAGGATGCCCTGCTGGACCCGGCTCGTAGCGTGCTCGACAACATTCTCGAAGGCGCTCTCTACGGTAGAGCTAGCATTACCGAGTATCAAGACCGCGCGATTGAGTTACTTGATACCTTCGGCGTTGAGGTCGACCCAAGCAGGAAACCAGGACAGATATCAGGAGGTCAAGCGCAACGAGTCGCCCTTTGCCGAGCTTTCGTGACTTCACCCGAGATCGTGCTGGCGGATGAACCCACCGGAAATCTCGACGTTGAGACTGCTCACATCGTTTGGAACGCACTCTTTGACAGAGCGGCAGCGGGCGCCACTGTCATCGTCGCAACGCACGACCGAATCCGTGCCGAAACATGTGATCAAGTCGTGGAGGTGGGTAATGGCGCTCACCGCTAGGAAGGCGGTGATAGAAGCCGCAAAGAGTTCGCTTGCGCACCGAGCAACATCCTTCGTTCTCCTGCTTGTCACGTTGGCAATGACAGTCACTGTTTTCCTCACAGCTGGGCGAGCGGCAGCCGCCGAAGCCCAAATTCTCGCCAGCGTGGATAACGCAGGGCCAAGGCTTATTTCGGTCAATATTGCCGACCCTTCACCCGGGGTCGATCAGGCGGGTCTCGATCGACTAGCGTCAATGGACGGGATCGAGTGGGTGCTCGGCCTCGGCGCAGCACGCGACGTGCGTTCCGGCCTAGGGGGGCAACGTATCAACGTCGCTGCGCGCGAAATCCTCACCCCGTTGCCCGATCTTGTCACCATGGATCTCGGGCGAGAACCACGGGGTGGAGAGGCAATCGTCAGTGCCAAAACCCAAAAGCGTCTGCAACTCGTTGAACCCGCCGGTTGGCTAGTCGACGATGGTCAACAGCGCGCTGTCGTGGGCAGATTTAGTTCATCAGGTGTGATTGCTGACCTTGAACGTCTGGTGCTCATTGCGCCCAGCGCAGGCGAAGAATCACCGCACGCGACGCTCATCTAAATCCTTGCTAGCGACGCACTCGGCGTGGACGCGGTCGTGCGTCAGGTGCGAGCACTTGCAGGAGTATTCCATGCCGATGCCCTCTCTGTAAAAACATCGGATGCTCTCGTCGCTCTCAGCGGAGTCCTCACAGGGCAGGTTGGCTCGTTCAGTCGCCAGTTGGCCCTCGGAGTCGTTGCCGTCGGCATGGTACTTCTCGCACTAACCATGACACTGGCGTTGAATTCAAGACGTCGCGACTTCGGGCGCCGTCGAGCGCTCGGTGCATCCCGCTCCGCGCTCGTAGCCGTAGCTTTAGTAGAAGCGGCCTTCGCCGTCACCATCGGAGCGGTTCTCGGTGCTGGCGCGGGAACCGTCGCCGTTTTAGCGCTCATCGGAACGCTGCCTCCCGGCGGTTTTCTCATCGCGGCCACAGTACTTATCACCCTTGTCGGCGTCGCAGCGGCAGTCCCGCCCTCTGCAATTGTCGCCTGGCAGGATCCCGTTAAAACGCTCCGAGTGCCATAGGCAGGCTGACCCCGGAAGGCTTAGGCATTCGCCGTCAAAACATTGAATCCAAGGCAGAACGGGGGCGTGCAACGTCAATCGACGGAAGCGTCGGCGATTAGCCGGTCTCGGTTCGCCTAGAGCTCAGACCCCTAGGAACCGTCCCGCATAGACGGTAATCGCCCAAGTCGCGACCGGGATAAGTAGTGCCGAGAGGAACCCGCTGGTTACTCTCGCATCCCACGGCCACGTTGAGACTTTTCTGAGCCGGTCGGCGCGGTCGTTTAGGGCGGTCATTGTGGATGAGAGTGCTTCAACATCCTTGAAGCGCTTTTGGTCGACTGCGGTTTCGATTTCTTGCATGACCGCGTTGATTCGCGCCCCGACACTGTCTATTTCTGCGTGTTTCGCGTCGATCATTCGGCCGCGCATCCTGATGAGTGGCAATACGAAAATAGCTATTGCAACCAGCCCTGCGATAGCAGACAAGAGAAAGTTCGGCAGAGTTTCGGTGAACTTTGGAGTGGTTGCGATCGAAAACGCGAGCACAACGAGAATGAAACTCGCGGCCGCCGCGGTGACCGACGAAAACGCATGTGCAGGACCAGGCCGATCGACGTCAATGACCTCGGCGCGACGATGCAGCCGCACAACCTCATTGACAGTGCGAATTGTTTGCCAAATCACTGTCAAGATTGCGCCGTAACTGAAGGCGAAAGCGATGATGCCGAGTACAAGGGTTGGGGTGGATGTGAAATAAACAGTCTGATAAGCCGGTGTGGTGAAAAGACTCACAATTCCAATTGCTGCTCCAAGCAATCCAACGACGATTGATTGAATTAGAGGAATTGCCGTCAAACGTCGACGTGACTCATCCACGCCGCTTGGTCGCTTGCCTAGTGCGGGAATGAAACGGTCGAAAGCACGACCGGCCGCACTAGTTATCACGCCATAGGCCGGTAGTGGCGTTGCGGAAAAGAACACTCCAACATACCCCTGGTCAAATATCGATACCGAGGCCGGGTTCTCTTTGAGGCGGCTGAGCGTGAACAGGATCAACCAGACTAGCGCGAGGAAAAGCAACACTAGCCACCAGGAGATATTCTTTCGTCTGACGAATCTGGCGATAGCGTCGATCCAACTAGTTGGTTGGTAGTAGAGCACTGATTCAATATTTGGATGCGGGTTGGACATTTCGGGTTGCCTCCGTCAGTTGCGCCAATAGTATTGGAAATTCCCGTTCTTGACCGCTACTAAAGTTGACTGGGTGAGTAGCAAGAAAACCGGGTTCGATTTGTTTGAAGATCGCAACGTTGTTGCGATGCGAGTTAACGGCGAATTGAAGGATCTTGCGGCGACAATCGAGAGCTCCGATCAGGTCGAAGCGGTAACTATTTCCTCACCGGACGGGCTCGCAATCCTCAGGCACTCGACCGCGCACGTTCTCGCTCAAGCGGTGCAATCAATCAATCCGGATGCGAAACTCGGGATCGGTCCGCCGATCACGGACGGCTTCTACTACGACTTCGATGTTGAATCACCGTTCACTCCCGAGGATCTGAAACAGCTCGAAAAAGCGATGGAGCGCATCGTAAAGCAGGGCCAACGATTCCAGCGGCGCGTAGTTTCCGAAGCCGAAGCGAGGTCAGAGCTCGCCAAGGAGCCTTACAAACTCGAACTCATCGGCCTCAAAGGTGGCACGGCAGAAGACGAGTCGGTCGAGGTTGGCGGCGCCGAGCTAACGATCTACGACAACGTTGACCCGAAGACCGGCGAAACGGTGTGGAAGGACTTGTGCCGGGGTCCGCACTTGCCTAGCACTCGACTAATTGGCAACGGTTTTGCGCTAACCCGTGTTGCTGCTGCCTACTGGCGAGGGTCAGAAAAGAATAAGCAACTTCAGCGGATTTATGGCACGGGTTGGCCGAGCAAAGATGAGTTGCGCGACTATCAGGCTCGACTTGCCGAGGCTGCCAGGCGCGATCATCGAAAACTCGGCGTCGAACTCGATTTGTTCTCCTTCCCGACCGAGATTGGGTCGGGGCTCGCGGTGTGGCATCCGAAGGGCGGCATTCTGCGCCAAGAGATCGAGCAACATTCGCTAAAGCGAAACCGCGAAGCCGGGTATCAATACGTCTACACTCCACACATCACCAAAGCTGACCTATTTGTTGAAAGCAATCACTTGGTGACATACGCCGACGGAATGTTCCCGCCGATCCATCTCGATGAGGAGCGCGACGCTCAAGGCAACGTCACCAAGCAAGGTCAGGACTACTACCTGAAGCCAATGAACTGCCCGATGCACATCCTGATTTATCGGGAGCGTGGCAGAAGCTATCGCGAGTTGCCGTTGCGACTTAGTGAGTTTGGCACGGTTTATCGGAACGAACTTTCCGGAGCGTTACACGGACTAACGCGGGTTCGCGGTTTTACTCAAGATGACGCACACATCTTTGTTGCGCCGGAACAACTCGAAGAAGAAGCGGCCCGCGTGCTTGAGTTCGTGCTCGCTTTACTTCGTGATTATGGGCTTGAGAACTTCGAACTTGAGCTTTCAATGAAAGACGACGAGAAAACCAAGTGGATCGGTTCCGACGAGAACTGGGAATCGGCGACCAATTCGCTTCGGAAAGTCGCGGCTGCTAGCGGTCTCAAGGTCACAGAGCAACCAGGCGAAGCGGCGTTTTACGGCCCAAAGATTGACTTGAAAACTAAGGATGCAATTGGCCGTTCTTGGCAACTCTCGACAGTACAAGTCGACTTCAACCTCCCAGAACGCTTCGGGCTCGAATACACGGCGGCTGACGGCTCTAGGCAGCGACCAGTCATGATCCACCGCGCACTCATGGGATCGATTGACCGGTTCATCGCGATTTTGCTTGAACACTATGCTGGAGCCTTTCCGGTTTGGTTGTCGCCGGTTCAAGTGATCGGGATTCCGGTCGCCGAGGAGTACAACGAATACCTTGGAGAAGTCATTGCAAAACTGCGTTCCAAAGGTGTTCGAGCCGAACTTGATTTGTCAACCGACCGGATGCCGAAAAAGATTCGAAACGCGACCCTGCAGAAGATCCCGTACCAGTTGATCGCGGGGGAGGATGACCGCTCGAACTCGGCCGTGAGCTTCCGGTTCCGGGACGGTCACCAAGAAAACGGCGTGCCGGTCGAGAAGGCCATCGAACGCATCCTCGAATCGATTGAAAACAGGGAGCAGGTTTAGCGGTGGAAGACGAGTTCGACGAGGTCGAAAACGCAGCCGATTTCGCTGCCGTGCCGGATGCTTTTCAACGGCTCTGGACCCCTCACCGACTGGTCTACATTCAAGAAGGCCAGGAACCGGATCACGATGCCTGCCCGTTTTGCCTAGCACCTGGAATGGATGACGAAAAGGCTTTGATCGTCGCGAGAGGCAAGCACGCCTACGCGCTCTTGAACTTGTATCCGTACAACACCGGTCACCTACTTGTATGCCCGTATCGGCATGTTGCGCTTTATGACGACGCTAATGCCGACGAAATTGCCGAAATGGGTGAACTCACTCAAATCGCAATGCGGGTCATCCGGAGCATTTCGAATTGCGACGGCTTCAACATCGGAATGAACCAAGGCAGGGTCGCCGGAGCCGGAATTTCGACACATTTGCACCAACACATTGTTCCGAGATGGGCGCTGGACTCGAACTTTTTCCCAATCATTGCCAAAACAAAAGCTCTGCCGAGGTTGCTTGGTGAGGTTCGAGCAGAGATCGCTGCGGCCTGGCCCAAATAGTCGGTGCTGATCTGGCCGATGCCACTTTGCGCTCCAACGTAGAATGGAAGCATGGCAAAAGCATCTGAACCTTCTACACACCTGGGCACCGACCGCGTAAAGCGCGGGCTTGCAGAAATGCTCAAGGGCGGTGTCATCATGGACGTCGTTACCGCCGATCAGGCGAAGATCGCCGAGGATGCCGGAGCCGTAGCAGTAATGGCGCTAGAGCGGGTGCCAGCCGACATTCGCGCTCAAGGTGGCGTTGCCAGAATGAGCGACCCAGATTTGATCGACCAAATCATCGCATCCGTCTCGATTCCAGTCATGGCTAAAGCTCGAATCGGTCACTTTGTCGAGGCGCAAGTTTTGCAATCGCTCAAGGTTGACTACATCGACGAATCCGAGGTTTTGAGCCCAGCCGACTACGTGAACCACATCGACAAGTGGCAGTTCACGGTTCCATTCGTTTGCGGTGCCACCAACCTTGGCGAGGCGCTTCGTCGCATTAGTGAGGGTGCCGCGATGATCCGCTCCAAGGGCGAAGCCGGTACCGGAGACGTGTCGGAGGCGACGAAGCACATTCGCACGATCACCGGCGAGATCAACAACTTGAAGTCGAAAACCAAAGACGAGCTTTACGTTGCAGCGAAAGAACTTCAAGCACCATATGCTCTGGTGGCCGAAATCGCTGAAACCGGAAAACTACCGGTCGTGCTGTTCACCGCCGGCGGAGTTGCAACCCCAGCGGATGCCGCACTCATGATGCAACTAGGCGCTGACGGCGTGTTCGTCGGCTCTGGCATCTTCAAGTCCGGAAACCCGGCGGCTAGGGCAGCGGCGATTGTCAAGGCGACAACGTTCTTTGACGACCCAGACGTAATCGCGGAAGCCTCGCGTGGGCTCGGAGAGGCGATGGTTGGAATCAACGTCGCTGACCTTCCGGCACCGCACCGGCTCGCCGATCGAGGCTGGTAACAACGAGTAATCCAACTATCGGGGTGCTCGCCCTTCAGGGGGACTTTCGCGAGCACCTAAACGTGTTGCGTAAGTTTGGCGCGGATGCCGTCCCGGTTCGCCGCCCAACAGAACTGGCAAAGATTGACGGCCTAGTTATCCCCGGTGGCGAATCGAGCGTAATGGATAAGCTTTCCAGAACTTTCCATTTGCGTGAACCGCTAATCAAAGCGATTCAATCCGGTTTGCCGGTGTATGGGACGTGCGCGGGCATGATCATGCTCTCAAAAAATATCCTCGACGGAATCAAAGGGCAACAAAGTCTCGGTGCGATCGATATCAACGTGAGACGCAACGCTTTCGGGTCTCAATTGGACTCATTCGAAGTTGATTTGCCGATCCCAGTCTTGGGTGAGCCACCATTGCACGCGGTATTCATTCGCGCTCCAGTGATCGAGAGAGTCGGAGAAGGCGTCGAAAAGATTGCGACTTTGGCGGATGGTCGAGTAGTCGCGGCAGAACAAGGGCAAATTCTCGTAACCTCATTTCATCCGGAAATGACCGAGGACCACCGTTTCCACAAGTATTTCCTCGAAAAGGTGCGCAAAGCCGCCTAAATCGACATGCTTTGAGGCATGAAGTTCTACTCTGATTTTCCGATTCGCCGGATTCGTCAAATATTCATCGATCTAATCGCAACCGCCGTGATCGTTCTAGGGGCGTGGTTAGGGCTAACAATTGGGGCCGCGATTGGGGCTCTGGCTGAAGTAGGCAGGCTAATAAATACCGCTGGCAAAGGGTTCAAGGGTGCCATGACGGATGCCGCAAACGCGTTGAGTGGCATCCCGCTAGTTGGTGATGCGGTTCGGGTGCCATTCGACGCTGCGAGCGGTACGGGTGGCATGCTCGAAACGGCTGGTACCTCGACAACGAACTTCATTACAACCGTCTCTGTAATCATCGGATCGTTAGTGACCGGAACAGTGATTTGGGCAGTGCTACTGGTCTGGGTTAGAAAACGCGTTGACTTCATCAAGAATGCGACCGCCGTAAATCGGATCTCGAAGCTTGAGGAAGGTCAAGACATTCTCGCTCTTCGTGGTTTGGTTCACGGTTCAAAGAAGGAGTTAGCTGCGGTTGGTAAGCATCCTGTTCAAGCTTGGCGGGATGCCGATCCGGACGTGATCAGAAAGCTTTCCGCGTTAGAACTTCGATACGCGGGTGTGAAGCCGAGGCGCGTGGTCGGTAGAATTACGGCTTGAATCAATCGAGAGGTTAGTTGTGAGCGGACATTCCAAATGGGCTACCACCAAACACAAGAAAGCGGTGATCGACGCTCGCAGGGCTAAATCCTTTGCGAAACTCATCAAGAACATTGAAGTTGCCGCGAAGCTGGGTGGTGCAGATTTGTCTGGAAACCCGACCCTTGTTGATGCGGTTCAGAAGGCCAAGAAGTCGAGTGTTCCAAACGACAACATTGACAGGGCGGTTAAACGCGGAGCCGGTTTAACTGGCGAGTCGGTCGACTACCAGACGATCATGTATGAAGGCTACGCTGCGAACGGTGTTGCTCTACTTATTGAATGTTTGACCGATAACAAGAACCGAGCGGCCGCCGAAGTCCGCACTATCATGTCCCGGAATGGTGGCACGATGGCTGACCCTGGAAGCGTTGCCTATAACTTTCACCGCAAAGGCGTTATCTCGATAACCAAGAGTGATTCGGTGAGCGAGGATGACATCCTGTTGGCTGTTTTGGATGCTGGCGCAGAAGAAGTCAACGATCAAGGCGGCGGATTCGAAGTAATTACCGAACCCTCCCAAATGGTTGCAGTGCGTAGCGCATTGCAGGAAGCCGGTATTGATTACGATTCCGCTGAAGCAGAATTTGTGCCAACTGTAACGGTCGATGTTGACGTGGAGACCGCCCGGAAAGTGCTCAGACTTATCGATGCGCTTGAGGACAGCGACGACGTGCAAAACATTTTCTCTAACTTCGACATGTCGGCAGAAGTTCAAGCTGAACTCGACGACGAATAGTATTCATGAGCGCTAGAGTCCTCGGAATTGACCCGGGCCTGACTCGGTGCGGTGTTGGAATTGTTGAGGTTGCTAGGAACAAATCTGTAAAACTCGTAACCGTTGAGGTGATTCGAACGTCACCTGAAATGGAACTACCGAAGCGCATTCTGGTGATCGCAAACCGAATCGAGCAGATAATTACTGAGTTTCAACCCACATCGATGGCGCTTGAACGAGTTTTTGCTCAACAAAACTTGAGAACCGTCATGGGAGTTGCCCAAATAAGTGGAGTGGTGCTGTTCGCTTCGGCACGCCACAACCTCCCGATTGGGTTACACACGCCAACCGAAGTGAAAGCTGCCTTGAGTGGATATGGTGCCGCCGACAAGAAGCAACTGGGCGCAATGGTTGCAAAGGTGCTTGGACTCGCTGAGATACCCAAACCTGCGGATGCTTCTGATGCGTTGGCGCTGGCAATTTGCCATGGCTGGAAAGGTAATTTGTTCAGAGAAAGCTCAAAAACTGAGTTGACTCCGGCGCAATCAAAGTGGCACGCCGCATTGAGAGACGCTGAGAAGGCGAGAAAGCGACCGTAGGCTAAGGGCATGATTGCATCACTTCGAGGAAGAGTTCTCTCGGTTTCGGGTGGTGTTGTGATCATTGAGGTCGGGGGAGTCGGACTTCAGGTCGCAGTGACAAGTTCGTTCGCGTTGACTCTCTCGCCTGATCTAGAAGTTTCAGTGTTCACAAGCCTGGTTGTTCGCGAGGATGAATTGTCGCTCTACGGCTTTGATTCGATCGAGTCAAAAGAGGTGTTCGATCTTCTGCGCAGCGTTTCGGGCGTGGGACCAAAATCAGCTTTGGCTGTGCTCGGAGTTCTCGGTGCAGAAGGAGTCGCTTTGGCGGTTGCATCAGACGACGACGCGGCTTTCAGGAAGGTCAGCGGAATTGGCCCGAAAACCGCCAAGCTAATTACCGTCTCGCTCGCTGGAAAGATTCAAACCGGAGTAGCAAGTTTGTCCTCCTCGAAGCCCGCCAAAACTACTGTAAGTGCGGATGTAATTCGGGCACTGGTAGGACTTGGTTGGAATGAGCGAGTTTCAGAATCCGCGGTAAGTGAAGTGCTTAGTGACGCGAGCGAATCTGCTGGCTTGACAACTGACTCTTTACTTCGAAGTGCGTTAGCGCGATTAGCAAGCAGTTCGGCGAGGTCCCGATGACCGATTCAGAGATTTCTATACTTCGTTCGACCCCTGAATCAGAGGTTGAGCTTGCATTCGAGGGGGCACTCAGACCCAGAACCCTTGCCGAATTTGTTGGACAGTCCAAAGTTCGAGCGCAATTGCAACTGCTCTTGGATGCCGCGAAACTTCAAAATCGGACTCCAGACCACATTTTGCTTGCCGGACCACCCGGTCTTGGAAAAACGACTCTCGCCATGATCGTTGCAGAAGAATCCGGCAGACCGCTTCGAGTCTCAAGCGGACCCGCGATTCAACATGCGGGTGACCTAGCTGCTGTGTTGTCATCCTTGGTTCCAGGTGAAGTACTTTTCATTGATGAGATTCATCGGATGGCGAGGTCGGCAGAAGAAATGCTTTACCTTGCGATGGAAGACTTTCGAATCGACATAATGGTCGGGAAAGGTGCCGGGGCTACGACTATCCCGCTCGATTTGGCGCCGTTTACGCTCGTGGGTGCGACCACTCGTTCTGGACTACTTCCCAACCCGTTGCGCGATCGTTTTGGGTTTACAGCGCATTTGGAGTTTTACGAATCAGCAGAACTGGAGCAAGTGCTTGCGCGGGCCGCGTCGCTCATTGGTCTGGATCTCTCGCCTAGCGCCAAAGCCGAAATTGCGACTCGAAGCCGGGGTACGCCTAGAATCGCGAACCGCCTCCTTCGAAGGGTGCGGGACTTCAGTCTCGTACACAATTCGGATGGGGTGGATGCCGTCAGGAGCGCCCTCGAACTCTACGACGTAGATGCGCTCGGGCTTGATCGCCTCGACCGCGCCGTGCTTCGCATCATGCTTGAACGCTTTGATGGTGGCCCCGTTGGACTTAACACTTTGGCGGTTTCCGTCGGAGAAGAAGCCGAGACAATCGAGTCAGTTGTAGAACCATTCCTTGTCCGGATCGGATTGCTGACGCGTTCGCCCAGGGGTCGGGTCGCAACCAAGAGGGCGTGGGCGCACCTTGGAATTAGCCGACCGAGTTCGGGACTGTTCGGTGATGACCTATAATTCAATCTGGCCGTTTCTAAGGCCAAAACTCTAAACCCGGAAGGTTGGCAATCCAGTTGGATCCCACGTTTTTGATCATCATCGTGTTGCTTGTCGGTTTGATCGGTTTTCAATTCTGGAGCTCGCGTAAACGTCAGAAGGACGCCCAAGATCGACTCGCAGCGCTTCACCCCGGTGTTGAGATCATGACAAACTTCGGGCTTTACGGCACTTTGGTTTCAATGGACGAGTCAGAAAACACTGCCTTGGTTGAGATCGCACCAAAGACGATCGTGAAGCTGCACCGTCAAGTGATCCTTAAGGCAGTCGAGCAGCCTGAACCGGAGTCAGAAGTCGCGCCAGAAGTTTCAAACTCAACGGATGATGAACCAAAGTTTGGTGAACGCACGACTAAGAAGCCGACTCGCAAGAAGCCAGAATCAAACAACTGACCCCGCAGTACCAACGCGATTTTCATTCGTTCGCATAACTAATAAGGAAGCAGAATCTAAGTGGCCGCCCGTCAAACTCCCGTGAAGAAGGCTTGGCGTTCTCTGTCTTGGCTGATCTTCTTGCTTGTTGGGCTATTTGCGTTGAACCTTGGCGGAGTGTTGTGGGCTGGTGGCACCTGGACACCAAAATTGGCGCTCGACCTCGAAGGTGGAACGCAAATCATTTTGGCTCCGAAGCTGGAAAGCGGGGTCGAGGTAAAGCCAGAGCAGCTTGATCAGGCCGTTGCGATCATCCGTCAAAGAATCGATGCCTCAGGTGTTTCGGAAGCAGAAATCAACACTCAAGGCGGCAAGAACGTCGTGGTTTCAATTCCGGGCAAGATTGACGATGAGACCAGAAACCGGATCGAGTCTTCGGCGAAACTGGAGTTCCGCGCCGTAATTGCCGCAACGAGTAGCGCAAACACTGTCGTTCAGCCGAGTCAATCTCCTTCCCCGACGGATTCTCCTAGTGCGTCACCGACACCGACCGTCACGCCGACCGACCCAAGCGATGACGCCTGGATTACCCCGGCTTTGCAAGACAAGTTTGACGCCTTTAATTGCGATGATGTCGAATCAAGTGGTGCGAACGTCGCACCTTCTGACGAACCACTAATCACGTGTGACACAACTAATTCTGAAAAGTACATTCTCGGCCCGGTTGAAGTACCTGGTGAAGATATTTCCGATGCGACAAACTCACTTGTAGCAAACTCTCAAGGCGCCACAACCAATGAATGGGGAGTTAACCTCGTCTTCAATTCAGAGGGTGCAAAGAAATTCGGCGCAGTTACTACTCGTCTCTACGGTCTTTCAGACAACAAGAACAGGTTTGCCATTGTTCTCGATGGGAGTGTGATTTCCGCGCCAGCGACTCGCGCGGTTATTACCGACGGGAAAGCGCAAATCACAGGAAACTTCACTCAAGAAACGTCAAAGACCCTTGCGGATCAGTTGAAATTTGGCGCTCTACCCATCGGTTTTGAAGTGCAAAGCTCCGAAACAATTTCGGCAACACTTGGTAGTTCGCAACTCCAGAGCGGATTACTCGCGGGAATACTCGGGCTGATCCTCGTCATGATCTACACGATGTTCCAATATCGAGCGCTCGGCTCGGTCACGATCGCTTCGCTCCTAGTCGCGGGAGTGATGACCTATTTGGTAATTACAGTTCTGTCTTGGCGAGAAGGGTATCGCCTGTCATTAGCGGGAGTTGCTGGTCTAATCGTTGCCATTGGTTTTACGGCCGACTCGTTCATCATCTACTTTGAGCGAGTTCGAGACGAACTACGAGAAGGCAAGGTAATCGTTTCAGCGGTAGAGGCGGGCTGGAAGCGAGCGCTAAAGACCGTCTATGCGGCAAAAGGTACAAACCTGCTAGCTGCAATCATCCTGTTCATATTTGCTGTAGGAAACGTTCGAGGTTTCGCGCTAACGCTTGGAATCACGACGGTAATTGACGTCTTGATTGTGATCTTGTTCACGCACCCGATGCTTCAACTGCTGGCCCGCACACGGTTCTTTGGTGAGGGCCATCCGCTTTCTGGATTAGACCCGATGGCGCACGGAGCTGTGTATCGCGGTGCGGGTGAGTTCAAAGTTGTCAAAGAAGTCAAAACCAAGACGGCGCTTTCAAGTTCACGTGAAGCGGCAAAGCGTCAAACAATCGCTGAGCGTAAAGCCGCTGAAGTTGCGGAACTTTCGGCCAAGGGGAAGAAGCAATGACATCGCGGTTTGCTCGTTTCGGAAACGCGCTATACAGCGGTGAGCGTTCCCTGAACTTTGTTGGATGGGGACGATTCTGGTTCTTTGTAGCTGCAGCAATGATGATTATTTCGGTTGTCATCCCGGTCGCCAAAGGTGGATTTAACTTCGGAATCGAGTTCCGGGGTGGCTCGCAGTTCCAAGTCAGCGAAGTTGCAAATCCCAAGCAAGATGTCGCGACAAAAGCTGTTGCAAGTGTTGCTCCCGAAGAAGTTGCGAAAGTCTCTGTTGTTGGTTCTGACGGAGTCCGGGTTCAAACTGATCAATTGAGTGACGCGCAGACCAAATTGATTGCGGATGCCCTCGCAGTTGGGTACAAAGTTCCCGCATCAAATGTGACACACACTTTCATTGGTCCCACTTGGGGTGCGGATGTTTCCAAGCAGGCAATCGTAGGACTTGTTGTGTTCTTGGTGCTTGCGCTCATAATCATGGCGTTCTATTTCCGCACCTGGAAAATGTCTCTCGCGGCAATTCTGTCTTTGATTCACGACCTTGTCGTGACGGCCGGCGTTTACGCCCTGACCGGGTTCGAAATTACACCGGCAGCGCTCATCGGTTTCTTGACCATCCTCGCGTATTCGCTTTACGACACCGTCGTTGTGTTCGACAAAATCAAAGAAAATACGGCGGAAGAAGCAGTGCTTTTGCGACACACGTTTGCTGAATCGGTCAACTTGGCCGTCAACCAAACACTTGTCAGATCAATCAATACAGGTGTCGTAGCGGTTCTACCGGTTGGGACAATCTTGTTTGTTGGAGCATACGTTTTAGGTGCAGACACACTTCGCGATATTTCACTTGCGCTTCTCATCGGTATCATCCTCGGAACTTACTCAACGATCTTCATTGCGGCTCCGCTGTATGCTTGGTTCCGTCAAGGTGAGCCGGAGATTCGCAAGCACGACGCAGCGACACTCAAAGCTAGGAGTGCTGCAGCAAAGGTCTGATCAGGGTTTTTAGTGATCTTTGAAAGACCAAGTGTTCTAGTTGGAGGTTGAATTGCCAAACTCCGACTCAACCGGTTCAACAAATTCTGTTGCCTTTGCATCTTCCTCGCGCAGGAACCTTTTGCCGCGAATATTTTCACGATCGCAACCGGCCGGTGCACTTGAGGGCTTGCTTAGAACCATTAGGGGGCATCATCCTAAGGCGGATTTGGCGTTAGTTGAACGTGCTTATCAAGCGGCACACAAGGCGCACGAGGGTCAACTTCGGCAAAGTGGCGAGCCATACATCACTCATCCTCTAGCTGTCGCGCAAATATTGGCAGACCTTGGAATTGGCACGGTTACGATTGCCGCAGCTCTGTTGCACGACACAGTTGAAGACACAGAACTCAGTTTGGAAACAGTGAGGGAGCAGTTCGGCGATGAAATCGCCATGCTCGTAGACGGGGTGACCAAACTCGACAAACTGAAGTACGGCGATAGTGCTCAAGCTGAAACTGTTCGCAAGATGGTTGTTGCGATGTCGAAAGACATCAGAGTGCTCGTCATAAAGCTCGCCGACCGACTTCATAACGCGAGAACTTGGGGCTTCGTATCGCCTGAGTCTGCAGCGCGAAAGGCGCAAGAAACGCTAGAAATTTATGCACCATTGGCGCATCGTCTTGGGATTCAAACGATCAAACTTGAATTGGAAGATTTGTCGTTCGCTGTGCTTTTTCCAAAGATTTATCTGGAAATCGAAAACTTGGTCCGCGAACGAACCCCGCAAAGGGAAGGTTTTGTTCAACAAGTTATTGACGCTATAAACGAGGATCTAAAGGCCGCGAAAATTCGTGGCAGAGTCGTCGGCAGACCAAAACAGTACTACTCCATTTACCAAAAGATGGTGTTGCGTGGTCGAGAATTCGACGAAATCTATGATTTGGTGGGCATCCGAATCTTGGTGAACAGTGTTCGCGATTGTTACGCGGTGCTTGGATCGATTCACGCAATGTGGAATCCGATTCCGGGGCGATTCAAGGATTACATTGCAACTCCGAAGTTCAACCTGTATCAATCGCTTCACACGACAGTGATTGGGCCGAACGGTCGAGCTGTTGAGATTCAGATTCGTACCGAAGAGATGCACCAAAGAGCCGAGTTCGGTGTTGCCGCGCATTGGAAATACAAAGAACGGATGAACAAGGGCGCCGCTAATCGAGATTCAGACACCGAAATGGCGTGGCTTGCACACATCTCCGATTGGCAGGCAGAAACGAGCGACCCGGGGGAGTTTCTTGATTCGCTCCGGTTCGAAATTGGTGCGAAAGAAGTTTACGTGTTCACCCCTCACGGCAAGGTAATTGGGCTTCCAGCCGGTGCGACGCCAGTGGACTTTGCTTATGCGGTGCACACGGAAATTGGTCACCGCACGATGGGCGCGAAAGTGAATGGTCGACTGGTTCCGCTCGATTCGGTGCTCTCAAGCGGTGAAGTAGTTGAAGTGTTCACATCGAAGAACCCTGACGCCGGCCCCAGTAAGGACTGGTTGTCATTTGTAAAGAGCACTCGAGCCAGAAACAAGATCAAACAGTGGTTCACCAAGGAACGGCGCGAAGAGGCGATCGAGCAAGGCAAGGATGCGATCGCAAAGGCGATGCGCAAGCAAAACCTTCCTTTGCAAAAACTAATGACTCAGGACTCATTCAGTGAGGTTGCCGCCCAGCTGCGCTATGAGGATGTTGCTGCGCTGTATGCGGCAGTCGGCGAGGGGCACGTTTCCACTCAGTCTGTGCTTGAAAAAGTTGTTGCTAGCTTGCAGGCCGAATCCGAGAATGATGAAAACGAGCTGCCGGTTCCGGTTCGAGGGCGACCCAGGCAAAGTCAAGGCGGCGAGTCGAGCGTTCTGGTTCGGGGTGCACCGGACATACTTGTGAAGCTCGCGAAGTGTTGTACACCGGTACCAGGGGATGAAATTCTCGGTTTCGTCACTCGCGGGTCGGGCGTCTCTGTCCATCAAGCAAATTGCAAGAACGTCGCTTCACTTTCCAAAGAACCCGAGCGAATGATTGAAGTTGCGTGGGCACCAAAAGCCAAGAGCGTGTTCTTGGTTCAGATTCAAGTGGAAGCGCTCGATAGAGCAGGCCTGTTATCCGACGTGACGCGAGTGCTTTCTGAACATCACGTGAACATTCTTTCTGCGACGGTTTCAACTTCGAGCGATCGGGTTGCGCTTAGCCGCTTCTTATTCGAAACCGGAGACACCACTCACCTAGATCGTGTACTTAATGCTGTTCGTCGGATCGACCAGGTTTACGATGTCTATCGAGTTAGTGCTAGCTAGATAGATTCGGTGGTTAGCCGAAGAAACCTACCAACGACTTGCTCGTAGTTGTTGGCTTTCCAGTTCGCCTTGAGAAAGTCAGCGCATTCAATTGGATCCACTTTGCACGTTCTTACCACCCCAAGAATCGTTTTATCGATTTGGTCTTCATGACTGGGAGCAAGGCGAAGCAAATCAAGAATTGTTCGCTTTGGGGAGGTCACTAGTGTTCGTCCAATCCGAAGCAATTCGCGATCAGAAATTACGACTTCTCTGACATTCACGAAGCGACCGGTTGGTGGTCTCGTCCTGAACTTGATGTTCATGCAAACTTCTAGAAGGGTCGGGGGGGTCGGGAGTGCTCCGTAGATCCACGCGGCGGTTCGACGTTCAGCAATTAGGCGGTCGGCGAGGCGGAGGCTGTCGGCTCTGAGCGCAGCATCCTGAATTTCACAAACAGAGTGGTAACTCTCGTTTAGTTTGACGATTTCGCCATCAAGGACTGCAGCTGAAAGCTCGGCTATTCCAAAGAGTTCAGTGTCAACAAGGCGCTGGTTTTTCTGCATGACAGAAGGATGCCCGGGCGCAGCTCGCGCAGGGTCCAACTAACGAAATCTGTGAAAACTTCGATGTTGCGCTAATCAATTGCGGCAAGCCAAGCCCGTCGGGCCTTCAATGCTTCCTCAATTTCCGAAACTAGCTTCGGGTCCCCGCTGGATTTGGCCGCACTCAATTCAGATTCAAGCTTGGCAATGGCAGCTTCCAGTTGGCTCACCATTCCCTCGCTTCGAGCCTTCTTCTCAGGGTTTGATTGAACCCAATGTTGGTCATCCAATTTCTTGATTGCCGACTCGACTTTGCGAAGGCGATCTTCGATCAAACGGATTTTGTCGCGCGGAACTTTGCCGATTTCATCCCATTTCTTTTGAAGTTCTCGCAGTTTTTGCTTCGCAAGTTCACGATCTTCTAGGTCTAGAAGCGATTCGGCTTCACTTGCGAGCGCTTGCTTTTGCTCAAAGTTGCTCGCGAACTCGAGATCATCTTTTGAGTCCTTCTCGGCCTTCATTGCGTACAGCAGGTCTCCAGCCGCCTTGAATTTTAGCCAGAGTGCGTCGTCAGATTTCTTTCCCGCTCTGCCTGCGCTCTTCCAACTGTCGAGGAGAGAGCGATAAGCCGGTATACCTTCGGCCCCCTTAGCTGCGAGAGCCTCCGCCTTTTCGACTAGTTCTTGCTTCTTCGACTTTGCATCCTTCTGCGCCGAGTCCATTACGGCAAAGAACGCTCGACGTTGAGACTCAACTTTGGCTCTTGCGTCTCTGAAGCGCTTCCAAAGTTCATTACTCTGAGTTTTCGGAAGATGGGGCCCAGTCTTTTGTTGTTCTTGCCATTCGCTAAATAACTCATCGAATTTGACGCCGGTTTGCTTCCATTGCGCTTTTGCCGGATCCTGCGCCGCTAGCGCCTCCGCAGCCTCAACTATCGCAGTGCGTTTGAGTATCGACGCTTCAATTGCGGCCTTGTGTTCTTCGGCCTGTTGTTCGCTAAGTTCTGCAGTGGCTTGCTTCAAAACGTCAATGCGTTTCGTGAGGCTCTCCAAATCGCCGACCGCGTTTGCTTCGCTTATTGATTTCCCTAATGCAGTTGCTGATTTTGCAACGTCATTGGCCGCAGCGCCAGCCTTAACTCTCTGTTCGAGAATCGTGACCTGCCCGGCCAATTCTTGATACTTCCGTTCAAAATAGGCGAGTGCTTCAGCCGGTGACCCATCGGGGAACTGACCTACGGCTCGTTCTCCTGCCGATGTGCGCACGAATACTGTGCCGGTTTCATCAACCCTTCCCCAGGGTTGTTCAGATTGCGTCAACTATCCCACCTATTTGTTCAACTGCCGAAGCGTTCTGCTTCGACTAGACGATTAGCCAAGCCTATTGCAAGCATCCAGTAGGCCTAAGCCGCGTTAGTTGATGGTTACAGAAGTGATGGTCGTCGGCACAGCGGGCAGACCGTCACTCGAACCGTTCTTGGTACCCTTCGAACCAATCTCCGCCTCAAGCTGGTCAAGCCCACCGGTAATTTTTCCGATAATCGTGTAGCCACCGGCTGCATCGGACGGAATCCCACCGTCTTGAAGCATGATGAAAAATTGATGCCCCTGTGTGTACGCCGCACCACTAATTCTTGCCAGAGCGATCGTTCCTGCTGGATATAGATTGTCTGCCGGGGCATTCTCGATTGGGCCGAAGCGATAGTTCGGATCACTACCACCCTTGCCATCGACAGAGCCACACTGGATCAGGTGAGTGGATCCGGTAGTTAGACGATGGCAGTCTTTGCCGACGAAATAGTCAGTTTTTGCGTCGTTCAGGAACGAAGCAACCCCTTGCGGAGCGGCTTTTCCGTCAAGCTCAAACTCCAATTTCACATCGTTAAGCATCATGGTGCCGGTCCAAGTCTTCGCTTCCGCTGTTGCTGGATCCGGAATTGGCCCGATATTTGTTCCCTTGGTTGCATCGGGAGTTGACGTACTGCTCGGTGCTGGCGTCGGTACACCCGGTCCCGCGGTGAAATACACGACTTGTGTAACTGCTGCCAAACTCAACACAACAGCAGCCCCGGCAATAGAAACCAAGTTGTCTCGCTTGCGCCTGCGCACTTGAATCTCATGCACATCCTGCTTTGCTTGATAACGACGAAGTCGATCACGAGCTGTCTTTGCTTCGCGTTGAGCGTTATTACTGCGTGCCACTTTGCTCCTTAAGCTGCGAGAGGATGTCGCCAAAAGAACATTACCTTTAGAACCGGTCCAAATTTGAATGCAACCAGCCGACTACCATTTGAACATGGCTGAGCAATCCGGACTCTTTGGGGTTACAGCGCCACTCGCAGCAAGAATGCGGCCGAGAAAGCTTGAGGAAGTGGTTGGTCAAGCCCACTTGCTCCTTGCCGGTTCACCTCTTCAAAACCTGGCGGACGGCGTTCCCGGTGGCGCCACTTCGGTGATCCTTTGGGGGCCGCCCGGTTCTGGCAAGACAACGATTGCGAAGGCGATTTCAGCAAGCTCGGATCGCAAATTTGTTGAGCTCTCGGCTGTCAGCGCAGGAGTTAAAGATGTTCGAGACGTCATAGAGCAAGCGCTAAGCACACGGGATCTTTACGGGCAAACTACCGTGTTGTTTTTGGACGAAATCCACAGGTTTACGAAAGCGCAACAAGACGCTTTGTTACCTGGTGTTGAAAACGGTTGGATCATTCTCGTTGCAGCTACTACCGAGAACCCCTCGTTCTCGGTCATCACGCCGTTACTTTCGAGATCGCTGTTGTTGACTCTTGAGCCGCTCAACGAAGTCCAACTTGCCGAGATTATTGACCGCGCACTTTCAAGTGAGCATGGTTTGCGTGGCAAATTCGAATTGTCGCCAGCTGCCAAGAGCGCAATCATTCAACTATCTAGCGGCGATGCGCGAAGAGCTTTGACTCTACTAGAGGCATCTGCAGCCGTGCTCGGTGCGTCAACAGGCTCGACGGTCCGTGAAATAGATGAGGAATTAGTTGCGCAAGTTGCTGATCGAGCGTTGCTTCGCTACGACCGGCAAGGCGACGAACACTACGACGTAATTAGCGCCTTCATCAAGTCGGTTCGGGGCTCCGATCCGGATGCTGCAATCCACTATCTTGCTCGAATGATTGAGGCTGGTGAAGATCCTCGCTTCATCGCCCGCCGCATCCTGATTCTCGCTGCCGAAGATATCGGGCTTGCCGATCCGCAAGCGCTCGTGGTTGCAAATGCAGCGGCCGATTCAGTGCAGTTTCTGGGGATGCCGGAAGCGCGAATCCCATTGGCAGAGGCGGTTATTTATCTTTCAACAGCACCTAAATCGAATGCGGCTTACTTGGCTATCGATGAAGCGATTAAGGATGTTCGAAACGGGCAATCCGGGCCTGTACCGAAACATCTGCGCGACTCTCATTACCCCGGAACAAAAGCACTCGAACACGGGAAAGGCTATATCTACCCGCACGATGAAGAATTTGGGGTGGCAAGGCAGCAGTACCCTCCGAGTGCCATCGCTGGCAAGAATTATTACAATCCAACCAATCATGGCCTCGAGAAAGAAGTCGCAGCGAGATTGGAAAAGCTTCGAAGAATTGTTCGCGGCGATTGATCTGCTAATATTGAATCCGCCTTCAGTGGGTTTGCGAACGGCTGCCGCAATCCCGAACTGCAAGGAATCATCTTTTAGCCAGATGTGTTCCGTGGCGATTCCCTCATCAAATGCTTCCCTGCGTGCAAGCGTACGGGTTGAAGAATTCACGCAATCAAATAATTGAGAGGAAATCGTGTCAACTAAGTCACGTACTCGCGCGCAGACCAGACTGTCTCGCGCTCTCGGAATCCCACTTACCCCGAAAGCGGCTCGCTATCTCGAGAAGCGCCCATACGCCCCGGGTCAGCACGGTCGCACTAGGCGTCGCACCGACAGTGACTATGCGGTTCGGTTGCGCGAGAAGCAACGGTTGCGCGCCCAATACGGCATTCGCGAGTCGCAACTTCGGATTGTGTTCCAGGAAGCCCGTCGTACCCAGGGCCTGACCGGTGAGAACTTGGTTGAACTCTTGGAAATGAGGTTGGACGCTTTGGTTCTTCGCGCTGGTTTTGCGCGCACCACGGCCCAGGCTCGTCAGCTGATCGTTCATCGCCACATCATGGTCGACGGTCAACGCGTTGACCGCCCATCGTTCCGTGTGAAGCCGGGCCAACTAATTCATGTTCACCCAAAGAGCGAGCCACTCGAACCTTTCCAGGTAGCGGCCGCCGGTGGCCACGCGGAAGTTCTACCTAAGACTCCCGGGTACCTTGATGTTGAGCTCGACAAATTGCACGCGAGACTGGTTCGTCGTCCAAAGCGCGCCGAAGTCCCAATCACTTGTGAGATCCAGCTCGTTGTTGAGTACTACGCAGCCCGCTAAGTCGCGTTCGCGACAAAGTAGGCTGGAGTTCCTGGCAAAGGTAGTTTGAGGAGCACGCCATGAAGAAGTTACTTTGGCTTGTCGCTGGTGTCGGCATTGGATTCATCGCAGCACATCAAGTGGCAAAAACCCCTGAGGGTCGCAAGTTCTTTGCGGATGTTGACTCAAAGGTCAAAGAATTCGGCGACGCAGTCGTTGACGGTTACAAGTCTCGGGAGGCCGAATTGCGCGCCGCTGTTGCGGATGCGGAAGCGGCAATTTCGGACTTCGCCAAGCGTAAGTAGTGCAAACCGCGGAGATCCGTCGCCGCTGGCTCGCCTTCTTTGGCGAGCGCGGCCATACGGTTGTGCCTTCGGCGTCCCTTGTAAGCGATGATCCGACACTTCTATTCACGGTTGCGGGAATGGTTCCATTCATTCCTTATCTCACCGGTTTAGTTCCACCTCCTTACCCTCGCGCAACGAGCGTGCAAAAATGCATTCGCACTTTGGATATCGAGGAAGTCGGCAAGACGACAAGGCACGGCACGTTCTTCCAAATGAACGGCAACTTCTCGTTCGGCGACTATTTCAAAGAGGGCGCAATTGGGTTCGCTTGGGAATTGCTGACAAAGCCGGAGTCCGAAGGAGGTTACGGCTTCCAGGAACGCGATCTTTGGGTGACGATTTACAAAGACGATGAAGAGGCCTACCGACTCTGGAAAAAGATCGCAGGTTTACCGGATGAGCGAATCCAACGGCTCGGAATGGACACTAACTACTGGTCGACAGGATTGCCGGGACCTGCCGGACCTTGCTCTGAGATCTTTTTCGATCGAGGAAAAAGCTACGGAGTAGACGGCGGCCCAGCTACCGATGATGAACGGTACTTGGAAATTTGGAATCTCGTGTTCATGCAATATTTGCGTGGCGAAGGAACCGGGAAACACGATTTCGAAATTCTTGGAGAACTACCTCGAAAAAATATCGACACCGGGATGGGTCTTGAGCGGGCGGCGTTCATAAAACAGGGAGTCGAGAACCTGTATGAAATCGACCAGGTTCGACCCGTCCTAGATCGCGCAAGTGAACTTTCAAAGAAGTCGTACGGCAAGGATCACGAAGATGACGTACGGATGCGTGTCGTTGCGGATCATGTTCGGTCCTCCCTCATGCTCATGGCTGACGGGGTCTCGGTGTCGAACGAAGGCCGAGGGTACATCCTGCGAAGACTGCTTCGTCGAAGCGTAAGGGCCATGCGCTTATTGGGCGTTGAGGAAGCAACATTCCCGGTACTCTTTAGCGCTTCGAGGGATGCCATGAAAGACGCATACCCAGAAGTGGAAACTGATTTCGGCAGAATCTCGGCTATGGCATATTCCGAAGAAGAAACGTTCCTGAAGACGTTGGAAAGCGGAACAAGCATCTTGGATGTTGCCGTATCAAAGGTGAAGGCGTCCGGTAAATCAGAGTTGTCAGGCGAAGTTGCATTCCAATTGCACGACACCTTTGGATTTCCGGTTGATCTAACCCTTGAAATGGCTTCAGAGGCCGGCTTATCGGTCAATCGCGAAGCGTTTGAATCGCTAATGGCCGAGCAGCGTGCTCGGGCTAAGGCGGACTCGCGGGCCAAGAAAACTCTACTTGCTGACTTATCCGTTTACAGTGCGTTCCGTGCGCAAGGCGAGACCATCTTCACGGGATACGAGTTTCTAGAAACAGATAGCAAAGTGCTTGGCATAATCGTCGACGGTGAATCCGTGAACCGTGCCGGAGCAGGTGTGATCGCCGACGTGATCCTCGCTGAAACTTCTTTGTATGCAGAATCCGGTGGTCAAGAAGCCGATGCTGGTCGTATCGTTGGAGCCTCATTCGAACTCGAGGTTCTGGATGTGCAACGACCGGTTAAAGGCTTGGTCAGCCACAAAGTTGAGGTGAAATCCGGTGAAGTTGCAGTAGGGGACGCGGCAAGAAGTGTTGTCGATCCCCAGTGGCGCAAGGGTGCAACTCAAGCGCACTCAGCAACGCACCTGATTCACGCAGCCTTGAGGCAAGTCTTAGGATCGACCGCGCATCAAGCAGGTTCTTACAACAAAGCAGGCTACATGCGCCTTGATTTCAATTGGAATAAGGCACTTTCGCCTGAAACAAGAACAGAAATCGAGGAGATCTCCAACGAAGCCATCCGAGAGAATCTGCCTGTAACCACGTCAGTCATGTCACTTTCCGAAGCAAAAGCACTTGGCGCAATGGCCCTGTTCGGTGAAAAGTACGGTGACACTGTTCGAGTTGTCGAAATCGGTGGGCCATGGTCGCGAGAGCTATGCGCGGGAACCCATGTTTCCGCCAGCTCAGAGATCGGACTAATCAGTGTTGTTTCGGAGTCGTCAGTCGGTTCGAGTAATCGCCGAATAGAGTCGCTCGTTGGGCTCGAAGCATTTAGAGAGCTTGCGATCGAACGATCAATTGTTTCGGCGCTCAGTTCTGAATTGAAGACTCCAAGAGAAAACCTGCAGGAGCGAATCTCTGAACTCGTAAACAGTTTGAAAGCTGCCGAAAAGAAGATTTCCCAATTCCAAGCAGCTGCGCTTCAAGCACGTTTACCCGATCTAGTTAATTCCGCAGCGGACATCAATGGCGTTCGCCTAGTGACTGCGAACCTCGGTGAAATTGCGGCTATCGATGATTTGCGGTCATTGGCAATCTCAGTCAGAAGCAGGTTGGGCGAATCCGCAACGGTTGTTGCATTAGGTGCTCAGTCATCGGGGAAAACGTCCGTGATTGTCGCTACGAGTCAAGCAGCAAGGGATCGTGGCGTTAACGCAAGTCAACTCGCGAAATCTGCCTCCGCAATGCTGGGCGGAGGCGGTGGCGGGAAGGATGACCTCGCGCAGGCGGGTGGAACAGACCCGCAGAGGATTGATCAAGCATTGCAAGCAATCCGAAAGGATTTGGAAGCAGCTTGAGTTTTCGACAGGGAATTCGACTTGGCATTGACGTAGGACGCGCCCGAGTGGGACTGGCTAGAAGTGATCCCG
>JAHBSS010000021.1 GCA_019639015.1 Cryobacterium sp. | reverse complement strand
TACGGCAGAGCCAATCGTGCTCGCACTCCCGGCGGACTGTTTCGGACTCGTGCCGATTTCAGTTATTCATGAACAGTTTTGGCCGAACTTCGAAGCAATTCCTATCGGCCCAGGAGGCTTCGGGCCAGAAGCTGATGCGTTTGCCGCGAGAGGTGGGATCACTTGTCTTTGGGGGATCCCTCAATCGGATGCCGGTGGCGTGACCGTGTTCATCGCACCAATCGATGCGACACCCGCTGCGAAGGTCTCGAGTTGGCAGTCAGCGGGGTACACGGAGTGTCCGCCATTCTTAGACGCTTGCTACTACGAGCAGGTCTATTTTGAAGAAGTTGGTGGAACGTACACGACCGGTCACATCCTTGTTGAGGGCTTTGAAATGAGAATCGAGGGCTCGACAGAATCGCTCGATGCGATTCTCAACGTAGCTCGCGCAGCCGCGACGAGCATGGGATACGTCTAAGCGATTGTGTTTGTCGGCAACCTCGTGGTCGCCTCGGTGGCGACCGCAGTTGTAGTAACCTAGTCTGGTTGTCGACGAAACTGTCGATTCGGGCCTGTGGCGCAGCTGGTAGCGCACCTGCATGGCATGCAGGGGGTCAGGGGTTCAAGTCCCCTCAGGTCCACAATGTGATGAGTCGGGTCATGAACGATTGGTGAGTCGCATCTTGGGCGTAGTTTTGGGTGGTTGTTTGGGTTGAGTTAGTTGGGCAGAAGTGTCGGTTGGGTCGATGTCGGTTTCGGCAATAATGTTACCGAAGCCGAGTTGGGTGACGATGATAGTGGACTCGCTGACAGGCGTTAAGATGCGCTTGCGGAAGTGCTCACGGTCGATACCGCGATCGATCGCCCCGCCAACCCATCGCTCCTGAACTTCATGGTGGCGAAGAAAACCCTTGGCTTTGAGATCGAAGACTCACCCCCGAAAAAGCACCCTGAGCTTCTCGGCGTTGGGTAGAACTTCTCGCACGTTACGCTTGGGCCAAGTATTTTGATGCACTTGTCGTCGAGCTGAGCGAAGGGCAGCTCCCGTTATGGGTGTCCATTGTGATTACTCTCTTCACGGGCGTCTTCGGCGGCAGTGTTGGAGCTTGGGTCGGTGCGGCGAGCCAACGCAAGATAGACCGACGTGCTGCACGACGCACGGCGGAGAGGGCCCTGTGGAACCTCCAACGTGTACTCCATGACTTCGCCATAGAGATGGAGGAACGTGAAGACCCAACCGACGACAGGCTAATCACGACTACGACTTCCGAACTCCTGGCGAATGCTCGAGCGGACGCATATCCGTACCGTCGACACCTCGGTGCGGACGCGCAGAAACTCCTGACGAGGAACTGGATGCCCGAGTTGACTCCGGCAGGTGGTGAGCAAAAGATCTTGAGGCGGAGATAGTCAAGGTGTTCGGCAAAGATGATGCCTAGTCGTCTGTAGCCTTATCACTATGGTCACGCCAGCGGTCATTCGAGCTTTGGAACTTCTACGCGCACTCAATGCTTCTGGCTCGTATCCAAACCTTGCGGAAGTTGACCGTTTCGCTCGTGCCGACCCACCGCGGGAGCGTTACCTTGGGCTCTCAAGGCTGGCCGTTTACGCATTGGGCAGAGGCTTTGCCGAGGGCGAGATCGGTCGTTACTTGGTCGATGCTGGGCTAGCCCGGCGACATGGATCCACCGACGGGGTTGAGATCTCCGCAATTGGACTCGGCGTCCTTGCCGCAGAAGACGCGGGAGATCACGACACAGCCGGTCGTTTCGATGCTTCCGCGCCGGTTGAGGTGGTGGGGCGTCTAACCGATGCCGTCGTCTATGCCAAACTCCTCATTGAGATTAATAAACTCAACGAAGCCCTCCTAGTTGACCCCTACCTATTACCGAGCGATCTGCTCCAGATTGTCCGGCTCGGCAATGTCAAGAAGGTGCTGACAACGGATCAGAGTGCTGGTGGCATCAGTAGGGCGAAACGCAAGGGGCAGCTGGCAATTGCTCTCGGCGCTGCTGCCGAGAGCGCTGAATTGCGATTCTCCGCGACCGACAAAACAGAACTCCATGATCGAGTGGTCTTACCGATTTCGGGGCAGGGAATCATGATCGGCACTTCGCTGGGCGGGACCCAGGTCACAGTCATTACACATCTCAGCGAGGACAATACGGTGCTTCTGCGGAAACACTATCTTGCGATTTTTCAAGCGGGGGAGAACCTAGATCCTGTGGTGAGGGCCCCCTTAGCTGAACTTGATGACGGGGCCACGATCCTGGCCAAGTGAGCCCAGGCGGCAGAGACGAAAACACACAAGCCACAAGCCAAACCGCGAAATAATGTCAACAACAGAAAACTCACAACAAGACTCAGGACTGGTATCGGAGCACGTTTCCTCGGATCTCAAGAGCTCGCTACTTCGCGATCCTCGAGATACGTGAATCCCGAGGAATCCAGCGTTGAACTATAGCTAGTGGGGCGAGTTATTGATGGCTAGTATGCGAACGACGGAGAACAACGCGAAGGGAACCTCTGGTCAAAGCTTCGTCAAGGGGCAGTTCGAGGAGCTTGGTTGGGGCGCTGCACCGAACCCTGAGCATGATCTTGGTACCGATCTCTGGCTCATGGCTCGCGACGCCCGAAGGATCGATCTCGGCGCACTCGTCGGGGCACAGGTGAAGAACTGGGATCTCGAATTCGATTCCCCGACCACCCATGATGGTGCTGAGGGGTGGTGGTTCACTGATACCAAAACGCATTTCGAGTATTGGCTTGAGCATCGAATCCCACACATTGTCGTTTTCTATGACAAGCAAGTCAAAGTATCCTATTGGGTGCACATTACAAGGGATGCCACAGTCACTACGGGTAAACAGTGCAAGATTTTTGTGCCGAAATCGCAAACGATCGCTCCTGAGCATTTCGATGCGCTTATTGATGTCGCGGTGAGCAGTCCACCAGGAACCACGTGGGAAGGAAGTGCTTGGCTCCCAGGGAGTGATATACCGGAGCAGTCGCAGCTGCGGTATGCGTTGCTCGTCCCTCGCCTTATCGCCCCACACGGAAACTCTTCAGTAGAAGATGTTTCGCCAGAGCAAGCGATCGCGCTGATAACATCGGTACGGCTTTGGGAGGTGCGCCACCGCTATCTGGAGAAGCAGCCGCTCCTAGACCGGGACAAGAGCGCCCAATCAGAGGATCTGATGTGGCGAATCTACGGCGCACTTCTGACCTGGATTGAAAAGGGTGATGCAGGTTTGCTGCGATCTTCTTTCACGGACATGCCAGCGCATGTTAGAGCGGCTCATATCGCGATGCTGGCAGCATCCTTCTACGAAGACGGAGACGTGCGCGGAGCCATCACACATGTCGAATCTGCTCTTAGGGATCACGATGACTATAATCCGGTGGATCACGCCTGGCTATCTCTCCACCTTGCACGAAATCTATTGCAAGTCGGAAGGCTTAAGGAAGCCCGTGGGCTCGCGCTTCAAGTCGTACCGATTGGCCGGATCGCATCCTCGGACCCAAGTGCGCGGTTTTTGACAGGAATTGCATCAGACCTAGTGTTCTCGTTGAGTGGCTGGCAAGCATCGGATATCGCCTCAAACATCCAGGCCCGTGACAACGCCGCGTCTTGGTGGCGATCTCAAGCCATGACATGGGGACTTTCTGAGCACGTCCAGAAGGTATTCAAGTCGTGGGCAAATGATGGGTCCATCACTATCGGTGGTGTTGATGAGACTTGGACACAACTCCGCTCGACCATGCTTATCTCCGGCTTCGCGGCAGACACCCCTAACTGGGGTCATGAAGCATCCTTGCTTGCACAATACATGTTGATTTCGGACGGGTCACCGAACGAGGTAGCTTCCGCGGTCTCTTTGCTTCGTCTGGCTGGTGCTAACAAGGAGCTGAAACTGGCCGTCGACCGCATACTTGAATACGGCCCTATCGATGCACTTCAACGCGCGGTTGCTGAGGTAAATCTTGAGGTGGCCACGCGAGATTCATTGCGTTCTGATCTTGATCTGCTTGGACTCGCCGCACCCGTCGTCCCAATTGAAACCGCTGATCATGCTGCGATGTGGATGCTTTCCGAACTCGGTGTCGCTGATGTGCGGGCTCAGGCTCTAGGGCTTAGATTTCACTACGCCGTGGAACTGGTTAGTAGTCTCACTCGTTTGTATGTAGTCTGCTCGGAAAATGTGCAATCGGCTTTGCGTCGCTGGATTGTAGAGTTGCCAGTCATTGAAGATCAATCTCTCGCTCGCAACATCGCGAACCTAATCGGCAATGTTCGACAGCAGGATTGGGAGGGTGAACAAATCGAGGCGCTCGCTATGCGCGTTGAAGGTGACAATTTCCTACTTACGAACGAACTCGAAGCTTTGATTGCCAGTCGCAAGCCTGAGTTTCGACAAGCGCTCGAAGCTCGCGTCGAAAAGGGCGATGTTCAAGCTCTATATAGCTGGGGCGATGTGCGTGAGCTTTCCAGGGAAGCTGCCGAAGGCATGATCGTCGCAACGGCAGCTGCGGTCCGAGAGAAAATCAATTCCGCTCACAGTGGCAGTTATCCATACGGTGGCGACAACACGCTTCGCCGCCTTGTGCTGATGAATGTTTGGCATCCCGAAGTCGCCGATTGGGAACCCTGTATCGAAGCGATAGCTGATGGGCGATCAAGCCCAAACGACATCATTCCCGGAATCGAGCTAATGACCTCAACCGTGGAGAATGTGCCGCTTGAAGTCCGAGCGAGGTTTCGCGCGTCGCTTGAGCGCCTTTCGCGGACGGCACCCTCGAAGCAATTCGTGGGGATATTCGGCGGTGAGGAGGACCCAAGAGGTGCGGCCGCAGAACTTTTAGCTGCTTTGTTTCCGGACGATATCGCCGAGGACAACCTGCTGCAACTACTCAGCGGTGAGTCAGGTCAGATAGTCGCCGGAATACGGATTCTCGCGAGCCGAGCGGACGTGTCCAACTTGCCAACGTTTGCCGCGCTGGCCAACAACGCCGATATCGACGTCCGGTCGACTGTGGCGTCCGAACTTGCTAAGTGGGTCTCGACTGGCATTGGTTGCACGGATGCCAAGGGCCTGCTGCAAAGGCTTCTCGATGAGCCAGGAGTGCGATTGGCAACGCACGTGACCCGCGCAGTTGGCTGGAAACCACGATCTGGAGGTGCAGAGGTGCTACTGGGCATGTTGGAGGCGCACCCATCAGCTGTAGTGCGCCTCCATGTTAAGATCATCAGGGAACAGTGGGCCGACAAAGAGTCTTGACGTGATCTTGACGTTGACATTCGATGCCGGTTCTGGCGCGAGCGTTGGGCGGCGGGAGCCACGAGGCAATACTCGCGCAGAATTGTGAGTGTGTTAGGTTTACTGGGGTCGTTCTCGGAGGCAAGGAAGACAGTGGGCTTTCCCGGGGCTCATAGCTTGGCGATTTTTGCATGTGCCCCTGGCTCTGTCGCGAACGATCGCGCTTGATGCCCAAAGTCGGCCTGGGCAACAGGAGTGACCAGAAGCTTACGCAATCTGATGGCTTTTACTGGGGTGCATGAATTAGTGGAACAGAGGTGGAGGGGCCCAAAATATTTTCCTGCCGAAAGCCGTAGAACTTAAAGTTTCAAATGTTCTTCCAGGCCCGGTATTAGTCCGAGGTGGTGAGCGGATATCCAAAATTACGCAGGCAATTGGTTTTGCGTGTTGAACATTCCTAGATTTATTGCCTTCTTACTGGCAAAATGTTCTCACTTGTTTCCAAGCGTGAGGATGACGGTACCATGAAGCTCCGCCACACCCCCTTCCTTGCAATCCCGTTGGTGCTCCTACTGACCGGCTGCATTCAAATCAATTTGCCTGAGAATCCTCCGCAACAGACCTCGAGCAACCCGCCAACCGTAGCTCCGACCGAAAGCTCGACTCCGACTGCGGAGCCGGTATCACTCAGGATTCCCGAAACTTGTGGGGAATTGGTTCGTTTAGGTGTTATCCAAAGCCAAGTTTCATCGCATTTTGTTGAAATTCCTGTTCACCTTGGACCTGAAGGTTCTCCGCGAGCAAACGCTTTCGTTTCTAGAGGCGGTATAGCCTGCCAATGGGGTATTCCTAACTCGGATGCGGGAATGGTCGTTTATGTTGCTCCAAGCAAGACGCCTACAGTTGACGGTTTTAGCGCCGTACAGATTGCAGGGGGTTTTAGCGAATGCCCACCATTCTTGGATGCCTGTTTTTACAAGGATGAGTCTGCTGAATTGGGTGTGGATTTCACCAGCGCTGAGATTCTTGTCGAGGGATTCGAAATTTACATAGGGATTGGAACCACTGACCTAAACAAGTTGCTCAATGTAGCGCGAGAGGCAGCGACGAACATGGGGTATGTCTAAACGATTCGCTTAGATTTGCTTGCGGCTGGTCAGGGTTCGGACCTGTCAGTTCCAGCATTTTGACCCATCGTGTTTCGTGAGCCAGAATCACATTTGAGAAACGTGATGGGGGAGCGTATGGATTTTCAGCAACTCAAGGAGCGCCAACGAGCCGAGCGCGACGGTTACGCTGAGGATTTTCGCGTTCGCATTCATCGCGCGCTTAGTTGGCTTGATCGTGCTGAGCAATCATCCGAAGATCAAGACATTCGGTTCATCGCGCTTTGGATAGCCTTCAATGCCGCCTATGCGCAGGATCTTTGGTTCGATACTTCAAAGAATGAGCACATCCGGTTACACAGTTTTCTAATGACGTTGAGCAATTCGGATTCCAAAAACCGATTTTTCGAGGTGTTGTGGAACGAGTTCTCGGGAAGTGTTCGGATGCTCTTGGACAACAAATACATTTTCCAGCCATTTTGGGATTGGCAGAACGGTCGAAGCACCGAAGCGGAATTTGTTCGCCAATTTGAAGGCTCGCAACGCGCAGTCAATAAGGCATTGGGTAACAACGACACTGCGACGATCCTGCAAATTGTGTTCAATCGTCTTTACACACTTCGAAATCAGCTCATACACGGGGGAGCAACCTGGAATGGTGAAGTCAACCGCGACCAAATTCGGGACTGTACTAATCTGCTTGGCCGACTAGTCCCAGTAGCGATAGAAATTTTGATGGACAACCCCGAAATCGACTGGGGTCCAGTCCACTACCCGGTTATTGAACACCATTGAAACCTCTCAAATGGTTCGCGGGACTTACACTCGCAATCCTCTTATGTGTTGCCTGTGTCTGGGCAAGTTCGCTCTTGGCTAGAAGCCAGCTAAGTGTCACTCCCGCAACTTGCTTGAGTAGTCATTGTTTCTGCGAGACGGATTCGGTGGATTTCCCAAGGCAAATCGCAAACTCATTCAGCTCGTTCGCCTTTGTCGTACTTGCAATTTGGGGGGCATTGGTAATCCGCAAACCTAGTAAGCATTCCCGCGAGCGAAAGCTCTGGCCGTTTTACCTAACAATCATGGTGTTCATCGGGGCGACGAGTTTTTACTACCATGCAACTCTAAGTTTCTTTGGCCAGTTCCTCGACGTGTTCTCGATGTTCTTGCTTGGAGTGTTGCTCATTACAGGCGGTTTGTATCGCTCCGGGCGACTTAGTGGTCGGGCGGGAATCTTTGTATTCGTCATTGCAAGTTCGTTCCTTGGGTTTGCCGAATATGTTTGGCCGGATGCGAGACGGATCCTATTTGCACTTGTGCTGGTTGCTGGAGTTGTCGTCGAACTAAACAAATCAATAAGCGGTACGACACTTCGCTCCAGGCGAGCGATCCCTGTGTTGCTTGCTGTGACATTCATGATTATCGCGTTCGTGATTTGGACGGCAGACTTAACCGGTTGGGTTTGTGATCCAACTTCGATCATTCAAGGTCATGCGGTCTGGCACCTATTGACCGCGATAGCGGCGTATCTCGTACTGTTTCATTACCGGAACACTGAACACCGCTATCCGGGGCCTCAAATTGAAGCTCGCAATCAAGAAAGCACAAAGAACCAAACTTGAATCTCACGACCCTGGAAATTAGCGACCTCATCCGCATCGTCGACCTCGCGGGGGTATTAGCGAATGCGATTCTGGGCGGAATTGTTGCGCGTGCGGCAAAGACAGATCTGGTCGGGTTCGTGATACTGGCGATACTTTCGGGCCTCGGTGGCGGAATGATTCGCGACGTGCTCTTGCAGCAGGGTCCACCGGTTGCACTTACCGATCCTTACTATTTGGTGGTCGCCATTGTCGGAGCAGCGATTGCGTTCTTCATTCCGTTCAAATCACAGAGATCCAGGGTTCCACTCTTGCTATTGGATTCTCTGGCGATCGGATGCTGGGCAGCCGTTGGTGCGCAGAAAGGACTCATCGCCGGGCTCGGTTGGCTACCCGCGATCCTGCTCGGCATCGTTACGGCTATCGGCGGTGGGATGGTTCGAGATGTGCTTGTCATGCGGGTTCCAGCGGTGTTTGGCGGGAGCGTGCTTTATGCGACGAGTGCATTTCTTGCGAGCGTCGAAATGGTGGTGCTCAGTTCAATTGGTTATCCGGAGATCGGCACACTGGTTGCGATACTTACGGCGGCCTCTGTCGTATTGATTTCTCGAAGACTTGGACTGGTACTCCCAACGGGGCTAGAGATCAAACGGCCAAAGTTCCCCGCTAGTTGGCGACGCAGATGGTGGAGCGGCAAGAGCTCAGCGTCGAGACCAACTGGTTCAGGCGACGTTCACAAAGACACTATGTAAGCCGGTTGCCCCATCTGGTGCCACATCGCTCGGTTTTTCAACCTGTAGCTTTCCGTTCGAGTCGATTGCTCGAACCGTTATTTTGTGGTCGCCCGGGACCGCATCCCAATAAAACACCCATTGCCGCCAAGTGTCGGTTGAGATGGCATCAGAAAGTTGAGTTTGCATCCACTCGCCACCGTCGATTCGCACTTCAACTTGCGAAATGCCGGTGTGTTGGGCCCACGCGACACCCGCAATAGGAATGGTGCCCTGGTTGAGTTTCTGAGAATCCTTTGGCGTGTCAATCCGGGAAGAAAGCTTTACTGGTCCCTTTTCGCTCCAACCCCGAGTTGTCCAAAACGCAGTCTCGGCATCGAACCTGGTCAGTTTTAGTTCAGTGACCCATTTGGTCGCTGAGACGTAACCATAAAGACCTGGCACTACCATGCGAACTGGGAAGCCGTGTTCTGCCGGTAGTGGCCCGTCGTTCATTGCGACCGCCAAGATTGCGTTCCGGTCATCCGTGAGCGTCGCAAGTGGAGTGCTTGCTGTGAAACCATCGATGCTTCGTGAAAGCACCATATCGGCTTCTGGTTTTGGTCGAGCTTGTTCGATGAGTTTTCGAATTGGGTAGCCAAGCCACTTCGCGTTCCCGATTAGCTCGCCGCCAACGTAGTTCGAAACACAAGCCAAGGTTGTATAACTTTCTTCGAGCGGTAGCGCAAGCAGTTCGTCAAAACTCAAAGTGACTTCTTCTTCGACCATTCCGTGCACCTTTAAACTCCAATTTGCTGGATCGATAGAAGGCACGATTAGAGCAGTATCTATTCGGTAGAACGAACTATTCGGTGTGATGATGGGTGAGATCCCGGCAACTTCAAGCGAGGTTCCAGCGGCAAGGGGCGCTACTCGCTTTGACGCGATCGGAAGTTGGAACGCTCGCCGAAGGGCTTCGGCCGTCCGAACACTCGCACCCGCCACTTGGCTTCCGACCGTAGCCAAAATACCCAGGCCGGTTGCCAATGTAGCTGAGATTAGGAAGCTGCGTCTTGCGATAACTTCTTGATTAGATTCGCTCTGCCCAGTTGTCGCGCTCGGCCCAGGTGTCGCGCTTGGTACAAATTTAGCTATCCGTCGAAGCAAGTAACTAAGCAAAATAAGAGCGACGATTACCGCGATGAGTGATGGGACAACGGCGAAAAGGCTAGCGTTCGATCGGGTCAGAGCAGCGAACGAAGTGAAGGCCCCAACGAGTCCAATTAGAACTCGACCCCAAGGAGGTCGTGAATGTTCCAGGATGCCAGCAATACTGGCCAGCACTAGGGCACAAAAACAGACCGCGACAAGGATCACGACCTTGTCACCGGTTCCGAACCAACCAATCACGAGTTCTTTGAGCCATGGTGGCGCTAAATCGATAACGAGAGATCCGGTAGAAAATATTGGACTCGCGTTTTGAAAGAACAACTGCGCGACGATTTCAGCGGCTCCGAGTCCGGCAGACACTGAGGCAATTCCGGCAAATGCGCAGACAACTTTTGCGCCGCCTATCTTTCGCGGCATTCCTAAAGCATAGGTCGGTTATAGCTTGGATTTCAGTGCTTCGGCATAAAATCTAAGCCACTTTCACATGGGGTTTCACAACTACTATTAGTCAATGAAACTTTCGGCGCCCGAGTCGAGAAACGTTCGAAAACTACCTGTTATCGCTTCCCGAACTATTGCGGTTACCGTCGTATGCTTTGCTACTTTGGCATCTGCATCAACATTCGCATTCTTGGATCGCAACCAAGTTGAACAATTGGGTGGAGCAGCAACTCAATACGTTCCAAAGGACGGTCTAGCTCAAAACATCGTCGACAACACCGGTGCCATCTATGTGGTGGAATCTGCTCGCACAAATGGAGTGGCGGACATTCTGGCACTTCCAGATAAAGCGGCCGCGAATCTGTTTGGATCTCTGGGTGAGAGTCGGATCCGCTCAGCGCAAATCTGGCGTCAAACTTCCACTCCGATCAAACCTGGTCAACAAACAACTGACCTGCATGAGTTGGATTCAAAAGGTTTGAGCATCCTGGCAACCTACGGCGGGACGATCTCATTCGTCTACAACCCGCCGTTGGTTGAGCTACCGGCTAATGTTGCAGCGGGAGCTTCTTGGAGCAACAAGGGGGATGCTCTACCAAACAGCATCCTCACCTACACTTCCCAATCCAAAGCACTCGAGCCCTCAAATTCAAAACTCATTGAAGTATCGGGATTGACGAAAGCGCAACTTCGTGAATGCATCCAGGTAGATAGTTCAAGCAAGTATTTCGACAAGGAAATCACTCCGCTAATCGAAATAGAGCAAAGCGATCTTTGGTGCAAAGGCAAAGGGAAAGTTGCAATCGTTGGAACCATAAACGGCACCAAAATCACTCAAGGTCCACTCGCGGATGCTTCAAAGGCAGTTTCAAGCTCGGATGTTGCGGCTGTGCCGATCAATTGGCAAGACCCGCAAACGTGGGCGGAATCCAAAGCAGCGATTGGCTACACCGATCCGTTTTACCGAGAACAGAGCCTCTCACTCGGAATGGCGGTTAACCCAATTCGCACGTCCGGCGGGTTGGTGGTTGTCTCCTCGCTTTCGGGAGACAATCTTGTCGCACTCAAACTCTCCCAAGGCAAGCTGGAGCGTTCATGGTTTGCTCATCCGGGTGGTTCAATTCTCACCATCAGCACGATCGGTGACACGATCCTGGCAACCACAAGCGAGCGAGAACTGGTTGCCTACAACCAAAACGGGATAAGAATTTGGTCCAAACCTGAATCGGAACTTGTTACTTCAACTCCGGCCACTCGAACTGGATCGGATGGCGCGACGTTCGCGGTAGCAAGTCTCGACGGCACGGTTCAGTTGATCGAAGCGCAAACCGGTCGCGTCATTTGGCAGCGAAAGATTCCAGCGGATGTGAGCTCGCCACCAATTGAATCTAAAGAAATCTTGGTTGTTTCGGATCGGAGCGGAAAGGTCTGGGCGTTTTCGCTCAAGGACGGAACCGAACGTTGGACGAATCAAACAAATCTCGTCCTTCTTGGAACCGCACTAAATGACTCGGTTTACCTTGCCGAAGATCAGGGTCTGCTAAGGGCTTTCGCGATTAAGGATGGCAAGAGAGAGTGGTCAAGACAGTTCAAGGGAAACGTTAGGACAGTTCTGGCTGTGAACGAGAACATTGTCGTGGTTACTGATGAAGAGTTAATCGCAGTCGATGCCAACACCGGGCAGGTGAAATGGCGAAATCCTGGGGCGCAATCCGCAATCTCGAATGGAAGCAAATTGATCGCGTTTACCGAATCGAAAGCCGAGCTTATTGACTCGACTGGCAAGGTGATTCATGAATGGGACATTCCATCACTCGCCACGGAAATTTCCAGATTTGAAGTAGCAGGCGCAAACGGTTTCTTTAGTTTCGTCAGCTATAAGGAAGCGACTGTTGTAGGCGCCCCGTGAACACAACTAGTTCAACCAAGCAGGTTCGCGAGCGAGACAGTTCAAAGGCCGCAGTTGGCAAGATTTTCACCGCGATTTGGGGGATCATAAGAGACCTGTTCGATCACGTGCTTGCCGAACCGTATCGAGAAGGAAAGCTCAGGTCCCGGGGTTGGCCCACAGGGCTAAAAGCCATTGTGTCGATCGCGATCATTGGATATTGCCTGGCAATCGCAGGAGTCATATTTTCAGGCTGGATTCGAGAATCCTTACCGCTTTACGTGACGGTCGGAGCCACAATCCATTCGTTTCCAAGGCCCGTGCTTTGGGTGATCTTATTTCTAGTCGTTTTCTCGATTTCACTTCTTCAATCGGCCGCACTACATATCTCCGCGTGGCTGGCCTGGGTGGTCACGGCTCTTTCTGTCGTGATCTTGCTGTTTGTCGGGTCTTTTGATTCAAGCACGCTGTTTTCGCCTGCACGCCTAGTTTCAATCATTGCCTCGGTCGCACTCATCGCCTTTGTTTGGGTTCGGCTGAGGTCGAGATTCAAATGGTGGGAGTTTGTTGTTGTCCTGGCGCTAATCACAACCGTATTTTCGGTCGGGGTTTGGCGAGCCGCCGTTGTCGCTGCGCCGAGCGGTGTTGATTTTGCCCCGGGAATGCTTTCGCTAATCATGTTCGAAATTGGCCAATTGGCGATACCTGCCGCTATTGCAGCAGGGTTGGCAGTTGCCGAGATTTCAGCTTCAACAGCAATTTGGACAGTCGGTCTAATTCGACGCAGACTTCCAGCCATCGCACTTGTTATTGGGTTCGTCCTGATCTTGGTTTGGCGAATTTGGAGTTTCTATTCGGATGCCATGAACGGTTCGCTGCCTGCTTGGCCCCAGGTTCTTTCTTCGATCGTGCTTCTCATAGTGATCATCGGAATTTGGTTTGCTTGCTACAAATTACGAAGCCGGGTTGGCGAGCCCCTTGAAGTGCGAACTATCATCGACCGGTTGGGAAACCTAGCTATTCCAATTGCCGTTTGCTTCTCGATTACCTTGGTGCCCGTAGTAGTTGGCTTACTTTTCGTGCAAATCGTTGTCGCCTACGGCGTGAAGTACGAGTCGACTGCTTGGTTGAGGGATGCAATAGCGGTTATATCCTCCAGTACAACCTTTGGATCGCTAAGGGTGGTTATTGGTGCCTTGATGGTGATCACCGCGTTAGTTTTGGCAAGGCGAGGAAGCAAACTCCTGCCCGAAATCCTCGCAACGGTCGGATTGGTTTCATCTACTCTCGGGCTCGCCGGGGTATTTGGACTGAACAACTGGATCTGGACAACTAGCGGACTTACCCTGATCGTTACTGTCGCGGGAATTGGACTCACCATTTGGTACGGTCTACGACGAACACTTCACTCTTCTAGAATCGCTGGGTTAGCGGTGTTGCTCTTGCTTGCGGCTTTCATAGACAACCGCGACTTTGTTTCTGACCCTTTGGGTGCACTGCTCGGATTCGCGGGCGCTGCGTTAGTGCTTTTCGGCTTCATATGGTCGTTTCTCACCGACAACGACTTTGCCAACAACCACTCAAGAAAATATCCAAGGCCAGCTCGAGTGCTCATATACCTTGCAAACAGTGTGTTCGGAGTCACAGTGTTGGCGTTCACATCACTGTCCAGAAATCCGGATGCTTCAATCAATCTTGGCGACTTCGCCTCACTTGGAGATCAGCTTCTTGGGACATCCCTAATGGCAGCCGCCGTGCTTGCAGTATCGGTCGATATTTTCAAGAATCGACAATCGCTTACGCAGTAGATGAGTTGTGTTCAAAACAGATAGCATCTACATCAACTTGGAGGTTTCAATGGGGAAAGCGTTTCGGGTTGCTATCGGGGTTTCGACTTCAATCGCAACTGTCGCAGTGTTATCGGGTTGCGTACCGCAACTGAACATTCCAAATCTGAACGGTAATCATTCTCAAAGTCCGACCCCTGTCATCACTGACTCGCCTGCACCTACACCGGACCCAACTGTTGCACTGGACCCGGACGTACTGTTTGTAATCTCAGTCACAGCAACAAGTCCGCAGGGCGCGGTTGCTGATCTGACACAGACCGTCTACAAACCCCTCGATTCCACGAACCAGCAAGCTACCGATCAGGCTGCACTAAACGACCAGTGTTCTGGCTGGCAAACCGCCTACACAAGTCCGCAATTTATCGTGAGCCAAATCGACGTAACTGATCGGTCACCGGCGGGCACGAGTTGGGACTCGAATCCAGTGGCTATTGTCTCGATGGATGGTGCTCCAGTGTTCACAGGTGAGTTCACCACCTTCCAAGCATTCTGCGCGTCGGTCGGTGTCAAACTGGGCAGCACTCGAGGTGTCTCCCCGGTCCAATCCGGTGACCCGGATGCGATTCGTGGTTGGGCAAGAACGCAGTACGGGTTCGGAATTGCAACCGATCCGCAATTCGACTTAAGCACTACCGGGCCGTATGTCACCCTGAGCAATTGCTCAATTACGCTTAGCCAATTCGCGATCGACAACTCACCGACCGCGGCGAGTTGGGCAACGCTCGCTCAGAATCACCCACTTTACGAATGCGGTTTCGGAGAACAGCTCGCCCCGTAATAGTGCTTGACTAGCACTAATGGAATACCGGCGATGAACAGTCAGCAACGCCTCGCGCTCGTTGTTGCAATTTTAGCCTCATTTGTTGCCTTTCTAGATGGCTCGGTGGTCAATGTTGCACTTCCCGCAATTAGTCGAGAACTCGGTGGTGGCCTTTCAACTCAACAGTGGGTTGTCGATGGTTATCTGATTACGTTGGGTGCGCTGATCCTGCTCGCCGGTTCCTTATCGGACGTGTTCGGTCGTATTCCGGTTATGCGAATCGGACTTTGGGGTTTTGGAATTGCTTCGCTTCTTTGCGCTGTCGCCCCGGTCCCGGAGTTTCTAATTGCGGCGCGGGTGTTTCAAGGAGTTGCTGGAGCGCTTCTAGTTCCAAGCTCTTTGGCGCTAATAGTGAGCATGTTTTCGGGAGGTTCCGAAGGTCACGCAATCGGAAGCTGGACAGCGTGGACAAGCGCAGCGTTTATTGCCGGACCGATCGTCGGAGGAGCATTTGTTGACTTATTGTCTTGGCGACTAGTTTTCGCAATCAATGTGATCCCGATTGCGCTCACCTTGGTGCTGATGCAGAAACTGAAGGCAACTGGTGAACGAGTTGAGAATGCAAAGGTTGACTATTTTGGGGGAGCTCTAACTATTGTCGGGATCGGTGGCCCCGTGTTCGCACTTATCGAGCAAGCCACCTTCGGATGGTCAAGTCCACTCATTTTCGGCTCACTCATCGTTGGCTTAATTGCACTCGCGCTGTTCCTGGTTCGTCAAGCCCGGTCATTGCAACCAATGATGCCATTGGCGTTATTTACGGTTCGCAATTTCAGCTACGGGAACCTAGCAACGTTGTTCATATATGCCGCACTCGGCATGTCCGGTTTTGTGCTTGTCGTGTTCTTGCAACAGGAAGCGGCCTGGCCCGCGACGCTCGCTGGAATGGCGGCCCTTCCCGTGACGATCATCCTGATGCTTTTATCAACCGTGTTCGGAAAGCTTTCCGGTCGATTCGGCCCGAGACTGTTCATGACTATCGGGCCGATAATTGCCGGGCTTGGTCATTTGATGATGCTTATGGTTACTGAGCAAGTTGATTATTGGTGGCAGTTGCTACCGGGAATATTGATGTTTGGACTGGGTCTTTCAATTACCGTCGCGCCGCTGACATCCGCGGTCCTCGGCGATGTTAAGAAATCTCAATCAGGGATCGCATCTGCGGTCAACAACGCCGTCGCGCGAATCGCCGGTCTTGTCGCAGTAGCGTTCCTCGGGATTATCACAGCGACAGGTCTTGACCTCGCCGGATTGCACAGGAGCTTGATCGTCTGCGCTGGCCTACTGTTCCTTGGCGGCATCGTGTCGTTCGCAGGAATCCGCAATCCCCGACCTCACCAAGCGAATCTCGTGGCACACTGAGATAGCTAAGCGCTTATACCCACCAGTTGACAAAGGAGTCATCATGGTTGATCCAATTTCGACCCCGCTCGAAGACGCAAGAACCCGGCTTCGGGAAGCCACAGACCTGCTGGGATGTGATCCCGGCATGTACGCGATCCTTTCGAACGCGAGCAGAGAACTTACCGTGAGTATCCCGCTCCGCCGGGATGACGACAGCATTGAAGTTCTAACCGGATACCGCGTGCAACACAGTGTCGCTCGTGGGCCAGCTAAAGGCGGACTTCGATACAGTCCTCACGTGAATCTCGACGAAGTCCGTGCCCTCGCGATGTGGATGACTTGGAAATGCGCGTTACTTGATGTTCCATATGGTGGCGCGAAAGGCGGCGTGACGATTGACCCGCGGCAGTATTCGCAACGTGAGCTTGAGCGCGTGACCCGCCGTTACACGAGCGCAATCATGCCGATCATCGGGCCGGAAACTGACATACCCGCACCGGATGTCGGCACAAATGAGCAAACCATGGCCTGGATGATGGACACCTATTCAATGAACAAGGGCTACTCAATTCCGGCGATTGTGACTGGCAAACCGATTAGCATCGGCGGCTCGTTGGGCCGGGCGACTTCAACATCCGAAGGTGTTGTGCACATTGCGCTCGCCGCGCTTCGCGATAACGGCTTCGATCCGACGAAGTGCACGGCGGCTGTTCAGGGTTTCGGAAAAGTCGGTCGGGGTGCGGCCCAATTCGCATTCGATGCGGGAATGAAAGTTATCGCGGTTAGCGATGAGTACGGCGCTGTCTTCAATGCCAACGGCTTAGACATCGAAAAACTTGGCGCGCACGTTGACTCAACCGGGAAAGTGGTCGGTTTCAATGGTGCCGATGCTTTGGACGGTGCGGCTTTGCTAGAACTCGACGTTGACTTGCTAATTCCTGCCGCAATAGAGGGTGTGATTCACGAACAAAACGCGCCAAAGGTCAAAGCGAAAATTATCGTTGAGGGAGCGAACGGTCCGACCACTCCCGCCGCTGACCGGATCCTGGAAAGCAAAGGGATTATCGTCGTACCCGACATTCTCGCGAACGCTGGGGGAGTTATCGTTAGCTATTTCGAGTGGGTGCAGGGCAATCAAGCGTATTGGTGGCAGGAGTCCGAGGTTGAATCTCGACTCGAAGAACGGATGCTTGGCGCTTGGGCGAAAGTGCACGATTTTGCGAAAGAGCGCAAGCTCTCGCTTAGAGGTGCGGCAACAGTGCTCGCCGTGCAACGAGTCGTCGAGGCCCATGTAATCCGCGGTCTTTACCCGTGATCCCAAAGCACTGAAGTCGCAATCGTCCGATTTTTGGACCTTCCAGACTTAGTGAACGTCAGGCACGAGCAAAATCTTGCCGACGTGTTCGCTTGACTCCATGCGCTCGTGAGCTTTGGCGGCATCTTCGAACGAAAATGTCGAATCGATTACCGGGCGCACAGTGCCGGTTGCGATAAGCGGAAGAACATCCGAAATGATTGCAGCAAAGACTTCATTCTTTTCACTGTCGGGTCTTGCTCGAAGCGTGCTGCCGTAGATGGTTCCCCACTTGGCCATGAGGCGTCCAATGTTTAGCTCAGCAATTTCCCCGCTTTGATTTGAAATTAGGATGATGGTTCCATTTCGGGCGAGCGCTTCGATGTTGCGATTCAGATAAGGCCCGCCAATAGAGTCAAGGATCACGTCGGCCCCGACGTTTTTCGTTGCGTGCAAAACTTCAGAAACGAATTCTTGCTCACGATAGTTGACTAGTATTTCGGCTCCCAAAGCGTGGCAAGCTTCAAGCTTTTCGTCAGTACCGGCGGTGACGGCAACTTGCGCACCGATCGCCCTTGCCAGTTGAATTGCAGTCGTTCCAATACCGCTTGACCCGCCGTGCACGAGCAGAGTGTGGCCCTTTCGCAGCCCGGCCTTCAAAAACACATTTGACCAAACCGTTGCTAGCGCTTCGGGCAATCCTGCCGCAGCGATCAAATCCACCGAATCTGGAACCCTGAAGACTTGCCCGGCATTTGCGATTGCGAGTTCGGCGTAGCCTCCGCCGGAGAGCAATGCACTCACGCGATCCCCGATTTCGAAGTTTGTGACTTCGTCGCCAACAGCCTCAATCGTTCCTGAGCACTCCAACCCGAGCCATTCAGGAGCGCCTTTCGGTGGTGGGTAGCTTCCAAAACGTTGATGGATGTCGGCTCGGTTCACTCCTGCCGCAGCAACCTTGATTAGTACTTCGTTTGGTTTCGGTGCCGGGGTTGGAATTTCTCTAACCGTCAAGTCCCTATGAGGGTTCGACTCATCCACAATTACTGCAAGCATGAATCAACGCTAGTTGCTCAAGCTCGGTTGGGCCGCGACTCCTGGATGGCAACGGCGGCTCTCACAAGCGCGAGGTGCGATAAAGCTTGAGGCGTGTTTCCGACTTGAAGGTTCTGCGTCGTGTCGTATTCCTCCGAGAGGAGCCCGACATCATTGCAGAACCCGACGAGTCGCTCCATAAGCTGCTCGGCATCCGAAATTCGCCCGCTTCGCGCATATTGCTCAGCCAGCCAGAACGAGCAAGCCAAGAACGGATGCTCCCCTCCCGGTAATCCGTCATCTGAAAGATCAGTGCGGTAGCGAAGCAACAGCCCATCGCGCATCAGTTCCTGTTCAATTGCAGCGACAGTTCCGAGCATTCGCTCGTCGGTGTAGGAGAGAAACCCCACGTGAGGAAGTTGCAACAGGGTGGCATCAACACCTTTGGAACCGTAGTACTGGGTGTAGCTCCCGCGCTTGGAATCGAACCCCTGGGAATTGATTTCGTCACGGATTCGATCCCGCAAATCCGCCCAACGATTGTCCGGCCCTTCCAAACCGAAATTTCGAACGGCGCTGACGCCACAGTCCAACGCTGCCCAAAGCATGACCCTGGAATGTGTGAAAGGTTTTGGTGAACCGCGCATTTCCCACATTCCGTGGTCTGGGCGCTGCCAATTCTTCTCAACGAAGCGCAAAATCGCGCGTTGCATTGGCCAAGAGAAACGGTCCTCGTGGACGCCAAGCTCTCGTGCCGAACGCAACGCCGACATTAGCTCTCCGAAAATGTCACCCTGATATTGACGGTAGGCGCCATTGCCTTTTCGAACCGGAGTTGCGCCACGATAGCCTGGCAGGCTTCGAATTGTCTGTTCGGGTAACTCTCTTTCACCGCCGATCCCGTACATGATTTGAATGTCTCCCGGGTCGCCAGCAACTGCACGAAGTAGCCAATTCCGCCACGTTAGGGCTTCAGCTCGCAGCCCTTGGCTCATGAGCACCTTGAGTGTTGCGCTCGCGTCCCGGAGCCAAACAAACCGATAGTCCCAATTGCGAACGCCGCCCCATTGTTCGGGAAGGCTTGTAGTTGCCGCTGCGACGATCCCTCCTGTTTGCTCATTAGTGAGGGCACGCAGAATAATCAGCGAACGTTCCAATTCATCGGACCAGCGACCTTCAGTTTTTCGGCAATTGGCAATCCAGTGTTCCCACCAGTCTTCTGTTGCATCAATTGCTTCTTGAACATCGAACGGATTTGGCACGTGTTCATGCGAAGGGAACCACTCCAAAGTTATGTCGACGGTTTCACCTTCGGAAACTGTGAATTCGCCGCTGTGCGAATGTCCATTTGATTTCAGTCTCGGCCCGCGAACGACAACAGCATCGGGTCCAGCAACCGCAACGATCCCTGGTGATTTCGAGGTCTGAAGCTGGCGAACCCAGGGCATCGCATCCGCGTAGCCGAAACGGATTCGCAACTCTTGCTTCATTTTCACGTGACCTCGCACTCCGCGAACGCGCCGAATTATCTGAGACCGGCCGACTCCATGGGGCATTAGTTCGGTAATCTCAACTTCACCGTCCGTGGACACCCACCGGGTAGACAGTGTCAAATTGGAACCTGCGTACTTGCGACTGGTTTGAATTGGCTCATTTGCAGGTGTCAAGAGCCATCTGCCATGACGTTCATTTCCGAGTAATGCACCAAATGTTGAATCCGAGTCGAACCGTGGCAAACAAAGCCAATCGATGCTGCCGTTATTTCCGACTAACGCCGCAGTATGACAGTTCCCGATCAATGCGTAGTCTTCGATTCTTAAAGCCATCATTCAATACTCACACTTGCAGGGGATAACCTTGGCCAGTGGGAATTGGAACTCTAATCATTTTTGGAGCTAGCGGTGACTTGACCCAGCGCTTGCTGTTACCAGGCCTTGGTCAACTTCTGGATTCCAAACGAGGTGCAGATTTCAAGCTGATCGGTGTAGGCCAAGACAAGCTTTCTGATTCTGTGTGGCGCTCGCGAGTTTCAAGCTCGTTCAAGGCTGGCGGCGCAAAAGGTGCTCGATCGCAAAAGCTTGCACGTGAGACCACTTATGTTCAGGCGGACGTAACTAACCAGGATGATCTAAGGAAAGTCTTGGCGCTTTCAACTGGCACTCCGGCGATCTACTTCGCCTTGCCTCCCCGAGTAACGATCGCTTCGTGTGAGGCTCTTTCAAAGATTTCCTTGCCGAGCGGCACAGTTTTTGGATTGGAAAAACCGTTCGGTACAGATTTGAGAAGTGCTGCCGCCTTAAACCGCCGACTTGTAAAGATTCTTCCTGAATCTCAACTGCATCGAGTTGACCATTTTCTCGGAAAGTCAACTGTGTTGAACGTGCTCGGGGTGAGATTCGCTAACCGAATACTTGAACCCATCTGGAACTCAGAAAACATCGCTCGCGTCGACATTGTGTTTGATGAAACTCTTGGGCTTGAAGGGCGCGCTGGCTACTACGACCGGGCTGGAGCACTAGTGGACATGATTCAAAGCCACTTGCTGCTGGTAATGGCTTTGGTCGCGATGGAACCACCATCGAGCCTGGATGCTGACGACCTTCGCGGGTCAATGGCGCAAGTTCTACGGGCAACTCGAGTGTTCAAAGGGGAGCCGGAGCACTTCAGCCGTCGCGGTCGCTACACTTCGGGGACGATTGCTGGAAAGAAGCTTCCGGATTACCTGAAAGAGCAGGGTGTGGACCCGAAGAATCGTACTGAAACTCTTGCAGAAGTCGCATTCGGGATAGAGAACTGGCGATGGTCAGGAGTCCCATTTGTATTGCGTTCTGGGAAGGCGCTAGGTCTTGCCCGAAAAGAGATCATCGTAACGTTCAAAGACGTCCCGCACCTTCCAAAAGGTTTCAGCGGCGCGACCGGTCCGGCAACACTAAGAATCGGACTAAGCCCAGACGTGATCAGTCTCGATTTGAACATCAACGGGGAGGGTAACCCGTTCACTATTGATCGTGTGGTTTTGGAAACCCAGTTCGCATCTGGTGACTTAGCACCTTACGGCGAAGTGTTGTTCGGGCTTTTGAATAATGATCCGACTCTTTCCGTTCGTGCGGACGAGATTGAGGAATGCTGGCGAATTGTTGCGCCGGTGCTCACAGCCTGGAAACACAACAAAGTTGATTTGGAGAACTATCGCGCGGGTAGTAACGGACCGGCGCGTTGGGCAAAGCGCGCGCTAGGCGCAAGTCAGTAACGACTCTCACGAAAGACTAAAGGAGCCCGAGTTTGTCTAATTGTTCTGCAAGGCCGGCTCCGTCGGGCGCGTAGACCCAGTGGATCGGTTCCTTGGTTGCGTGACGGACGGATTTTGTGCGGCCCCCAGCCAGTAGCGCCTCGCCGCCAGTAAGTTGCCGAATTGCAATTGCGGCGATTCGGTCCGGATATGTCTCAGCGAAGCGACTGTATAGATCTTCGTCGTGTTGGCCGTCGTCTCCAACAAGAATCCATTTCAACTTCGGGAACTCCTTTACGAGTCGTTCCAAGCTGTGTTCTTTGTGCTCTTTGCCGCTACGGAACCAGCGGTCGTGAGTTGGACCCCAATCCGTGAGCAAGAGTGAGCCTGGTGGGTAAAGGTGTCTTGATAAGAATCTCGTTAGCGCTGCCGCCACATTCCACGAACCCGTTGAAAGGTAAATCACCGGAGCGCCGGGATGATCCCTCACCAATTTTTCGTAAAGTACCGACATTCCGGCGACTGGTGCTCTTGCGTGTTCATCGAGCACGAACGAATTCCAAGCCGCTAACAACGGTCTCGGTAAAGCCGTCACCATTATGGTGTCGTCAATGTCAGAGATCAGTCCGATCATGGCGTTCGGATTCGCGATAAACACGGGTGCCCGTACCGTTCCGCCGCCTTCAACAGTTAGCTCAACTGAACGCCAACCAGGCGATAGCGATACCGGAATAATTTCATCGATGACTCCGCCACGATCGGCTTCAATTACACGAATCTCATCGCCGGCAGTGATCGTCACTTTTGCATTTCCTACCGGAATACTCGTGAAACTGCGCCAACCGCGGATCTTTTTTGATCGTGCTTCATCTGAAGAATCTGGCTTTGCCAGGAGCACCCGCGAAAGCACGCGAATCCACTCAGTTGATCCGTAGCCGGAAAAGGGCATCGCGATTGGAGTCAATCCGCGCCTTCGAGCACGCTTCTCGCGGAATCGGTGGAATCGATCTTCAATTCTTGCCGGAAGGTGTCGGTTATCGTCCTCACCGTCTGCTTGGTGAGAAGATTGCGCGGTTTCAGACATCAGCTAAGTCTTTCACGAGAGTTGGGCCTAGAAAGACGCAGAAGTCGCTCTGTTTCGGGTTTAGTTTGAGTGTCGCTCAACATCCCGATTTGGGGAATTTCATAAGTTTCAACCTGTTATGTCAATGTACAATTCCCTCAGATCGGTTGCGCAAATAGTCACAATCGGCGACGCAATTTAGCAAGGAGCACTAAGTGCCAGCACCCGCAGTAGTACTTCGAAACGAACCAGTTCAAGCCCGGAGCACACAGCGATTGGAGAGCTTGTTAGACTCGGCAGCCGCCGCGATCGACGCGGTCGGGTTTGAACGACTAACAACCGCTATGGTCGCGGAAGGGGCTGGCGCATCAATCGGAACGGTTTACCGGTATTTTCCGGATCGAATTTCCGTCCTGCAAGCGGTAGCGGCTCGAGCAGTCTCCCGCTTTCAAGAGCGCGTGCAAGCAACGATCGCTGGAGGCGACTTCTCTAGCTGGTGGGATTTCATCAACGCGGTGATTGATGACGCGGTCACTGCATTTCAGAGTGAACCAGCGTTCGCATCCCTTCGATTTGGGGACATGCTCGATCTTCGGCCACGTGAGAATTCTCACACCGGCAGTAGTGAGGTTGCTTCGGTGCTTTCCTCGTATCTTTCATCGCGATTCGGGCTGAACAATGACGCAAATCTTGCATTCCACCTTGAGGTCGGATTCAACCTTTGCGACTCGCTACTTCACCGAGCGTTCATGTATGACGCTCAAGGTGACAAGAGATTCATCACAGAAGCTAGAAGCGCGGTTCGCAATTACCTAGAGCGTGTTCTCTAACTAACCGTTGCCCTTTCTGCTCGTCTATGAACAGCTTTCTGTTCAAAAAATGTTCGCAAATGGGAATGACCAAGCGACCCACTATTGTTTGACTGGACTGTAAGGCAATCCCGAAAGCAAGGTCTAAGCCGTGATCCAGTACAAAGAAGTTTCCAAGCGCTTTGCTGACGGAACGTTAGCGGTTAACGACTTTAGCCTGGTCATTCCGGCTCACAAGACCATAGTTCTTGTTGGTTCTTCCGGGTGCGGCAAGACAACGCTCTTGCGAATGGTCAACAGAATGACAACTCCAACAAAGGGCTCGATTGAAATCGACGGCGAGGATATTGCTGGCGTTGACCCTGTAGCGTTACGACGCCGAATCGGATATGTCATGCAGAATTCGGGTTTATTGCCTCACCGAACAGTCACCGAGAACATTGCTACAGTTCCTACTCTTCAGGGAATGGGCAAGGCTGAAGCTCGAGCGCTTGCGATGGAAATGATGGATGTCGTCGGGCTCGAACGGTCACTCTCCGACCGCTACCCGAGCCAGCTTTCCGGCGGCCAGCAGCAACGAGTTGGAGTGGCTCGGGGCCTTGCGACCGATCCAAACATCTTGCTTATGGATGAACCCTTTGGGGCGGTGGATCCAATAGTTCGATCTGAATTGCAACGAGAACTGCTAAGAATTCAAAGCGAGCTAGGTAAGACCATCGTGTTTGTAACTCATGACATTGATGAAGCGTTTTTGTTAGGCGATAAGGTCGTGATCCTCGAGAAGACCGCGAAAATTGCTCAACAGGGAACTCCGGAAGAGATTCTAGAAAATCCTGCAAGCGAGTTTGTTGCCGAATTCGTTGGTGCAAACCGAGGTAAACGACACCTAACAATCGTTGAAAATGACAACTCAAGCGACCGCTTTGTCCTTGTGGATGGACTCGGGAGGCCAGCGGGTGTGCTTGAACTATCCGCATCCCAACGTGCCGGTAGTGACGTCCAACTCAAGCAACCTAAAGCTAATTCGGTTTCCAAGGCTAGAAGCGTTTCAAACAAAACCGTGCAGGCAGGCGATGCTTGATGGAATGGCTCTGGGAGAACCGCGAAATGGTGATGGGTCTGCTCATCCAACATGTTGGATTGAGTGTCGTCCCAATAATCGCGAGTCTCCTGGTGAGCGTGCCTTTGGCTCGAATTGCGCGACGTTATAGGTCGCTTCGAGGCTTACTGCTTGGAGCGTTCGGGCTGCTTTTTACGATTCCATCTCTAGCGTTATTTGTCACTCTTCCGGCGTTTTTGGGTACGAAGATTCTCGACCCCTTGAACGTCGTAGTAGCCCTCACAATTTACGGTGTTGCAATCATGGTTCGAGGCACGGCCGATGCTTTCGACTCAGTTCCAAATGACGTGTTGGATTCGGCGTCGGCAGTCGGTTACTCGCCGGGGTCTCGGTTTTGGAGAGTCGAGTTACCTTTGGCAGGGCCCGTGATTCTCGCAAACTTGCGAGTGGTTTCGGTTACGACAGTTAGCCTGCTAAGTGTCGGAGCACTTATTGGTAATGGCGGTCTCGGGTATTTGTTCACAAACGGCTACCAAAGGGCATTTCCAACAGAAATCATCATCGGCGTGGTACTTACATTGCTAGTTGCCCTCATTTTTGACCAAATTTTGTTGGCAATCGGACGGATCGTGATGCCTTGGGATCGCAATACTAGGTCGCCAGAATCGTCAATCCAGCCCGACCTCTTTGCCGAGGCGGCTCACTAATGGACTTTATTATCCAAGCGCTCGGATACATTTTTGATCCGGTGAATTATCTCGGTGAAAATGCGATCTTGCCGAGACTTGCCGACCACTTGATTTATACCGGTTTGAGCCTATTTATTGCGCTAGTGGTCGCAATACCGCTCGGATTGTTCATCGGTCATACGGGGAGAGGCAAGAACTTCGCAGTCGCAGCGACCAGTTCATTTCGCGCCGTGCCGACATTTGGCTTGCTGCTGTTTATCGTGTTGTTGAATGGGCTTGGGCTTTGGCCGCTTGTTGCTGTATTGGTAATTCTCGCGGTTCCCCCACTTCTCGCGGGAATCTACTCGGGAATTCAGGCGGTATCCCGTTCAACGATTTATTCCGCTCGAGCGATAGGGATGACCGAATTTCAAATACTTTCCAAAGTCGAGGTTCCTTTGGCGATCCCACTCATGCTTGGCGGGTTGAGGAACGCAACGCTCCAAGTGATTGCAACCGCAACAATTGCCGCATATGTAGGGTTGGGTGGTCTCGGTCGCTTCATCATTGAAGGGCTGGCCTTGCACAATTTTGTGCTTGCGCTAGTCGGCGCCCTGCTGGTTATGATGCTCGCTTTAGTTATCGACTTGTCTCTTGCAGGTATCCAAAAACTTGTTACGCCTCCGGGAGTAGCAACTGTGCTGACCCGAAAAGCCACTGACAAACAGCCCAAAATCTTGGCAAAAATCGCACAAGAAAGAGAAGGATAGAAAATATGAAACGAATAACGAAGGTTGGTGCAGGACTGCTTACGCTCGCTTTGGCGATGAGTTTGGCTGCTTGCAATGGAAACAATCCGTTCGGTGAGAATGGGCCGAAAGAACTTGGCAGTCTGAAAATCGGCTCGCAAGGTTTTGCCGAGAGTGACATCCTCGCTCAGATTTATGGACAAATGCTTGCCGCCCACGGCTACAAGGTCAGCTATGTAACCGGTATCGGTTCGCGGGAAACGTTCATTCCAGCGCTTCAAGACGGCTCGATTGACATGATCCCCGATTACGCGGGTAACTTGCTTTATGGTGCAGACCCTAAGGCGACCGCTACATCCGCCGCGGATGTCATGGCCGCGTTGCCAGCAGCGCTTGACCCGCTTGATCTAACAACTTCAAGTGCGGCGCAAGCTCAGGACTCTGATGCACTAGTCGTGACGAAGCAATTTGCCACCGACAACAACTTGGTTTCAATTGCAGATTTGGCACCGATTGCCTCGACTATCACGATAGGTGCCAACACCGAGTTCGAAACTCGATCTTATGGTCGAAGCGGGCTTGAATCCGTTTATGGCGTGAAGGACTGGAAGTTCAAGGCGATAGATGACTACGGCGGTCCGGGCACGCTAAGCGATCTACTCAACGGCACCATTCAAGTTGCTGACATCTACACGACAACTCCATCAATCAAGCAAAACGATTTAGTTGTGTTGCAGGATCCGTTGCACTTGATAGCGGCCCAAAACGTGATTCCGCTGTTTAGCAAGTCTTCATACACCGTGAACATCGCAAATCTTTGCGATCGCGTTTCCAATGTGCTCACAACTGAAGAACTTATGAGCCTAAACGAAATCAGCGCTGGTGCTTCGAAACCGTCTGCGGAGTCGGTAGCGAAGGACTGGCTCAAGAAGATGGGTCTCGTCTAGCAACGCTCAATCGTTCTCCCTGGTGTTGGCATCGCCATCACCAGGGAGAATCATTTGTCGCTCCTGACTCTTGGTCAGGATCTTTCGACCCAAAAACACGAGAAATAAGAACGACAAAATAATGGCAACGAAAATGTAACCGGCGTAGTGAAGTTGGTTAGAAAGTTCGCGATATGTTGAGGCGGCGAGCCAGCCAACGGCAGAGTAAGCAGCCGCCCAAATCGCACAAGCAGGCAAGGTCCAAGCGATGAACTTTCGGTATCGCATGGTGCTCATTCCGACAACGAGAGGCACAAGCGAGTGCAGCACTGGCAAAAACCTCGACACAAACACTGCAATTCCACCGCGTCGATCCAAGTAGTTTTCTGCGCGATGCCAATGGTCTAGTCCGATTCGGACCCCGAGTTTGCTTTGCCGAATTTTTGGCCCGAAGTATTTGCCAAGTGCAAACCCGATGCTCTCACCGCACAAAGCACCAATGATCACAGCAAGAACCAAAGCGAGATACTGCATCCAATTGGAGACACCAGTACTGGCAACAAGAACGATCGTGTCTCCTGGCACTATCAGGCCGATAAAAATAGATGTCTCACACATGATCCCGAGTCCAGCAATTAGGGTTCGTGCGACTGGATCAACACTCTGAACTAGGTTCAATAGCCAATCCAAAAGCTCATTCACTGCAGAACTCTCCTAGTGGTTGATTCTTTGACCAATATTTCGCTTGCCAGGACTCGAATCTACCTTGAACCGCGTTCAGCTCGATTTCCCCAAAAATTGGATCAGTCCAATGTGTGACGTTTCGGATGCCGTGCAGTGCGTTCACCACCCAGACCTCTTTCCCAGCCAAATCGATCGGTGTTGCAATCTGCTGGCAAATTTCGATCTTGTCTACCTCGGCGATCTGCATGAGGGTCTTGGCGGTAATGCTAGAAATCTTTTCAAAACCGGTCTTGACGGGTGGGATGCACAAGCAGTTTTCCTCCCACCAGAGGATTGCGGCGGAACTCGTTTCAAGAATGTGTCCTGCAGTGTTCAACAACACAATGTCGTTCAAGCCATCGTCTTGGGCCTTAACCCTAAGAGCCGATAGGGCTTCTAGATCCGGCCCTTTGACGGTTGGAAGAGTGCGAACATCCGCGCCACGATAGCTTTGCAGCGTTACGGTAGTTTCCAAATGGGGTGCCGGTCGAAGCCAAAGTAGGTGCCGCACGCAGTTCTCAGTCGACTGAATTTCCAGTCGCGGAAACCACGCACCTTCCAGCGGCATGATCCTCAACGCGTCCAACCAAAACGTTCGTGCTCGGTCCAACTCAGTTGGGCCCAGCCCGTGAGTTCTGCATGATTCGACGAATCGCTCGAGGTGCAACTCG